>JBBIHP010000020.1:0-30514 GCA_037446915.1 Ignavibacteria bacterium
CCACGGCTCATCAACAAATAACAAGAAAAATAACGCAAAGAAAATTGCAAATCCCGAAGCCATATAAAATATTATTCTTTTATCCTGCTTATCCCTTTTGTACTCAAGCTCATAATACTTAATTCATTCATTTTTGGAATAACTCCACCGGACAAATGTCTCCTCGCTTTTTATTGCCCAATTCAACGAGTGTCCCTGAATAAAAAATATAATAGAAGAGATAAGAAAAGTTAGTGTAATAATTAATCCTACAAGCATTAATGCAAAACCGCCATCAAATCCATCCATCCCGGAGAGAAACGGATAAAAAATCATTATAAGTCCAGCAACAGTAATTATTAAACAAATAGTCGCCCATTTCTTGGGACCGTTTCGGTATTCTAACATAAGGATTTTCCGTTTGCAAGTTGGTTAAAAAATAGAAACAAACTTTCAAAAGTCCAAACTATATTCAGTTAAAAAGGGGGTAACGAAATATTCTGGTTTTGCATTCTACTGAAAATATTTTTGTATCCAAACACAAGGAACCGTGATTTATAAATCGATTGGCAAAAGTTTTTTGTTTGTTCTGGCCTGAAGTACTTTTCCGGATTTAATCCGAAACTACTTTGCCAGCTTGAATTCAATTGTAAATACAGAACCGGATCCTTTTTGAGAATCCAATCTAATTTCACCTTCGTTCAATTCAACAAATCTTTTTACAATTGCAAGACCGAGTCCCGAGCTTGCTTCTCCAGCGGTTGGAACAGATGAGAGTTTTACAAATGGTTTGTAAAGATTTTTTATGTCCCCAGGACTGAAACCCTGACCGAAATCCCGAATAGTTATAACAACAATATTGCCGGATTCTTTAACGCCAACAATTATTTTTTTATTCCGCTCGGAATATTTTATTGAATTGGTTAACAGGTTTTCTATAATTTGTGTAAAGAGAACGTTATCTGCAAAAATAAATCCATTTTCTATTTGATAATCTTTAACAATTGTCTGTTGTTTTTTTTGAGCATAATGTTCTACTCGTTCAACAACCTTGTTAATTTCATCAATTACGCTAAAAATATTTTTATCAAGAGAAAAGTTTTGACCCTCGAACCGGCTAAAATTTAAGAGCTGGGTTATCAGGTCTTGCATTCTTTCCCCGGCTTCGCTGATCATTTTAATAAGATTTTTTTCGTCTTGATTTAACTGTGACTCTTCAAGGAGAATTTCAGAAAATCCCTTAACAGCAAAGACGGGATTTTTAAGATCGTGACTAACAATTCTTAGTATTTCAACTTTCTGGCGGTTTTCTTCTTCGGACTTATCGCGTAATTTTTTCTCTTCTACAGCAGCTTTCTCGGCTTCTATTTTTGCAATTTTATAACTCTGAGTTCGTTCCTCAATAATTTTTTCCAGTTTTATATGTTCTTTCTTTGCTGTTTGCATTCGTGAATAGTATAGAAATAAAATTCCGATTATAACCGACATTGTAATAAGGATGTAGAATGCCGGAGTTTCCCAGAAAACAGAGTCGATTCTAAATTTTAGTGATGCCGGTGTAACGCTCCAGTTACCATAGCTATCTGAAGCGAGAATCTGAAACTCATAATTGCCATATGGAAGTTTTTGATAACCTATTTCACGCCGCCCTTCAATGTTATGCCACTCCTCTTCAAGTCCTAACAGCCGGTATCTAAATCGAACATTTTGAGGTGAAGCGAAAGACGGAGAGTTGAATCGAATAGTAAGATTTGTGTAATCGTTAGGAAGGGTAATGTTTTCGCCCGGGTAAAAAGTTGTATCTTTTAATGAAAGTGATTCAACGAATACGTTTGGTTTAGCAACCAGGTCTCTAAAGGAATTTAGATCCAGAACAACCGGACCGCCGAATGAAGGGAACCATAAGTTACCCTCATAATCTCTCATCCAGCTTGGCTGGCATCCGCCGTTAAACTCAATGTTTGCTAGTCCCTCTTCCGACCCGTAGTTAATTGAAATTAGAAAATCCTTTTTACCCTCAAGATAATTATCTATCTCTGTTTCGCGGATTCTGAAAATTCCATTATTGCAAGTAAACCAGAAATTTCCTTTGCCATCTTCTACAATTGCAGAAACAATGTCATTAAACAGTCCGTTCTTTTTTGTAATAGTAACAAACTTATCATTTACCTTAACTCTCAGTCCGTTTCCATAAGTACCAACCCAAAGTCTTTTTTTCTTGTCTATGTATAACGCTCTTGCAGATTTTGCGTTAGCTTCTTGAATAAACTGGAATTTATCGTTTTCATATTTAAATAACCCTTCGTCAGAAGCAATCCATATAATTCCTTTTTCATCCTGTATAAATTGTCTGTAATTATTTCTTCTTGATTGCTCGGGATAATGAACACGAAACTTTTCATTTTCATTTATGACAACTGCGCCTACTGAACCGAACCAGATTCTTCCGGATCTATCCGTAAAAGCAGAAAAGAAATTTGGACCTACTTTTTCTCTTAAACTATCTCTGTCCAGATATTCTTCATATTTATCCCCGGTTACTTTTAATATTCCGTTTCCATTAGCACCAATCCATATATTTTTGTTTTTGTCCTCGGTAAATGCCCATGCAATTATTTTTGCTTTTGTGCGCTGTATTTCTTCAAATGGTGTAATTAGCTTTCTGTAGTTAATAATTTTTTGAAGGCCGGGGTTTTGGCCGATCCAGATAGTTCCGTCGGATGAATTAAGAATGGGATAAGTGTTAAGTTCTTCAATGCCGAAAGTTTTATCGAGAGTGTAAATAAATCTTTTTCGTATTAGATAAAGACCGTAAAGCTGTGTTCCTACCCAATAATTATTTTCAGAATCTATAAACACGCGCGAGTAAACAGTTGTAGAAATTTTACCTTTCGGAATAATTGTTTCAAGCGAGTTGTTTGTTACTAAAACTACAGCCCCGTCGTCTGTTCCGGCAAGAATCGATGAATCCTTCATAAACATTGTGCTGATTAATCGATCGGGGAATAAGTTTACAGGATTTGAAATGTCATTAAAAGTTTTAGCATAATATATTCTCAGTCCGTATAAAATCCATATGCCGTTTTCGTTATAAATGCAGTGATTATGAAATCCAAATGGAAGCGAAATGGATTTTTGTTTAACTATTTTTCCATTATAAAAGAGGGCTGCCTGATTTTCAAATAATGCAAAGAGGGTGTCGTTTTTTGTTTTATAGCTGAACGAAATATAATAGAAATCTTTTATGGGCTTGCCGTTCTGTAAATAATTTATTTTTGTTGCAGTCCCATTTGAATAATAAAATAAATCCCTGTTGGTGCTGCATAAATAATAGTTTCCTTTCGAATCTTCAGTCAATTGAAAAATGTTAAGATGTGAATCTGAAAATTTGTTGGTTATATCGGTAAAAGTTTTACCGTCAAAGACAATCAATTTACCAAGTTCGTTGGATATCCATAACTGGTTTTTGCTATCAATAAAAAGTCCATTAATTCTATCGCTCTGAAGAATCGGGTATTCACTTGCGGTAAAAGTTTTATAAGTTAATCCGTCAAAACGAACAAGCCCTCCGTATGTTGCTACCCAGATATAACCGTTTTTATCCTGAACAATCCGGTTTATAGAATTTTGTGGCAGACCCGAATTGGAATTCCAGTTAGTTACAACATATTTCTCTGAAGGTGAAATAGATCTTATGTTTTGTAGGATTTGCGGCTGCGCATAAATACTGATGGCAATAATATATATGATTATAAATTTATTAAGATAACTTCTCAACAGAACTCCCTACAAAAAAAGTTTGCCGGTAAAACAACAGCGTAAAATTATATTAGAATTACCTCCTTCTCAAGTAGATAATTAATGGTTAACAAAAAAACAGAGAGCTATTTTTCTTTCCCTAAAGAGTCGAAATAATTTCTTATCAAATCTTCATAATCCTTTTTATAACCCTCCCTTATTGCTTTAAGCAGCTCGTCTCTAATTTTGTTTTTCCCCTCGTCGGTAGAAAGTATCAAGTCCGGCGGAGAAGTCCGTGCAAAATCGCGTCCCGTGTTAGATCTTCTTTCCTTTTCAAAATCTCTTTCATTAATCGATCGTTGAGCGTCAAGAAGCTTTGATAAGATTCTTTCCTGTTGTTTTACAAGATCATCATTAAGGTTTTGTGATTGCAGATTTGAAACAACTTCTTTCATTTCCTGTAGAATTTTTTCGAGGTTTGCAGCGATCCGTTTGGACTGACCGGCTTCCTGTGATTCCCTGTTAAGTTGTTCTAATGACTTTCTAATCACTTCCTGCTGCTGAGCAATCCTCTGAATTTGGCCCATCATTTCCTGTGTCATTTTGCCCTGATTGAGCATTTGCGTAAGCCGGTTTAAATCCATTTGTTGTTGCGATAACTGTTGTAACTGCTGCATCATACCCATCATTCCGCCACCCTGTCCGCCACTCATCATCTGGTCCATTCCCCCTTTAATTAAACTTGCGGCTTCATTTAAATTACGCATTGCCTCTGTCTGCCTCTGGGCAGAGTATGCCGGGTTTCCGTTTTGCATCCATGTAATAGACTGCTGCATTTCAGAATAAGCTTTGCCGAGCGTCCTCCCCATTTCTGGAGTTATAGTAAATGTCTTTTGTGATAATGCCGACATCTTTTGTAATATTTTACCCAGGTTGTTTTGAAGCTCGTTTTGTTCGCGCGAATTTTTATTTAATTCGGATGACTGTGGAGAAAGATTTCCGGTATTGTTCTTAAGATTCTCTTGCATTCTCGAAAGTGTAAGCAGGTCATCGAGAATCTTCATCATATCATAAAAGGTTTTCATCTGGCTAATTTGCTGAAGTGCCGATTGAAGATTTTGCATGTTGCTTTTAGTCTGTTGCATATTTTGAGAAAGTTGTGCCTGGGATTTTAATGCTTCCATTTTCTGCTGTTGCCTAAGGTCTTTTAAGATTTCGTCGGATAGTTCTTCGTTATTTTGCTTCTCAAATTCATCTAATAGTTTTTTCATTTCATCAATCGGCATGTCTGTCAGCTCGCTCATTTTTTGTTCAAGGCTTTCCATTTCCTGTTTTATATTAGAAATGTCGTTCGATAGGTCACCCTGTCGTTTTGTTATCTCATCGCGTTTATTTTTATCGGAAAGATTTGTCTGTTCAGTTTTATTGGAAAGGTCTTCAACTTTATTGGAAAGGTCTTCAACGCGTTTAATCAGCTCATCAATCTTCATTTCAACCTGAACACGCTTAAGAAGATTCAATGTTCGCTCAAGACTTTTCCTGAAGTATTCTTCGTTGGCTTTAAGATCTTCGAGGGACATCTGAACGTTATCGCGCAGCATATTCTGCATTGCTTCCTGCATTCGTTTGAATGCGTTCATTAATTCTTCGCTATTGAGCTGCTCGAGCAGATTTTGAAGTTCGTTATATTTTTGTAAAGTTTCTTCGGAGAGAAGGTTGTTCTGAACAAGGTCTTTTCTCATCTCGTCAAGTTTTTTAGAAGCGTCTTCTGTCTTTTGCAACAACTCGCTGAATTTCTTTGATGCCTGTTCAATTCTTTCTTTTTCTTGCCAGTTAATTTCTTTTGAGTTTTGTTTGAGATCGTTACTTATCTTCTTTAGTTCCGCGCTTAATTTTTCTGCTTCCTTTAAAGTCTCTTTTAATTCATCTGCCGTTTCTTGTTGTTGATTATCGGCAAGTTTATAAAGTTCGTCCAGAGAAGGAACAAAGACAGAAATGGATTTGGATTTTGTGGATTTAGGTCCCGAGACAATATCATTGTCAAAAACCTCCAGGTAGAAAGTAAGCGATTCACCTTCCGCTAAAAACAATGGAGTTAAATCCCATACATAATAAATTTCGTCTTCAACAGATTCCTTCCTGATCGGGATTTGTATTTGAGAAAACTCTTGTGTAGCGGGGCGATACTTTGATGATGTTAATCTGTAATTCAATATAAATGAAGTAAATCCGTAGTCATCACTAATCTTAGCAACAATTGAAATTCTGCCGTCGGTTCCAAGCTTAATGTTTTCTTTTGGATTAATCATTTCAATAGAGGGATACCGGTCTTCAAGTTTTTGAATAGTGTATGTTACCGGGTTTATGCTTGATATACCCTGAATATCTGTTATGTAGATAAAATAGTTGAGCGAATTTTTAACCGAGAGTTCGTATCCAGCTGATTTATGATTAATTGCCAAATTGAATTTTGTGCTGTCGCTAAAATTTATTGCAGCATGCGATAATTCGCGCGAGGATAAAACATTAATGCGTACTTTAGAACCGGGCAGTGCAGAAACGTTTCCGTTATCGCGTTGAACTATGTTCGGTAAATTTGAGTATGCCGGGGGAATAATCATTACATCAAGTTGAGTAATTACAGGACGGCTTATAACGGAAATTTTATATTGATTGCTTTCGATCCCTTCCGAAGATGCATAATACACAAATGAAGTTTTAACATCAGCCATGTTAAAAATAAATCTTCCCGTTGAGTCGGGAGTGAGTGTAACCTCGTTAAACCCTGTTTGCTCTTCCGATTTTGTTAATAAGTAAATTTTAGATGGAGATTCGCCATTAGCGGTTATTGTAATTTTAATGCTCTCGCCTTTGGTAATCTCTTTATTTCCCGGTATAACATTAAAATAAAATTTCTGCGGTGGTGTAAAATCTCTGGAATAATTAATTATTCTTAATGCCGATGCAGAAAAACCGGGCACCAGCATTATTAGAATAACAGAAGCTATTGCCGATGCTAATCCGATACGGAATTTTCTTTTAGTTCCCGAGAAATCAATCGACTTTTTAAAATCAACCGACTCTGTTTTTTTGTAAACCCTTTTAAATGCCTCATTAACTAATTCGGCTGAATATCCGCTGTAATTTCCTGAAAGCAGTTCAATCGAATTAAGTAATTCGTCTTTTATTTCACTAAATGCGTCACCTACCTTTTTTGAAGCGGAATGAAAATCCGGATTCGAAAAAAGAAAGAATGATTTAGCGTAAGGGATCAATACAAAATAGACAAACAGAACAACTGTTGATAAAAGCGAAGCATAAAACATGATTGTTCTTATAAACGAATTAAAACCAAACAAAAATTCCAAAATACAAACAAAAATAAATCCGGCAGAAAACATAATTAAGAGAATTGATAATCCGGAAAGAGCGTTCCTACGATTATCAAGGGATTCAACCCCGGATAGCTTCTTTTTTATTTCGTTTAGATATTCGTTTATCATAAAAAGAATTTTAATTACTTAGTGCCCATACGACAATGTTTGTTCCAAACTTTAATGCTTCCTCTCTTTTTTCCGGAGGATCTTTATGAACATCGGGATCTGCCCATCCATCACTTGGATTTGCCTCGAAGGTGTAATAAACACACAAGCGCCCATCAACAAAAATTCCAAAACCTTGAGGCGGATTATTGTCATGTTCATGCGTCTTGGGCGGACCGCTCCTGAAATTAAACATACAATTATATAGTCCGTAGTTAAATGGAATCTCCACCAAATCTTTATCCGGAAATACTTTTTTTATTTCTCGCCGGAAAGCTTTATCCAATCCATAGTCATCATCAACATAAAGAAATCCTCCATTCTCCAGATAAGTCCGTAACTTTTTTACATCTGAATCAGAAAAAACAATATTGCCGTGTCCGGTAATGAATAGAAAAGGATAAGCGAAAATATTTCCGGTTGATAAATCAACAAACTCATATTTAGGATTTGTTTTAATGTTTGTGTTCTGCGCAACAAATTTTAGTAGATTTACTTCTGCCGATGGATCATTATACCAGTCCCCGCCGCCGTTGTATTTAAGACGGGCAATCATAAACCCCCGATTATCCTGGGCGGAAAAATTACCGGAAAGTATTATCAGAATTATTATTGTCTTTACAAAATTTTTCATTTACACGTGGCTAATTAACACGGCGAAGATAAATATTTAATTGGCTCTTTGCATAGGCAAAATAAAAGAGCAAGAGAATCATTTGCGTGTTTATTATCTTTAAATAAACAAATAAGGAATTGACATGAAAACCGTAAAAATATTATTCATGATAGTCTTTCCGTTATTATTGAAGGCACAGCCCGTTGAATTTAACGAATATTTTAACGACCAAACGATGCGGATTGATTATTTCCATATTGGTGACGCAGTTACAGAAATTGTTACAATTGATTTTGTTTATCAATACGGAACATGGGCGGGAAGCACAAAAAATTTAATCGATAATTTTAACAATGGCGCATACTATCACAAAATTTATGATCAAGCGACCGGCAAGCTAATTTATTCAAAAGGATTCGACAGCTATTTTAAGGAATATCAAACTACCGATGAGGCTTCTAAAGGAATTAAGAGAACATTTCATGAAAGCGCAATTATTCCTTATCCAAAAAACAAAATAAAATTTGTTTTAGAAAAACGGGATAGAAATAACATCCTTAACGAAGTTTTCGCAACGGAAATTGATCCTTCCGATTTGTATATAATTAAAGATCCGGTTAAGGATAAATCGGTAACTGTTATAGAAAATTATAAATCGGGAGCGCCGCACAGTAAAGTTGATATTGTAATAATAGGAGATGGATACACAGCGGGTGAATACAAAAAATTTGACCGCGACTTAAAAAGATTTACAAAAGTTCTCCTGAATCAGGAACCATTCAAAAAATATAAAGACAGGTTTAATATCCGCGGAGTATTTAAAGCTTCTTCAGATAGTGGAATTGATGAACCGGGCGCAAATGTTTATAAGAGCACTGCGTTAAACACTACATATTATTCAATGGGTTCAGAAAGATATATTTTAACAGAGGATAACAAAACATTACGTAACCTCGCATCGCATGTTCCTTATGATGCTATTTATATTATGGTTAACGGTGCACGTTACGGAGGCGGGGGATTGTATAATACTTACTGCACATTTGTTGCCGATAATCAATTTTGCGATTACCTTTTCCTGCACGAGTTTGGTCATTCGTTTGCAGGACTTGCAGATGAATACTACACTTCTGAAACAGCATACAACGATATGTATCCCGAAGGTATTGAACCGGTTGAGCCGAACATAACAAGGTTATATGATAAGAATAACTTGAAATGGAAAAATTATGTATCACCCGGGGTTGATATTCCAACACTATGGGAAAAAGATGATTATGATAAAGCCGATTATGCATGGCAGAAGATCCGTAGAGAGATGAATAAAAATATTGCTGAATTAAAACGCAACAGAGAGCCGAATGAAAAAATTGTAGCAGCGCAGTATGAATATGATAAGAAAGATAAAGCAAGAAGCGAGGAAGTAGACAAATATTTGAAGTCATCCAAGTTTGTCGGAAAGGTTGGAGCGTTTGAAGGAGCCGGTTATAACGCAAAGGGAATGTACCGTTCAATGCTCGATTGTATTATGTTCACTAAAGGAGCCAAACCGTTCTGCAAAGTTTGTGAAGAGCACATTTCAAAAGTGATAATGCATTATGCGGATTAATTTTTATCATTCTGTGTAGGGCTGAGGCATGTCTCAACCCTACATGTGTGTAAAAGGGAAATAGATTATGCAAAAATTACACGGTAAAAAAATATTAATGTTTGTCAATCATATTTATGAAGATCTGGAACTCTGGTATCCAAAACTCCGGCTTATTGAAGAAGGAGCAGCGGTTATTGTTGCCGGACCCGAGGCAAACAAAGTGTATGATGGCAAAAATGGATATCCATGTAAGTCCGACACCTCATACAACGATGTGGCGGAGAAAGATTTTGATGGACTTGTAATACCCGGAGGATTTGCGCCGGACAAGTTGAGGCGCGACCCCAAGGTACTTCAGCTCACAAAGCAATTTAACAATGCCGGAAAACTTGTTGCGCACATCTGTCATGGTGGATGGATTACCATCTCTGCTAAAATTATGAAAGGTTATCGATGTACATCAACTCCCGGAATTAAAGACGATATTGAAAACGCCGGCGCTATCTGGGTTGATGAACCCGTCGTTATAGATAGAAACATGATTTCAAGCAGACGCCCCGATGACCTTCCTGATTTTTGTAGAGCTATAATTGAGTTTCTTGCTAAATAACTAATCCGGAACGCCTTGATTTAAGAGTGCAAAATTTTATTGCATGTATAAATGCTGCGGATTAAGTTGTTCTACAAGAAAAGAGAAGGAGTATATGAAAGTATTTCACCTCAACAATCCTGCCGCCGGAAACGGAAATGGCGCTAAGGTATTTCATACAATCAACAAAAGACTTGCCGAGAACGATCTCGAAGTTAAAGCTGCTCAAACAGAATATGCCGCACACGGAACCGAAATAGTAAAGAATCTTAATTTTGATGATTACGACACGATCGCTGTTTCGGGTGGCGACGGATCATTGTTCGAAGCCGTTAACGGATATTTTGCAAATCAATCCTCAAAAAGAATTACACTTGCGGCTATTCCTGTTGGAAGAGGAAATGCATTCGCCCGCGATCTCGATTTTGAATCTAAATGCTGGAGGGATGCAATAGATAATGTTGCATTTAATCATAAGAAAAAAGTTGATGTGGCACTCTGCAAAATGAACGGCGAACAATTTCATTTTGTAAATATTCTCGGATTGGGGTTCGTTACAGATGTAGCACAGACGGCATTTAAACTAAGGGCGTTCGGACACCTTTCTTATATATTAGGAGTTCTCCACCGCACAATTTCATTAAAAACATTTTCACTTAAAATAGAAATTGACGGGGAAGTATTGCATAGAGAAAATGTATTTGTTGAAGTTTCCAATTCGCGTTATACGGGTAAAGATTTCCTGATGGCCCCTTCGGCCTCTATTGATGACGGTTTGCTCGATGTCACTCTCTTAAACAAACTTTCGCGAACACGATTGCTTCAGTGCCTACCCAAGATATTTACTGGCGATCATATAAAAATGAAAGAGGTAGAATGCTTCAAAGCAAAGAAAATAAAAATAGAAACAAACCCCCAAAAACTATTAACCCCGGATGGACAATTACTTGGAAGCACTCCGATTGAAATAGAATGTTTACACAAAGCGCTTGAAGTAATTGTGCCCTTTGAAGTTCCGGCAGAAGATGGAGAATAAATTAATTTATAAATGGCACATACATATAAAATTAGCCATAAGTGTTTATGAATAAATACACTCTAAGATTGTTCTTCGTCTGCTATCTGTTTGCCGCAATATTATTTGCACAGAATAAAACAGAGTCCGTTATATGGCGCCTGGACAGTCTTGATAAAATAGGCGGAAACAGTATTGCGGTTTTTGGAAATCCTGAATTAATTGAGCGTAGTGATTTTAGCACAATAAAATTTAATGGCATTAATGACGGTATAATAGTTAATTCAAATCCACTTGATGGCGCAAGTGCATTTACTATCGAAATAATTTTTAAACCTGATACTTCTTCTAATCCGGGAAACAAGGAACAGAGATTTCTTCATATTCAAAACCCGGATTATGAACTTAGAAGAATGTTGATTGAATTACGTCTTGCGGATGACAGAAATTGGTTTCTCGATACTCATATAAAGGCAGACACTATGGCGTATACACTCTATGCGGAAAAATTTCCACATCAGTTAAATAAATGGTATCACGCAGCACTGGTATATGAAAACGGAATTATGATTCATTACGTCAACGGTATTGAAGAGATGCGGGGGAAAGTTAAATACCTTCCGGTTACCGGCGGAAATGTTTCTATTGGGATGCGTATGAACAAGAGATCTTATTTCAAGGGAGAGATTAAATTAATTAGAATGACCGACCATGCGCTTACACCGGATAAATTTATTACAAATGAATATTAAAATTCCATTAATCTAAGTAAGCTTCTCTATAAATTGTCTGAACACCTCCGGTATAGGTGATTCAATTATTTTATTGGTATTGCCGGGAAGGTTTAATTCTATTCTGCTTGCGTGCAACATTAAACGGGGATGCTGTTCTTGAATTTTTCTATCGCCGTATCTTAAGTCGCCTACAACCGGATGCCCTATTGAATAAAGGTGAACGCGAATCTGATGACGCCTTCCGGTTATAATTGAAACATCTAAGAGAGAATATTCTTCAAATTTTTTAATAACGCTGAATTCTGTAATGCTTTGCTTTCCATTCTTTTCATCAATTCCCATTCTGCCGGAACCGAATTCTCTAATCGGTTTATTTATTCTTCCGTTATTCGAATCAATAATTCCATGAATCAAAGCCGTGTAATTTTTTTTGATTGTTCTTTTCGAAAACTGATTATTTATGAATTTATGTGCGGATGAGTTTTTAGCAAATAAAATAATTCCGCTTACTTCTTTATCAATTCTATGGATGATAAAAATCTTTTGCGAATATTTTTCCTCAAGCAGAGAGTGAATTGTCTGAAGATGCAAATCATTTTCGGAAATTGATGCGATTCCCACCGGTTTATTAACGGCAACAATGTTACCGTCTTCGTATAAAATATCGAGAGAGATTGACATAGTTTATTATCTTATAGCGTCAATAATTTTGCGGACTTTAGCGGTTGAAAGAATTTTGTATCCAAACTCATCTTTACTCCCGGCACCGTACAAATTAATACTGGAATTTTGATATGTCATATTGCTTTGTATTGTTTCTCTTGCCGAGGCATGAATCTCCGTAGCGCCGGACTTTGTTAAAATCTCGGCCACATTATTTTCGTTAACACCGCCGCCCGGCATAATAATTATTCTGCTTCTTGCCTTGTCAACCAATTTTTTAATCACGTTAATTCCGGAATAGGCAGTATTTCCCAGACCGCTTGTAAGAATTCTATCAGCCCCTAACTCAATTAATGTATCAAGCGCTTCGTAAGGATCTCTTGTAAAATCAAACGCTCTGTGGTATGTAAAACTCATAGGACGCGCGATATCTATTAGCTCAAACGTACGTTCCTTGTCTATTGTTCCGTCGATATTTAAGATACCGGTTACAATTCCGTTAACATTAGAATCTCTGCAGAATAATATATCCCGTTTCATTACTTCGAACTTTTCATGGGAATAAATAAAGTCGCCAACACGCGGGCGTATTAAAATGTTTACTGGAATTGTCAATCGTTCTAAAACAATGCTAATCAAACCATAACTCGGTGTTAATCCGCCGGAATCTAAGTCCGAACAAAGCTCTATTCTATCGGCTCCTGCTTTCTCTGCAAGAATTGCAGAATCAACTGAATCTACACATGCTTCAAAAATAATTTTATTCAATGGACGTTACCTTTAATTTATAAATCGGCTTGCCGTTTAATTCTCTTATTTCAAATCCCATTTTACGAAGATATGATTCATGCTTTTCGTTTCCGGGATCGCTGTAGATATATTTTACTTCCCTGTGCTTAAAAATTTCGTTGAAGACATACTTACCCATCTTAAAATCCCGGTAGCCCGGTATTGCATAATCGAGCCGAACATGAATTGAATCATCATCTGAATATTCCGAGATTACTAATCCCGCCGGAATCGTGTTTCTTAATACAAACATAACATGGCAGCTTTCGCACGGAATAAAGGAGAACGAAGGAATAAACTTTTTTATATCCTGTTCGTAATATTGAAGAAAGTAGTTCAGGTATTCAGAATTGGTTTTTACTTCAAGAACCCTGAAGTATTCATTTTCTTTTTTGAAAAAAATTTCTGAGAGGTAATAGATATTAACAAGTGTAATAAATCCATTTAATATACCAACCGGGTATGCGCCAATTATAAATCCGTATGTGGAAAAAATTAACGCACCAAAAAAATTTATTATTCTTAGCTTTACTATTGAACTCATCATTAAGGAGACAGCAATAAGAACCGAAGCAGAATAACCGATTATTTCAATTAATTGCATTTTATTTTCCGCTTTATTGTAGCAATTGTTATTTGTTGGGGACTAATTCAATTGTTAAAAAATTATATGAATCGGATTGTTTTACAGTGCCGGTACCAAGAGATAAAACTGCCGGGAAATGATAAGTATCGTTATACAATATTTCGTAATAACCTGGTTTAGTATACTTTGTATCAATTAAAATGTTGAAAAGTTCATCTACCGATTTGTACCACTTCCAGTTTTCATTTGGTATCGAAGTTGTTCCGCTGGAATCTCTTATGTCTGTAATTGTGTTATTAGCAACATAAATTCTAACATATCTACCCGAATATGTAAAATTTGCAACACGCTGTTGTGTAATAGTATAACTATTTATTCCAAGGGATTTCCATTTTTCAAGTTCAACCGTAGCTTTGTCCGATAAACTACCTACGGGATTATCTTCGCAGCTTGCAAATAAGATAATTGTAATAATAAATAAAGCAATCTTTTTCATTTACTATTCCTTTTTTGTCCTCTTAAATCTATCAATTTTCTTTCATCAATAATATAGAGAAATAGAGTAATAATTTAGAGAGCAATTATGGTTTAAATACAGAGATTAAGCCCCGGGTAGCAAGATGCGGAATGATTGTATAATGTGTTTCGTTGGGAGAAATTTCAGCTGATAGTTTTAAGCCGGAGTATTCGTGCTTTTTTAATGAACCAGTAAATTCTTTCCATGTCTCTAAGAACTTACTTTCTTCGAGCGAGCCAACCGATGTATAAACTATTGCATTCAAAGATTTTGTTTTAGCATAATAATTTTTTTCTTGGTTCAATAAATAATTATTATCCCAGAAGAGTGCGGGACTAATCATAACATATCTATTAAAAATTTTTTGATTTTGTAAAAGCGCATAACCAACAAACAGTCCGCCCAACGAATGACCGATTAAAGATCTGTCATCATTTATAATTCTGTATTTCGGCTCGATGAATGGGATTAACTCGTTAATAATGAAATCCAAAAATTTGGAAGCGCCACCGGATGCCGGAACCATCGATCCTAAAGCCTCGGGGAATTTGTCTTGTGAAATAGAAGTCGGTGTGTAATCTCGTGCTCGGTTATAATTAAATTCACGCGACCCTCCTTCCGAAGAAATTCCAATAATTATTAATTCCGGCAATTCCTTATTGAACGCAAGAAGTTTTGCGGTCTGCAATACAATTCCGAAAGATGAATATGCGTCCAGCATATAAACAACAGGATAATTTTTATCCGTTGAATTATAGCTTGAAGGAAGCGATACGAAAACTGGGTAAGTAACATTATTATATGTAGAAGTGATTTTATAAACTTCAGTTCTGGCTAATGTAACCAGCGGAGTATTGTCTTGTGCGGATGAAATAGAAATAAATAGCAATAATAACGTTAATACTTTTTTCACTGCTTGCTAACCTTTTAGTTTTTCGTAATTACTAATTATGAGGTCCATCATATTGTCTAAAGATTCGTTTACAATTTGATTGGATGGTTGTTTGAACCAGTCGACAATTTCTTCAGCGCCGGATTGTAATGGAATTGCAGCATCAAAATCTGGTACAATATTTTTGATTTTGGAATTGTCGAAGTAAGTATCGTAAGCTTTATCGCCGTAAAGCTCCGCACCCCATTCTTTATCATGCTGAGCAATAAAATCAATCGGTATGTGAATTGGATTTAATTCATAACCGGATTTGTCTGCCAATATTTCTGCTATTTGATTCCACGTGTATGTTTTATCGGATGTAATATGATAGCTTTCGCCTATAGTAACCGTGTTGCCAAGAAGTCCGATAAATCCCTTTGCAAAATCTCTTGTATGTGTTAAAGTCCATAAAGTATTGCCGTCGCCGTGCATTATAATTTTCTTCCCGTTTTTCATCCTGTGGAATGGAAGGTATCCCATCCGCAATGCCGGTTTTGTCTTATCATATGTGTGGGATGGGCGGCAGATTGTAACCGGAAAATTTTCTTTATGAAACTTATCCATCAGGAATTTCTCGCAATCGATTTTTGCACTGGAGTATTTCCAGAATGAATTTACCAGAGGAACGTCTTCAGTTATAGGAAGTTTTACCGGCGGCTTATGATATGCAGAAGCAGAGCTTATAAAAATATATTGATTTGTTTTACCGTTGAAAAGTTCGTAGTCGCGTTTAACATCGTTTTCAGTAAATGCAATCCAATCAACAACAGAATCGAAATGATGATTAGCCAACACGGCCCGAACCGAATTAATATCGTTTATATCCGCAGTCAGGATATTCGCTCTTAAAGAGGGCTTTCTAAATGAACTACCCCTGTTAAGAAGATATAAATCATAGCCTTTTTCAATGCATAATTCGGAACACGAAGAGCTGATTACTCCGGTTCCACCTATAAAGAGTATTTTCATATATATAAATAATATTTAGTGTGACATTAATATTAATTACGGAAAGTAATATAAGCAGTATTAATTAAACGTTCAGAAGAAAATAAACACTAAAGAATTATTAATCGGCAAAATTTATTTTTATTCGGAAATACATTTGTTCAAAAATATTTTAAATCGGCTGACAGACCGGAATTACCATAGAAATTAATTTATCTTCTAATTCGTGAATTGCAGAAGACATTTTTTCTTTTGCACAATCGGATTCTTCTTTTATATGACCAATAATTTCTTTGTAGTAGCTTATTCCGGAAATTAAGTTTTCCCGGAATGAATTTAGATATGCCTCCGACTGAGAAGAAAAATTATCCGCAGATTTTTCTATTTTTTTCTCAAGGTAGTCGATATATAACTTCAGCTCTTTCACAAAAAAATTAGGGCGGTGCTCACTGGTTACGAGATTTATCCGTCCGTAAATATGATCAACCATTTCTTTAAGGGTTGCAATTTTAGAATAATAAGCCATGTTTGGACCGGGACAAACAGAAACAGCACGGCTCTGTTTTGGAGTGGGTATATCGTTTTTTATTAATGCCGGTACAGTAAGCCCTTCGCACAAACAAACCTTGTCCGCTGCTTTATTAAATTCTCTACTAAAATGATCCGGATCGGAAATATTCTCTTTTAGTTGAACAATCTTTTTATTTAGATAAGAAATTGATGCCGTGCAAATCGGTTTATCTGTAAATTCTGTATTAGAAACCAAATATTTTTTTGGACAAGCACTTCCTGGTTTGCCCATTTCAACCCTACTTAGTTTTTCTAGATCCTTACTATTGTCCCGCAAATTATTAAAGGGTACTCCTAACGGCGAGACTTCGCTTAAATAAATATCTTCTTCACCGGCACGACTTAGTAGATTCAAAGTGTAATCATCAACATTCATTACTTCGGGAACTAATAAAAAGGGGCTTCCCCAACCGACAGATTTAACGCCATAATAGTTAATTAGAAATTCCTGTTCACTTGCAGTTCCCACGCCACCCTGAACAGTAAGATCATAATTCAAATTCGTGCAATTAATTTCAATTTCCTTTTTGTCAAGAGCCGGAAAATAAATTTCTGAAAGTGTGTTAATCAATTCATCTTTTCGTTTCTTAAACTCTTCAAGTATAGGACCTAAAAGTAATCCATCGGTTGCGAATGCATGTCCTCCGCAATTTAATCCGGATTCAATTCTGAATTCAGATACCCATAATCCTTTCTTTGCTAAAAATTTACCCTGGATAAGAGCTGATCGGAAATCGCTTACTTTTATAACAATCTTCTTTTTAAAATTCCCCAGTGCGTCAGGTAAAAAAGCTTTGAAAGATTCAATATAAGAATAAAGCCGCGGGTTCATGCCGGCAGAAAATATTATAGAGCTTTCGAGATCACTTTGTGCAAATCCTCTAAGAGCTGCGTGTGCATCATTAAATTCATTTGAAAGCGGGTAGCCGTCGTGTGAGTAATTAACTTTATCCAGCTTGGTCATAATGTTAACGTCAATTGATCCGGGTTGTATCGATTCTCTTAAGTCTTGTTCAATCTGAGATCTTAATTTTGTGTCTGAAATTTCAAGCATTTCCTTATACTTGATTTTCAATGGAGAATCACAGGGGAGAAGTTCGAAATATTTTGTTATTTCACTCCCGGGTTTAAAAGGAGAATATTTCAGTATATCAAAATCATCTTTTACAATTTCATTGATCATGTTAAGATATGCGGTTGTCCGTTTAGCTCTGAAGTCGTTCTCTTTTGCGTCGATTGGTACATACATTTTTTTTCTTGATACAAAATAATGTTTGCGAAGATTTTCTAATAACATGTCGTCTACAAGAGACATAACAGAGGAGATGCCGTATTTTGCAACCTTTAATGGAGCATCAACAGAGAATCCCACACCCAAAACCGGAATATGAAATCTATGTAAGCAAGTTCTTATCATTGAAAAAATCCTATTGAATTTATAATGGTAGATACCTTTCTTAATGAAGTTTTTGGACGGGGAAAATATATCTATGTTATTTAATTGTGTTTACGAGTAGATATTTATCAGATTTTATTTAATCTGGAATATCCCCATGCTTTCGAAACAAAGATAAATAAAATACTAGTATAAATCCCGCATTGTCTCAGTACTAAAAACACAATTTGCATAGAACATTAAATCGGAATTTCAACTTCGAAAGTATTTGTTGGCTTTACACTTGTTAAGTAAATCAGTGATAATTCAAAGTGCTTCCGCCTATAAACTCTCGAAGAACCGAATCGCCCGGAATTGATGAATCATCTTCAACCGGTTCAATTGATTCGAGCATTTTTCTTGTTCTTGATGCGCGGATAAATGCATCTTCTCTTAATGGATCGCCTTCATATTTCTTCTCCCACTCTTTAAAATGTTCGAGAAGTTTCGGTCTGTAAATCGGCACTTCGAACGGCATTGAAGTATTGATAATATAATCTGCCGTGTTGCAGTAAGGTAGAATATTTCTCTTTTCCGAAGAGCGTACATAATGCCAGTGCAACAGAGTTTGTTCAGGATTATATGCGCGGTGTACCGAATCGCGTAACATTCTTCTTATCAACCTTAAATCAGTCCAGCGGATATACTGTCCATCCGGCATTTTCATTTGAAGCAGCGGTTCTAAATAGAGTTTAAATTTCTGTTCCCCCGGAATCTCCTGACTAAATTGCGGGAATAAACCATGTAAGCTATCTATTAATAATACCTCACCTTCGTGAATTTGAAGAGGAGTTCTATCAGGATATCTTTTGCCGATCTTAAAATCGTAATATGGAATTTTAACTTCTTCGCCGGCAGCAAGTCGTTTAAGGTGATCGTTAATCATTTCTAGATCAAGTGCTTGAGGAGTTTCAAAATCGTAATCACCGAATTCATCTTTAGGGTGAAGCTCGAGATCAAAGAAGTAATTATCAACAATTAAGGGAACGAACCGCATTCCCATTTTATTTAAGCGTTGTTCAAGTTTTAGAGTTGTAGTTGTCTTGCCGGAAGAGGATGGTCCGCTTACCATAACCATTTTAAGTTCTGCGCTTCGTTCTTTTATTAATTCCGCTGCGGTATCAAGTTGTGTTTCATAAAAAGATTCTGCTTCGTGAACGATATGGGGAAATTCGCCGTTTCTAATTCTCTCATTAGTGGTTTCAACCGTATGGAGATTGTGCGCAACCGCCCAATCGAGCGAGCGCCAGACTTTTTTCCATGGAATAACCTCATTCGGTTTGGAAAAATGCTTAGAGTTCTCTCTTCTTCTTCGAGCCGCCTCTTCTCTATATAATATAAATTCTTTAGCAACTTTAGCGTGACCGTTTTCTATCAGAACTTTTTCGATTATATCCTGAATCTCTTCAACGTGCGGTTTGTAACCCTCTTCAAATTGTTCCTCCATTACCTTGATTACTTGTTTAGCCAGCCCGGCAGCTTTTTCTTTATCTCTTCCTCCCACAGAAACCGCCGCACGATAAATTACATTTGCAATTCTATCGGGGTTGAAAGGAACAATAGCACCGCTTCTTTTAATCACATAATTAAACTTAGGCATGATTACTCCGAGGTTCTTGAAAAAAATATTTTTTATACACTTAAATTACCTTTAGTGCATATTTAATTCAAATGATTGATATTCTTATTCGAACACATCAACTTTTCCTGTATCAAGATCATAATAAGCTGAAACAACTTTTAATCCCTTATTATCCACAAAGGCCTTTAATAATTCTTCCGATGAAGTAATCTGCCGCGCGATTCTTTTTGTGTTAGAATAAATTACATTTGTTAGTAAATCACCCGTTACCCGCTTTGCGGCTAATACTGCCGACTCTATTTCGTCGGTCAGTCTGTTAAGATGGCCCGGGAGTTCTCCACCTTTAATTGTTGCATCAACCGCACCGCATCGCTCATGACCGAGAACAACAATCAATCTAACGCCAAGATGTTCAACCGCATATTCTATACTTGCCAGCGCAAAATCATCTACAACATTTCCGGCGTTACGGATAATGAAGAGATCGCCCATTCCCTGGTCAAAAATAATTTCGGGTGGAACACGCGAATCGGAACACCCAACAATTATTGCAATCGGCTTTTGTGATGATGCAATCTCTTCGAGGCGTGTTTTGTTTTGATGAGGATGGTTCTGTTTGAATTCTACAAACCTCTTATTGCCATCCATCAGTTTTTTTAATGCTGTATCTGCCGAGGTATTATTTTCATGTTGAGCAGTTATAACAATGTTTGTTAATGCAGATAAAAACAATAGATATATTCCGACTAATTTCATTTTGATTCCTTCCATTTTTGTGCGTTTGTGATTTAGTGGCAAATCAATTTGCCACAAAAACTCTAAAACACCAAATTCCAACAAAATTATTTTAGAGTTAATTTTACTTCTGATAGCATATAAACCGCAAAAGAGGCAAGCCAGTGCTCTCCCTCGTAATTACCGCTTGTAATATATTGCAGTCCCGCCTCTGCATGCTTAATAGCCGAGTCGGTTAATATTTTTTTCCGCGGATCGCTGCCCGGAAGATGATCTGCTATTCCGAACTTACACCAGGCACGGCTCAAATTCAATCCGTCAAGATGAACAAGCTTGGGATCGCTTCTGTCTGTTACTACGGCGGGTTCAAGCAAGCTTTTTGTATTTGCTATGCCGGGAAGAAATTTATTAAACCATTCAGCAAAATGCTTCGGTTCGAGGACTCGACGCATAAGATCAGCTTCCATCAATGCTGGAGAAAAAAAGTCTTCACCTCCGGGCTCCCACTTTGCATCGTAGTTTTCGTCATTAAAATAATATGTCATTCCTCTTTCGGTTAGAAGTGATTCGAGCTGATAATTTTTTGATGATCGTGCGTAATCCAGAGCGAACGCTATTCCAAATGCTGTGTTAGGATGAACACCGGTCCGTATTGGATAATTCTGCTTGGGAAGAAAATCTATGTAACGTTGAACAATTGCATCAGCCAGAGGTTTTAAGTTGGCTGCCCAGATCTTTCCTTGCGGATCATTCCAGCTTTCAAGCTCTTCAGCTAATTTAAGCAGCCAGGCCCATCCGTAAGTTCGCTCGAATGATTTTCTATTCGGCTGATTTAAATACTCAACCTCAATTTTAATATTTCCGGCAGATAAATTTTCGTTGAGCGCTTTTCTAATTTCCGACTCATTTTCCAGAACGGGAAAAAGTTTTAGTAAACGGACAAGCATCCAGTGCCCGTGAACAGACGAATGCCAGTCGAAACATCCGTAAAAAGCCGGATGAAGTTTGAACGGGGATTGAACTTCGCTTTCATCGTTCATAACGTGATCAAGCTTATTGGGATATTCCTTCTGAACACATTTGAGTGCAAGCTTAGAAAATTCAACCGCAGATTTTCTGCTTAGTACAGGATAACCGGAATTTATTAATTGGACATCATCATTAAATGAAAATCCGAAAGAAGTGGCACAAAAAATCAGCAGAGTACATATTGAAATAAAAGTTTTCATTTACTCACCTTTTATTTTTACCGGAGAGATTTGTGATAATTAATTGCCTCTTTAAAAACAGATGGAATTCCTTTCAATCCTTTAACAACCAGTGCCGAAGTTAAAGCTCCTCCCATCAATCCGCCAACAATTCCATGACCAAAGGCATCAGCACCGGACATATAAAGATTTTTTATATGTGTATATGGACCAATCCACTTCATTTTATAACGATCCGGTGTTGCGGGAATACCGTAAATAGCGCCATAATGAAATCCAGTGAAATGCTCTGTGCTTAGCGGGGTTGAAAGTTCGGAATAATCAATCAGGTTTTTGAACCCCTTCAAATGTCTCTCTGTAAATTCAATCATTGCAGCGGAGATTTTTTTCTTGAGTAAATCATATTCTTCGCCACGATTCTTCCATGGTTCGCTTGCCCATTTTGAAAAGGAGCTGTATTTAGCAAATGTAACTATTTCGGCTGTATGTGATTTTGCTTCAGGATCTTTCAATGAAGGAAAGGATAAAAATACACTATTAACATTCCCGTTTAACAATGAGTCCATTTCGGACTCTATTAGGTCGTGATTATATGTATTGAAGATCCAGTAATTTTCTCCTTTAATTCCAAGCTTTTCAGGAGATTCTTTCAAACCGACATATAAACTTACATGTGCCGTGCTCGGCGGAAATTTATTTACTTCGTCAGCAAAATCCGGTTTATATTCTTCTGGAATCAAATCGTTGTAAGTAATCTTTGCGCCGGCTGTAGAAATTATTTTATCTGCCAAAAATTCTTTCTCAATAAAATCAGTTCCTTCTTTCTTAACGGTTTTAACTCCTATGGCTTTTCCTTTTTCAACAATAATTTTTTTAGCGGTGTGATTAACAAGCAGCTCTCCACCGGCATCTTTTATAATTGGAGAAATAGAATCAGCAATTTTTTTTGAACCGCCCACAGGATAATATCCGCCCGAAATGTAATGACTGACAATAATCGCGTGAATTGCCATTGAACCTTGTGATGGCGGCAAACCATGATCGCCCCACTGCGAAACCAGAACTGCTTTTAATTTTTCATCCCGGAAATTTTTATCAAGATAATTTTTTACAGTCATTAGTGCCAGATCTGCACCCTTGCTTAATAAATGCGAAGAAAGTTTTCTTGCAGCGGGTTTAAGAGTTAAACCAAAATTATAACGACCAGCCCAGCGGTTAATAATCTTTAAATCCGAAAAGTAGTTGCTAATTGCTGTTGATTCCGCCGGGAAAAGTTTTATCAGGTCGGCTTTGAGATAATTCTCTCCATCCATCGCGCGGAATGTAAAATCGGGATAAACAAACACATCATAAGGATCGGGCATCTTTTTCCATTTAAGTTTACCATTGGTAACATAATCGAACATTGCGCGTGTCGGTGAACCGGAATCCATTTGCCCTACATAATGAAGTCCAACATCCCAGTGATATTCTCCGTGTTCACCTTTTCGTTTAAAGATGTGTGTGAAGCCGCCAATCTTAAAATGTCTTTCAAGCACAAGAACTTTTTTCTTGAAGAGTTGAGAAAGAATACTCGCGGAAGTAAGTCCGCTTATTCCGCTGCCGATTATTATTACATCATAGTTGTTCATGGCGCCATCGAATTAATTTGGTTAATGACGTACGTTATAAGAATATGTTGCATCGACACCATCCAAATTGTCAGAATAAACTATAACAATTCAATTGATATATCAAAATAACAATTTTATTTTTATGTCGTAATAAACAGGAATAAGGATAAAATAATGCGCTCGCTAATATTGTTTGTTGTTGTGCTTTGTGTTGTATCATCGGCTTCAATTGCACAATCTAAAAAGACTCCTCTTTTAACAGTTGCTGAAAGCTCAAATTACGAATCTACTTCCCGTTATGATGATGTAATGGATTTTATCAACTCGTTAAATAAATTATCAAAAAATTTCAGAATAGAAACTCTTGCTGTATCAACAGAAGGACGCAAAATACCATTAATGATTATTGGCAATCCATTACCCAAATCCCCGGGTGATTTGAAGAATGACAAAAGAATTGTTGTTTACATTCAGGGAAATATTCACGCCGGAGAAGTTGAGGGAAAAGAAGCTGCGCTTATGTTTGTAAGAGATTTATTGTTGAATAAAAAAGAATTATTGAAGGATGTTGTTCTTCTTGTCTGCCCGATCTTTAACGCTGACGGCAATGAATTGATAAGTACATCAAACCGGGCGCATCAAAAAGGACCAAAGAACGGTGTTGGAATCCGTTACAACGGACAGAACTTAGATCTGAACCGCGATGCTATGAAAGTCGAAACTCCCGAAGTTAAAGGTCTGCTCGATGCATTTAATAAGTGGGACCCCGCCGTTTTTGTTGATCTTCATACTACAAATGGATCGTACCGACAGGAGCCCGTTTCATTTACATGGATGATGAATCCAGCCGGAGATACAAGCTTAATTACTTATACCCGCGATAAGCTGATGCCCGCAATTTCCAATACGTTATCGAATAAGTATAACACAATGAATTTATATTACGGTGAATTCGTTGACCAGCGAGATCATTCTAAAGGATGGATCTCTTATGCTTATGAACCACGTTACATTGTCAATTATGTTGGTCTTCGTAACCGCATCGGAATATTGAACGAAAATTATGTTTATTCTGAGTTTAAGAACCGCGTAATCGGTACTTATAATTTACTATGGTCAATTGTTGAAAATGTAGTTGCAAATAAAGATGAAATTAAAAAAACATTGAGAGATGTAGATGAGAAGACTATTGCACGCGGAAATAATCTTTCTGTTAATGATTCACTCGCAATTGAATCGAAAGTTGTGCAGACCAAAGTTCCTATAACAGTAAACACGTATGAAATGGAAACACGCAAAGATGCGAACGGGAGAGAACGGTTATTCCCAACAGATGTAAAAAAAATTGTTACTGTTCCTTATTTAGCGGATTACCTTCCAACTAAACAGGTAAAGCTTCCGTATGCTTATCTGCTAACAGTGAAAGATCCAAAGGTTGTAAATGTTTTAAAAACCCACGGAATAAAATTTGAAAAACTTTTATCGGATACCGAGCTGGAAGTTCAGACTTTCAAAATAAAAGAATTAAAACCGGAACAGCGGCTTAATCAGGGTCATTATAACAATGTTATTAAAGGTGAGTTTGTTGCCGAGAAGAAAAAGTTTGATAAAGGAACAATTCTTGTCCAGTTAGCTCAGCCGCTTGCAAATGTTGCAGCATATCTTCTGGAGCCGGAAACGGACGACGGACTTCTTCACTGGAATTTCTTTGATAATTATCTGGTGCCTCAGTGGGGCGGGGGATTTTTACCTTATCCGGTTTATAAGGTGATGACCAAACAGGAAATAAAAACAGAAAAATTTTGAGTGGGGAATAATGGTTTCTAAAATTGATTTGAATAAAAAAGTTTTCGCAAATTATTCTGTTGGCGAGATGAATTTTCTAAATAATTTGAAAACACCATCTGACATTCAGCATTTTCTGAACGAAACAAAATACAATCCGGATTATGTTACCTGCTCGCCTAAAAGAATAATTTACAGTAAAACAGCCAATTGCTTTGAGGGTGCTCTATTTGCTGCTGCGGCACTAAGAATTTTAGGGTACCAGCCATTGATAGTTGATCTTATGGCAGAGAACGATGACGACCATGTAATTGCTATATTCAAGCAGAATAATTGTTATGGCGCGGTTGCAAAATCTAACACAACTGTTCTAAGGTTCCGCGAGCCGGTTTATAGAACGGTTAGAGAACTCGTAATGTCATACTTCGATTTTTACTTTAATACGCTTGGAGAAAAATCATTGCGGAGTTATTCTGCTCCGGTTGATCTTTCCCGGTTCGATAAATACAACTGGATGACAACGGACGAAGACCTGGAGTTTATTGGGGATTATTTGTTCACGATTAAACACTATCCAATCCTTACTAAAAAAATGATAAAAGATCTGAGCATTGCTGATAAGGAAGTTGTTGATTTATGTTTCAGCGGTTCTGTTGAGGAAGGACTTTTTAAGCCGAAGAAAAAAAAACAGGATAAATAAGATGAAGATTGAAAATGTTAATTACACAATTACCGATTGGAGTAAAGTAGAAAAGAAAGAATTTCCGGGTGAAACGGGTAAGGCATTCTGGAGAACATTTGAACAGGGGAATCTTCGTGTACGCATTGTTGAATACTCCGAAAATTATTTAGCGGATCACTGGTGCAGCCGCGGTCATGTTGTTTATGTGCTGGAAGGCGAGTTGATGACAGAACTTAAAGACGGGAGAGTAACAACGCTAACACAGGGTATGAGTTACCAGGTAGCCGATGACGATGTTCCTCATCGTTCAAGAACAAAAGGTTATGTAAAATTGCTGATAGTTGATTAAAAGATTTACACGCTGAGAACGCAAAGATTTACGCGGAGTTCGCAAAGTTTTTCTCTGCGGCCTTTGCGTAATGCTTTGCGATCTCTGCGTGACAATCTTTTCTTTAATTCGTTTCTTGCAAATCGTTTTCCATAAAGATAATTTACCTCAGGATTATTTCAATTCATTTTTGTTTTCAGCACCGGAGTAAATATGAAACGGTTATTATTCACATTGATCATTCTGTCCTATTCAATTATTAATTCGCAGACAATTAAATCGCCAGACGGTAATTTATCCCTTATCTTTAAACTGACCGACAGTGGTCTTCCAACTTATCAATTACTATATGGAAGAAAAGTAGTTGTAAAAGAGAGCCGGCTCGGACTAAAACTTAAAGATATGTTCACTGACAAGAATATTTTTACGGCAGCCGGAACCGATATCCAGGAAGTGCCCTCATTGGATAAAGGTTTTGCAATCTCTAAAATTGATTCGAATTATATTGATGAAACATGGAATCCTGTCTGGGGCGAAGTAAGTTCCATCCGTAATAATTACAGAGAATTATCAATAACACTTTCGCAGTCCGATGTTAACAACCGGCAAATTATAATCCGGTTCAGATTATTTAACGATGGACTCGGTTTCCGTTACGAATTCCCGATGCAGGATAACCTCAATTACTTTACCGTTGGAGATGAACTTACTCAATTCTCTCTTACCGGTGATCACGTTGCGTTCTGGATTCCGGGTGATTATGATACTAACGAATATTATTATACAAAAACGACTCTCAGTAAAATTGATGCAACATATTCAAGAAATGTAAATGAGATCTTTTCGAAAACTTTAATCGGTAAAAACTTTGTTCAATCACCTCTGATGATGAAATCATCCGATGGGTTATACATTAACATTTTTGAAGCAGCGCTTGTAGATTACCCGGCAATGCATCTCGAAGTTGATCAGTCAAATTTTATTCTAACCTCACACCTTGTGCCGGACGCAGTTGGAAACAAAGCATACATGCAGACTCCATGTAAAACTCCCTGGCGGACTGTAATAGTAAGCGATGATGCAACCGACATCCTCGCGTCAACAACAATTCTGAATCTTAACGAACCGTCAAAGATCGATGACACAAGCTGGATCAAACCGATGAAGTACATCGGCATCTGGTGGGAAATGCACGTCGGCACAGCATCGTGGAATTATGCTAACGTAAATAATGTGAGTCTCAAATCGACCGATTGGAAAAGTCTTAAACCAAATGGAATACATGGCGCCACCACAGAACGGACAAAACGGTATATTGATTTTGCAGCCCAGCATGGATTCGACGGGGTTCTTGTTGAAGGCTGGAATGTTGGATGGGAGGACTGGTTCGGTAAATGGAAAGAGGAGGTATTCGATTTTGTTACGCCTTATCCCGACTTTGATGTTGAAGAGATTTCAAAATATGCAGCATCGAAAGGTGTTAAGATGATTATGCATCACGAAACTTCTTCATCGGTTACTAATTACGAAAGGCGGATGGATGAAGCTTATGACTTTATGAAAAAATACGGATACCCGGCAGTAAAAACCGGTTATGTTGCACGGATAATTCCCCGAGGTGAATTTCATGACGGTCAATGGATGGTTCAACATTACGTCCGTGTTGCAGAACGACTTGCAATGAACAAGTTAATGTTGAACGCGCACGAAGCAGTAAGACCAACGGGTTTGCATCGTACATATCCAAACTGGCTTGCTTGCGAATCGGCACGCGGTAACGAGTTTAATGCGTGGAGTGTCGGCAATCCTCCGGAACATGAAACAATTTTGCCGTTTACACGATTGATGGGCGGACCAATGGATTATACGCCGGGAATTTTCCAGATTAAGATGAGCTATTATAATCCGGATAAAAAAGAGCAGGTTCATACAACGCTTGCAAAACAGCTTGCGCTCTATGTTACAATGTATTCACCACTGCAGATGGCAGCAGACTATCCGGAAAATTACGAACGGTTTATGGATGCTTTTCAATTCATAAAAGATGTTGCAGTTGACTGGGACGACACCAAATATATTGAAGCGGAACCTGGAGATTATGTTACTGTAGCGCGCAAAGCAAAAGGAAAAGAGGAATGGTTTATAGGTGCAATAACGGACGAGAATGATAGAACGACAACAATACCATTAACTTTTTTAGATAAAGATAAAAAGTACACAGCAGAAATTTATGCGGATTCAAAAGATGCTCACTGGGAAAAAAATCCGATGGCTTACGAAATAACTTCAAAGAGTGTTTCATCTAAAGATGTTTTGAAAATAAAACTTGCACCGGGCGGAGGGTGTGCAATTAGGATCTGGTGATAAATAAGTTGTAGCTATTAATTAAAGCGGCTTTTAAAATGAAGTTGCTCATACTTTCGGTTCAAAATTCATTTCGAAAACAAATCCGTTATCATTTTTTGTTTCAAAACTTCCGTTAAGTTGTGAAACTGATTGTGTTATCATTAAAACTCCGAGGGATTTTATTGAACTCAAATCAAAATTATCGGGCAATCCCGGACCATTATCTTTATAAGTGAAGTATATCGTTCCGTTATCGCCATACCAAACTTTCAAATTAATTTCCGGTGATGTCGAGTTGGCAAAAGCATGTTTAAGAGAGTTTGTAATCAGTTCGTTTAGTATTAGTCCGCATGGCACTGATGTGCAGGAGTCTGCATTTATATTATCATATTGACAATTATAAGTTACTCTCTCATTTTGAAAATTGTTTAAGATATGTTTTCCAAGTTCCTCAAGGTAGTCACCAAGACACACTTTTTCAGTATTTATTGATTGATACAACTTATTGTGTATTACAGAGATAGCAGAAATTCTTGATTGAATATCCTGAAGCATAGATTCAATATTTTTTTCTCCGGCTTCAAGCATAGACTGCAATCTAAGGGTGCTGATTAAGAGATTGAATTGATTTTTTATTCGGTGATGAACTTCTCTTATCTGCATCTCTTTATTTTGTAAGTCACTCTGTGCCTTGCGGTATAATATTAATGTACTCAAATCATTTTGAATTATTTCTCGAAGGGAAGTTAGAAGGTCTAAATACAATCCGGAATATTGATTTTCCTTGTTGTCGAGCATGCAGAATGTTCCAAAAACTTCGCCATCAGGCCACATAATTGGAATACCCATATAAGAGATCATATTAAATGGTACGCTTGGATTATCTTTCCAATCCTCGGACTTAAGAGCATTTGAAAGAACAACCGGATTTCTTGAAGCAGTAACATTTTCGCAGTACCATCCTAATCCAAGTTCTAGTTTAAGCGATTGATTAAAAATATTTCCATCGGTTTTGCTGGTTAGAAATACTTCAAGGTCTTTCTCATTTAAACGTGTAATTAAACCAGATGGCACACCAATAATTTTTGCAGCCAGGTCTAAAATCTTCTGCCATTTTACCTGAATTTCCTCTGAAATTTGCGGTTTTTCATCAGAGGTTATCGGCACGATTACTTTGACCGGTGATATAACAGTTTTTACTTTGGCGTATTTCATTTTATGCAATCAATTTCTTAAATATATAAAAAGGAAATGCGATTTCAAGTTATACTTCAAACTGAATTGTAATGATTTTCGCATCATATTATTATCGGTAAAAATTGAAAAACTTTTAATGAAACAATGTGTTTATAGAGGTCATTCTTTATCTTTGTATAAACCCGAAAGCGTTAAATGTCAAAAATAAAATTAGAACTTCTATCACCGGCGAAAGATCTTGAAACCGGAATTGCAGCAATTAATTGCGGAGCAGATGCGGTTTATATAGGCGCTCCTCAATATGGTGCACGCTCTGCTGCGGGAAATTCTCTTGAGGATATCAGGAAACTTGTCGAATATGCCCATAAATACTGGGCAAAAGTATATGTGACTGTTAATACGGTTATTTATGATGACGAGCTTGAAGATGTTCGCAATCTAATTACTAAGCTTTATGATATGAAAGTTGACGCGGTGATTTTTCAGGATATGGCTCTTTTAGAAATGGAATTGCCCCCTCTTCAACTCTTCGCCTCAACTCAAACTCACAATTTCGAAGTTGATCGGATAAAATTTCTAGACCATATTGGGATTAAACGGATAATTCTTGCCCGCGAACTTACATTGGAAGAGATAAAGAAAATTCGAAGCGAGGTTAATGCCGAATTAGAATTTTTTGTTCACGGCGCATTGTGTGTTAGTCTCAGCGGTCAGTGTTATATGAGTGAAGAGCTTACAGGAAGGAGTGCAAACCGGGGTGAGTGTGCACAAAATTGCCGGCTACCGTATTCG
>JBBIHP010000021.1:0-22277 GCA_037446915.1 Ignavibacteria bacterium
TAAATTCAGAATGACAGAGAGCATCAGAACGTATATCCCGCTTTTTAACTGCCTACGGCATTCGGGTTCGGGGTGACAGTACACTTGTCATCCTGACGAATGTCAGGATCTAATCAGCCGAAACATTTTATGCATTCAGATTCTGAAATAAATTCAGAATGACAGAGAGCATATTCATCCTTAAAAAAGATGGGATCTACAAACCACGAACCAAGAACTACGAACTAATAACTCTTATCCCATCCGTTCGCGTTTAGCAAAGTAAGCAAGAAGAGCTTTATCGAAAGATTGATCTGTAGTAATAAGATTATATTCAATTCCATAATTAAGAGATTCACTTTTAAGTTTACTAATGTAATCATTCATAGCTTCGCTATAAGCACGTTTAATCTGATGCGGCTGTGTGGTCATCTCTTCATTGGTTTCAAGGTCAACAAAAATAGAATCCCTGTCGAACCCGAAATTCTTTTCAACCGGATCGAGCAATTGAAAAAGTATCACCTCGTTTTTTTTATAATGAATATGTTTAAGCGCTTTCATAACCGAATCGGGATCATCAAAGAAATCGGAGATAATAATTGTTAATCCCCTCTTCTTAATTTTTTCTGCAACAGAATCGAGGCAAGCAGCAGTATTTGTTGAACCCGAGGGTTTAATATTATTCAAACCGATCAACAATGTTTTAAGGTAAACACGATTCGACTTGGGCGGTAGATAGTTATAAACTTTATCAGAGTAAACAGTCATGCCAACAGCATCCTGTTGATTGATCAAAATATAACTTAAAGCTGCAGCAAGAGTAATTCCATAATCAAGTTTACTTATCTGTGCAGAATGTTTGAACTGCATTGACTTGCTGATATCGAGAAAGATATTACAGATTAAATTTGTTTCCTCTTCATACTGCTTAATAAAATATTTCTCGCGCTTGGCATATACTTTCCAGTCGATGTTTTTAATTGGATCGCCTTGCATATAAGGACGGTGTTCGCTGAATTCAACACTAAAGCCGTGATAAGGACTGCGGTGAAGTCCCACCATAAATCCTTCAACTATAGCGCGTGCTCGCAACTCAAGCGATTTTATTTTTGATATTACAAAAGGATCGAGATAATTTTTATAATCCTTCCCTTTAACCGGCACTATTTTTTGCCTTCCAATTTCTTCTGCAAAATTTCTTCGGGAGATAAACCGATCGATTCCAGCTCTAACTTAACCGATCCGGCAAGTTGACTCTCCGGATATTTTTTAAGAAACTCTTCATAAATAGGTTTTGCTTCCTCCGGCTTATTTAATTCATTAGCAAGAATAAATCCCGTCATCATCATTGCGGAAGAGGATTCTTTGAAATCGGGATAACCTTCATATAACTTTTTATAATATTGAACAGCTTTATTAAGGGATTCCTCTTTTGGCAGATTGGGAATTTGTTCTGCATGATACATTTTAGCAGATTCAAATAATGCTTGCGGAACGAACTCACTATTCGGCGCCTCGGCAATTAGTTTATCAAATCCGGCAACCGCCTCAGCATAATTTTTATCGCTTAAATCTTTCTGTGCTTTATCGAATAATTCTTTATCGTTTACTGAACTGCAGAATGTAAATAATAACATAGATGAAAAAATGATTAAAAGATTTTTACGCATTTTGTTTCTCCCGTAAAATTTTGGAGTGAAATATAATACCAAAACATAATGTAAGAAAGGTGATTTATTTGAACGACCAGTTTGTAATCTGCTGTGGAGAAAATTTAAGTGAATCTCCCCTGCTCGATGAGATTCTTCTTCCTATCGATTCGAGTTGAATCTGTAATGTTGAATGGAGTTTAGATGTATCGTTACTTACACATTTGCGGTCGGGATAAATTTGATATTGTTCCCTGTAAGGAGCCGGGGTAAAATCGGGCATAACAACATTTGCACCTACATTTAATCCTTTTATCCTTCCGTCTTCATCAAGAGTTGCAAGTGCTGTAGTTGCCGGGATGTGAACATTCTTTAATACGAGTCGGGCTGTTGCCATAGTTTTAAGTGTTAGATCAACATCACCCGGTTTCTTAAGCCGGTATGGCGTATGCGGAGAAGGAATAAAAGGACCGATAGCTGCCATATCGAGATCAAGTTCTTTGCAAAGTAAAATGTCATCAGCAATATCTTCTATTGTCTGCATCGGTAATCCGATCATATTACCTGAACCGATTTGATAACCGAGAATTTTAAGGAACTTAAGATGAGAAATCCGGTCGCTCAGTTTTTGTTTAAGATGATAAGCCGCATAAAGTTTTGGATTGGCTGTCTCGTGCTTAAGTAAATAACGGTCAGCACCAGCAATTTTCCAGGTTCTGTATTCATCGAATCCACGTTCGCCCAGACTTAATGTTATAGCGGCATCTGTCTTTTGTTTAATTGAAAAAATGATATAGGCAATTAAATCGGTATCGAGCACATGATCTTCGCCGGACTGGAGAACAATAGTATTAATTCCAAAATTAGCTATCAGCCGCGCTGTATCAATTATTTCTTCCGGGGTGATACGGTAACGGGTAATATTATAATTTTCATCACGCAGACCGCAATAGAAACAATTCTGGTCGCAGTAATTTGAGATTTCTATAATACCTCTTAAATGAACATCATCGCCACAATATTGCTGGCGGATTTCATCTGCTCTTCTGAAAAGGGACTCAATTTCATCACGGTCAGTTAAACCGAGAAGAAAAATAATCTCTTCTCTTGTAAGTTCATCTTTATTTAATATTTGTTCGAGGTTCATAAAATTTATGTGGTACCTAAATCCTTTTTGATTGATAGAAAAAATTCCTAAAAGAAAACGTCTCTTTCGCCATCTTTAACACGATTAATCATCTTTTCTGTTTTGGTTTTAGTTGCACCGCTAAGTTTTTCAATTTCATCTTCAATAAAATTATCAGCAACCGATTTAGTTTCATCAGAAGCATAATCAATAAGGTATTCCTTAAAAGTTGATATAGCATTAGGAACACATAACTTTCCAATATCGCCGGACTTAGCTAATTCCATAAAGCGGTCGCCTGTTCTTGATGAACGGTAGCACGCTGTACAGAAACTTGGCAGATAACCGAGTTGGCAGCAATCTTTAACTACCTCATCCAATGAACGGTGATCGCCTAATTGAAATTGTTCCATTTCATATTCTTCGATTGATTCCTGGGATTCTCTGTATGCACCGGGAGAAGTTCTGCTTCCGGCACTTATCTGCGAGATACCAAGCTCAAATAATTCCCTTCTCAGTTCAGCACGCTCACGCGTTGAGAGAATTATCCCTGTGTAAGGAACTGCAAGACGTATTATTGCAACAAGCTTCTTAAAGTCGTTATCGCTAACAGCAAATGGAGGTTTATGTGCAACAGGTGCATTGAATGCCGGCTCTAACCGCGGAACAGAAATTGTATGAGGTCCAATTCCAAAACGGTTATCCAGATTAAACGCATGCGATAACAAAGCGAGAGTTTCGAACTTATAATCGGTCAATCCGAATAATGCACCGATACCTACGTCATCAATACCAGCAAGTAAAGCTCTATCCATTGCAAACAGACGCCATGCAAAATCGTGCTTTGGTCCATCCGGATGCATTTTATGATAAGTATCGTAATGATATGTTTCTTGAAAACACTGGTATGTTCCTATACCAAAACTTTTCAACACTTTAAAACTATCGTAAGAAAGAGGAGCAGTGTTGACATTAATTCTTCTAATATTACCGCCATTAATGTTAACATCGTAAATTGTTTTTACAGCTTCGCCAATAAATAGCATACTCGATTTTTTTGGATGCTCGCCGGCTACAAGTAAAATTCTCTTATGACCTTGCTTAACAAGAAATTCGGTTTCTTCTCTAATCTCTTCGATTGTAAGAGTCTTCCTAATAAGTTCCTTGTTATCCCTTCTGAATGCACAGTAAAGACAATTATTAACACATTGATTGGTTATATAAAGAGGTGCAAATAAAACAAGCCGGTTGCCGTAAATCTTTTCTTTTACTTCTTTTGCGGTATGAAAAAGATATTCAAGAATATCTCGATTCTTGATATTTAATAATGCAGCACTTTCCTGAAGTGTTAAACCTTTTGCATCTTTCGATTTATCGATTATCTCTTTTTGAAGTGCCGGGTCATTAAGCTTATCATCATTAATTAAAGAATCAATATATTTTTCATCTATGAACTCCATCGTCCTTCTTTTCTCCGGGTAAATTCGCACTAATTATAAAACAACAAACATACCAGAGCATAAGAATATTAAAAGAATTGTAAAATCGGGGCAATTTGAGGATTATTTCTTAAAAAAGAGAATAAGATTAAATGGGAATTCTACATTTAAGTAAATTGGGACAGCAAAACCTGATTACCAGAAATATTTTATACTACAGCATTTTCAGGTATTTCAAAATATCCTCGGGATGCATTAAGAGTACATTTTATTCCAAACGGAATTGTAAGGTTCTCTTTAATATGTCCGTGCTTTACATTATAAATAACGGGTAGTTTCAGGTTCTCGAAATATTCAATTATTACTTCGTTAAGTGAGAATGATTTCTTTTCAGGATCGGATTCAACACAGTTTACAAAATGACCTAATATCACCCCTCTTATTTGTTTGAAAATCTTTCCAAGTCGTAGTTGATTGAACATCCTGTCAACTCGATAAGGTGCTTCGTTAATATCTTCGAGCAGCAGAATTGAATCTTTTATTTTGGGTAAATATTCCGTACCGATTAAAGAAGTAAGCACACTTAAATTACCACCTATAATTCTACCGGCAGCACGACCTTTATGAAGTACATAGAATTTTTCGTTGCGCGGATTTGAGAGACGACCGATTTTTTTGTTGGAAGTAATTATCCGCCAGAACACTTCTTCTGTAAAGGAGCTTACTTCATCGTGGAAATCGACTGCTACCATTGGTCCGGCAAATGTTATCAATCCGCATTTAGTGTAAAACGCCATTTGAAGTGCGCAGATATCACTATATCCTACAAATATTTTGGGGTTATTCCGGATTACCCTGTAATCAATTTTATCGAGAAGTCTTCCAGAACCATACCCGCCGCGGATTGAGAAGATTGCATTAATCTGTTTGTTATTGAACATCGAATGGATGTCTGTTAATCTCTGCTGATCATTACCGGCAAGGTAACCTTCCTGCATACCGACGTATTTACCTACTTCAACACGGTATCCAAGTTTTTCAAGATATTCAATGCCACGATTAATTTTGGTGAGATCATCAGGAGAAGATGCCGGAGAAATAATACCAATAACGTCTCCGGGTTTCAGTTTTTTAGGTTTGATTATTCGCATCAATTATGTCAAGTAACTTGGTTTCAATATAATAATTCAATTGATGAAAATAAATTATTACATGATAATTTTTGATTTTAATCATAGAGGTCGGGCAAGTAAACTTTAAAACGAGCTAAAACCCTTTGGAATGAACCAAAGATCAATCTTCTTCGGTTGTTTTAGGGAGTTTATTGAGCCGATTTCTGTGGGTTATTATTTTAGCATCAACAAAGAAAACCAGGTTTTCAGCAATATTAGTTGCATGGTCGGCTAAACGTTCCAGGTTACGTGTTAAAATGATAAGATGAGCGCAAGGTTCTATTGTGACTGGTTCCGTCTGCATTTTCTTAACAAGGAATTTGAACGCCTGACGGTTCAACTGATCGACCTGGTCATCGCTCTGGATTACCATTGTTGCAAGGTCAGTATCCTGGTAAATGAATGAGTCGATTGATTGTTTAAGCATCTTTCTTGCATTCTGACTCATCTCGATTATCTGAGCTTCCTGTATAAGTGGATGATTACCGCTGGTTTTCTTAACACGTTCTGCAATATTGACAGCAATATCACCGCAACGTTCAAGCTGGTTATTAATAATTAACGATGAAAGAATAAACCTTAAATTAGCATCAACGGGTTGAAACAATGTTAACATATTTTCGCACTGTGCCTGGATTAGATTATCGTATGCATCAACTTCAAGATCCCTTGCTTTAACACCCTTACAATGTTCAGTCTCACCCGTTTCCAGAGAATAGATTACTTTCTCAACCTGTTCATCAACAAGCGAAGCCATTTTTATAATGTTTGTTTTAAGATTCTCAATTTCCGTGTTAAGGTTCGATTTCATATCGTTATCTCATTAATTATTGATTCAAAACTAATATTTATTTTTTTGTTTGTAAAATTATCCTCTACTTTATTAATTCCATTAGTAATTCATTTCGAATAAGGAAACAAAACCATTGTTCTTTATTATCCTTTGCCCACCCGGACTAATTACCCAATCAATAAAATCCTTTACAACTCCTGTTGGCTGGTTTAGAGTATAGAAATGCAAGTACCTTGTAATAGGATATTTATCACTTCGAATATTTTCTTCGGTTGGTAAAATGTTATCAATTCTTGCAAGCGAAATTTCGGATTTGAATGCTACTCCACCGTAACCAATTGCAAACTGATTTTTCTTAATTAAGCTTATAACACTCTCAGTAGTTAGTCCGATCGTTACATTATCACAATATTCATTCCCTTCCAGAATATGCTCCTTAAAGTAGAGGTATGTTCCGGAGTTCGGGTTACGAACAATTAGTGTTACCGGTTTATTCAATCCTCCAACCTGATTCCAGTTTGTGTATTTACAAAGAAATAAATTTCTTACTTGATCCTGGGTTAAGTTCTGAACCGGGTTATCGGGATTTAGGTAAACACATAATCCGTCTTTGGCAATTAGGTAGGAAATTCCAATGCTTCCGTAATTATCGGCTAATAGTTTTACTTCTTCAGGTTCTAAATTACGTGATGCGGTACAGATGTCAATTTCACCTTTAATAAGTGAGCGGACACCGGCAGCCGTTCCACCGCCATCAACATAAATAGAGATACCCGGATGCTGTTCCATATATGCCTGAGCCAGTAAATCGGTAAGATGAAGCATTGTATCCGAACCTTTGATTCTTATTGATGCTACTTTTACAGGAGTTGAAGTGCAGCTATTAATTATCAATATTAAAATGAAAGCAGCAAAAAGAAATTTCTTCATTACTTTTTCTCCGCAATTGATCTTAAGCGTGCATTTAAGTATGGAACACCTTTATTCCATTCAGGTTCATTTGGATTATTTGCCAAATCCTCAATTATAGAATATAAAATTACCATATGCTGTTTGGTAGCTTCTAAATTAATTGGAAGCTGAAGATCATCAAATGGAGTATGGTAATACATCGTTGAATACTCAACATATTTTTTCAGACCTTCCTCTTTGGATAGGTTCACATAATCTAATCCTTCCGCAATTAACATTGCCGGAATTCCCGCATTAGCAAATGCAACCTGATCCGATTGAGAAAAAGATTCATTGAACCTGAATTGCGGCGGTATATCGACCATATCTAAACCAAATTTTTCAGCTGTTGATATTAAATAATTGTTGAGTGTTGAATACTCCCTTCCAATTCCGATAATACTCTTAAAATTATCGAACGATGCAATTCCATCTATATTGATATTTGCAATTGTCTTATGAAGTGGAAAGAGCGGATTGTTCGTATAATATTTTGACCCGAGCAGACCAAACTCCTCGCCGGTAAGAAATAAAAATAATATTGACCTCTTAGTAGAAAATCCTGATTGAGAGAATGCCCTTGCAATTTCGAGTGCTGCAGAAACCCCGGCAGCATTATCATATACTCCATTATAAATTGAATCGCCATTAACAACAGGACCAATACCAAGATGATCATAATGAGCAGAGACAATTATATAACGGTCTCTTAATTTTGGATCGCTCCCCTCAATTAATCCGGCTACGTTCTGAGCTATAAAATCTCTTTCATGAAATACACCTCTGAAAGATAATTTAGTATTTAGAACAAAACTCCTTAGTATATTAGAAGAATGCATCTTGAAAACGTCTTCGAGGGAATAAGTTGATTTTTCAAATAATTGACGTGATGATTGAAATTTTAATACTGCACTAAAATTGGAAGAGGCAGAGTAAGCAAGAGAAATATTTTCGAATGCAAAATCCTTTTGCAATTTTTTCCAATTAGTATTTGGAAATTTAATTAAAATACTTCCTCTTGCACCTCTTGAAATTGCTATCTTCTGTTTGGATTCAGGGTAACTGTAAATTGTCGGTATTTCCCCGTTAAAAAAATTTTTATCATCGGAAGAAGGTTCACCTTCAAGAAAGACAACTATCTTCCCTTCAACATCAACTTCCTGGTAATCGTTATAATCAAATTCGGGAGCTATTATACCGTATCCCACAAATACAAGTTGAGTTGGAACAGGAATAAAAGTTTGAGAACCTGAGTGATAAAGAAGATAATCTTCATTAAATTTTAGTTCGATCTGTGCATCATTACTAAATAATGTAAGTCTGGATGAGTTTAAAACTCTGCTTCCGTGCATCGGGATATTCTGGTAAAATGTATTTTCATTACCAACGGGTTTAAGCCCAAGTTTACTCAATTCGAGTGCAATGTATTTAGCAGCTAAATTACCTCCTGTTGTTCCAGTGCCCCTACCTTCAAACAAATCGCTCCCAAGAAAATTTATATGGCGTGTAAATGCTGACATGTTAAACAAATCACCATAATTGAAATAAGAATTGTTCATATTTTGCGAAAAACAATTCGATATCAAAAATAAATTTAGAAATGCGGCTAAGGTAATTCTGTATTTCATTCTATCCAGTTAAATCTTAAGAACAAAATAAGAAAAAGGGAAAATTGATAAAACACTGTAATGCATCTTTGAAGAATAAAAAAGGGCGCCATAAAGACGCCCGGAGAACAGGAATGGAGAGAGAAAAACAAATTTATTTTAGTAATGTCATTTTTTTAGTGATTATCTGTCCGGCTGATTCTAATCTGTAGATATAAATTCCGCTTGATAAATTCGATGCGTTCCATGTAACATTATGACTACCGGCTTCCTTAAATTCATTTACAAGCTGTGCAACTTCCTGTCCTAAAATATTATATACTGATAATTTTACATTTCCTGAATTAGGAATAGCAAATTTTATATTTGTCGTAGGGTTAAATGGATTAGGAAAATTTTGAGATAATTGATAAGCACCCGGAATTATTTCGGATTCATCTTTCACATCAGTAGAAATAAACTCTAATGAACTCCAGCCGATTGCCCAGTTGTTGTAACCAAATGCACCAATGTAAGTTGCTGTTGGATCAAAGAATCCATCATTTGGCGGTGTTGCTCCTCCTGTGTAAACTACTGAATTAGGAAGTGGAAATGGATTTGCCTGGGTTGGGTGGAATGGATTTACCAATCCTACTTCTGCATTAGTTACGTAAGTTCTTGAATTATGTGTTGTAAACCATGTAGGCATGTCTGTTTGAAATGCTGCATCGGTAGATTTTAATGGACCCGAAACCGATCCGGCTATTATACTGTTCTTTAAGAATGTTACTCCTGTCTTTGCATCTGCTACTGTATTCGTTCCATCAATCAATAATCCATCCGGCCAGCCCATTATCAATGCATTATATATTTTATTTTGTGATGATCTTCTTAAATGCATTCCTCTTCTATAAAGCGAATTGTAATTTGAAGTTGATGTTGCTGCCGGACCGATTAATGTTACATTATACCATATTGGTGATGTGCGTGGTGAATTTGTTGAACCTGATCCGTCGTTATCAGATTCAAATCCGTTGGACTGAGATTGATCTGCAATCTGAGGATCTCTTATGCTAAGTAAGAATTGCAATTTACCACTATAACCAAAATCTGTATCGAAGTCATCATCCCATCCTTTGTAGGCAATCAAATATTTACAGTTTACTGTTCCGCCGAACCATTCATATGAATCATCGCCTGAGTAGCTTACCTGAATGTATTCAATCTTGGTTCCTCTTCCTACGCCACCGAAAGTTAAACCGTTAATTTCGTTATTAAGAGAATAAGCAATACCGGGATATTCTATTCTAACGTATTTCATTACACCGCTGTTATCTTCTGGATCAGTTCCGCCATATGAATCACCGGGACCTTCAATTGAAGCAGTTCCACCGGGGACATTAATTGGTGCCTTACCTAATATAATTATTCCGCCCCAATCGCCGTATGTGGGTTGACGTGTTGCACCCGGTTTTGTAAACTCACTTGTAAATACAATTGGATTACTCTGTGTTCCTTCTGCCATTATTTTACCGCCGGGTTTTACTACAAGCGATCCTTGTGTAGAAGTTTGTCCATAGATTTTAGTACCGGGTTGAATTGTGAGTGTAGCACCAGACTGAACTCTAACAATTCCAACCAACATATATGTTTTATCAGAAGTCCATGTGGTATTTGTAGTAATATCACCGGATACAAGTACATCCTGAGAATAAATAGTATTAAATCCAAACAAGAAAACAAACAACAAGAAGTATAACCTCTTCATCTTACCTCCATTTTATTAAATGATTTCAATTCCTTATCCATTCATTCTCAGGTGTTTCATAATCAACTGTTTTAGAAATTATAGCTGAAGCCGACTGAGAATGTTTGTCCCCTTTTTCCAATTTCGGAAGGTTTATCACCATCAGGGGTTTTTTGAATAAACTTTATATCCTGAGCAAGAATATCTTTTGCTGCAACTTTTAAGGATAACCCGTTATAAATTTTTGTTGATAAGTTAAAGTCAACCTGATCACGCGGTAGTTCAACCACATCGCCTAAACCACCAAACCCAACACGTGAAATTCTTTGACCGACTTTGTTGTAAACCAATGAAGCCGATAAACCACCTTCGAATTCGTCATAATAAAGACCAAGATTTAGAATAAAATCTGCCTGACCTTGAAGCGGTCTGTTACTTATCTGGAATCCTCTATCTTCTAATTCAATTTTTGAATCAATAAGGCTTAGATTACCAATAACAGAAAAATTCTCAAGATTAGAATTCAAGAAGCCGAGTGTTTTTCTCAATTCGAATTCGATACCATAATTTCTTGCATCTTTACCATTTTCATAAGTTCTGATCGGATCGAATGATGATGATGAACGCAATACCTGTTCAATTGGGTCGTTGAATTTTTTGTAGAATAGACTTACTGAGAACAATTCACGTGGAGCCGGATAAATTTCGAAACGTAAATCGAAATTCGAGATAAGACTTCTTTTTAATTCTGTATTACCCTGAACCAATTCGTTCGTAACAAAATCGAAATATGTGAATGGAGCCAATTCTCTGAATTCTGGACGTGCTAAAGTTCTGCTTGCAGCAAATCTAAAATTGATTATATCCGATGGCTGATATGTAATATTAATGCTCGGGAAAATATCATTATACTTTGCATCAACCTTTATCGGTTCACCTGTTCTCGATTTAGAGTTTAACTTTTGAACTGAGTTTTCATAACGGACTCCGGCAACAACCTTAATATTTTCAATTGGCTGAAAATCCATCATCATATAAGCAGCATTAATTTTCTGATCTGCCGAGTAACTATCGGTTGGCTGAGTAATTTCCGTAATTTCAATAAAGGTTGGATTTATATTTTGAGGAGCAAATATTTTATCAATACTCTGCTGAATTATTTTATCTTCTTCTAAGAAATTTCCACCGGGAATATTTCTGAATCCGAAAATCCTTGCATCAAAAGTTCTATCCTTTGCATCAAAAGTGTAACCGAATTTTAATGAAGGTAAATTTGGATTTTCGAAAGGCATAAGTGTAAAATCCCAGTTGGTTCCGTAATTATTATCATCAAGATTTCCAAAGTATCTTGTAAACAAACTTTGATCGAGTAATAATCGCATCGGTTCTGAAGGATCATCCATTGATCTTGCATAAATATATCTTCTTGCATCTGGTTCATCTCTTTTAGAATTAGCATAATTAACATTCCAGTCAATCTGTAATCCGTTCATGAATGCCAAATTGTGGCTGCCGATTAATTGTGACGATTGCAAAGAACGGGAAATATATCTTAGTGCGGTTGTTTTTCTATATTGAGAAGAATAGTTGTGAAAGCCCTCGTAAATAGTTGTTTCATCATCTGCAGTTTGATTAAATACATTCTTTAAGCTCAGCTTATGATTCCTATCGAATTTATAGCTTACATTTAATAATGCACCCCACATAACATTGTAAGAACTAATTGTGCTGTTGTACTGATATCTGGGCCCTTCAAAAGTATAGCTTGCCTGTTCAAGTTCTCTCAACTCATACCCGCTTGAGTATGTTAAAGAAGCGATATAACCCAGAACATCGTTACCAAGTGCTAATTGATTTCCAAGGTTAATTTTAAGACTGCCATTTATAGGTGCTTTTAATGATGATGTCTGCCAGTTATTATTAAATGAAAGTCCATAACTCTGTAACTCCGATGGAGAAAAAGTTCTATCTAATTTTTTATTCGGAATTACAGATGGCATTTGACGTGTTCCGTCATCATATCCAAGAAAATCGCGGGATCCGCCGCTGTAAGAAGGAATATTCTTAAGTGTTGTACTTGTATTGTAACTTGATGAAGTACTTATATCAAAAATAAATTTCGATGGAAACTCAATCGTGTTTATTTCAACTAGTCCACCGGTAAAATCAGCCGGCTTACTTGGTATAAATGTCTTTGATGTTAATACATTTTCAATAAGACTTGCTGGAAATAAATCGTATGCAAAACTTTTCTTTTCGGGATCTGTACTTGGAAGATTAGCACCGTTAAGCATCGTGTTATTATATCTGTCGCCAACTCCTCTAACAAATGCATATTTACCTTCAGAGATTGTAACACCGGTCATTCTCTTTAATACATCTGTTCCGTCCGAGCTATTATTTTTGCTTATCAACTCGGCGCTCAATCCGTCCACAATATTCATAGAATTTTTCTGAATATTGAGTATTGCACCTTCAGTCGATTTTAGTGCTTCTGCAGTAACAACTACTTCGTTAATTTCAGTTGAGGTTGGTTTTAATTGTATATTCAGTTTAGTATCCTTACCGGCTTCAACTTTCACATTCTGAACTGTAGTAGCCTGATATGATACGAAAGAAAATTTAATTGAATAAGTGCCGGGTTCTAATCCCTTAATTGAGTAGTAACCGTCAAGATCCGATGAAGTACCTGTATTAGTCCCGACAATAATAATGTTAGCACCGATAAGAACCTCATTATTCGACGCATCAATTACCCTTCCGGAAATTGAACCTTTGGTTTGTGCAGAAATAATTCCTGTGGATATTACTATCAGGAATAAAAGGGCTTTAAGTTTTGACAAGATATAATACCCTAATTGTAAATTAGTTGACTTGTACATTTCTCTCTCCATTGTTAAAAATTTCTCCGAGACAAATGTATATTTTGAATGTTATGCTAATGTTAAGGGTGTGTTAAGGAATTGTTAAGAAATTATTTAGGTGGGATAGAGAATTCTTATTTATTTTGGAATTAAATCGGTCCTCCCCCATTCTTTTAGTTTGTTAAGAATAAATTCTACAGATTTTTCGTGTTGCTCATTTCCATTTCCTTCAATGCTCATAGGGTGACCAAAAGCGATATTAACATCTTTGGTAGGATCAATTTTACCAAATTCTTTAATAATTTTTCCTGTTCCCCATGCATCTGTCACAATTGCTACAGGTATAACAGGAATATTATTTTTCTTAGCAAGCTTTACTCCGAGTGAATTAAAAGTTGTCGGGTCAAATATTCTGCTTCTTGTCCTTTGCGGAAAAATAATTATTGAATACCCATCTTTAATTTTCTCACTACCAATATTAAGGACTGTCATTAAATCTTCTTTAGGATTTTCCCTTCCAACTACAATCGGATGTCTTGCAGATGCAATAGGGCCAAACAAAGGAAACGTTGTCAACTCTTTCTTTATTACATAGACTACTTTTTTAACCTGATGGATAAATGACGGGAATAAAAATGTTTCGAGAATACTCATATGGTTGGAGACAAAAATAACAGGACCTTCTACTTTTTTAAGATTATCAATTCCTGTAACCGAAACTTTAATACCCGTTTTTTCTATACTTTCTAAAATGTCTATTGAAGAATTTACCCAGTTAATACTATCATAGATTTTCTTTTTAGCTTGTCGGTTACTATAAAGAATTATTCTCAATACATGTATTAAATAAAAATATAACGATGGGAATATTTTTTTAGAATATCTCTTCTCTGTATAGTATTCATTTTTCTCAGCAAGAAATCTCTTATAAGCGTGCATGGTAAGTTATTTTTGTAATAATGAATGGCACAAAAATGAAGAAAACAAATTATTCAATCAAGTTTTGTGAAGAAGTGACCCCAAGGGGATTCGAACCCCTATTACCGCCGTGAAAGGGCGAGGTCCTAACCATTAGACGATGGGGCCAGCTAGCTATAAAATGATGACCATTACGAATTGAAAAAAGAAGTGACCCCAAGGGGATTCGAACCCCTATTACCGCCGTGAAAGGGCGAGGTCCTAACCATTAGACGATGGGGCCAGCTTTTAAACTTTGGGTGACCAATGGGACTTGAACCCATGACCTTCTGGGCCACAACCAGATGCTCTAACCAAACTGAGCTATGGTCACCATAAATCTTCCAGTAAAACAAAAAACATTAATTAACCTTTACGCCCAAGTGGACTCTCCCATAGGGATACCTTTGGTAGAACCACTAACCCTCAGCTTAAGTTTTTCTGAGTTTTCTAAAAGCGTTGTACGCCCAAGTGGACTCGAACCACTAACCCTCAGCTTAGAAGGCTGATGCTCTATCCTGTTGAGCTATGGGCGCATCAATATGAACTATTGTCGGGGCGGCAGTATTCGAACCTGCGACCTCCTGGTCCCAAACCAGGCGCGCTAGCCGGGCTACGCTACGCCCCGAATTCAATATATTTCAAAGAATTACAACAAAATGTTCAAAAATAGGAAACCAAAAATATGGTTTTGAGTTCGAAATGTCAATTTTATACTCTCAATTTCGCTTAACGTTTTTTATTCCTATTTTTACAGCGAATAATAGCTAATATCAAATGCCCTTTTTAAGTTTTCTCCTTAAAAGATATATCAAATAGAAGAAAGAATCGCGTTTCATTTCTACTATTTCATTTATTACTGCTTTAGGTATTACACTTGGTGTAACCGTGGTGATTATTGCTCTTACTATACTGGGCGGATTTCAAAAAGTCGTTTCAGAAAAAATCATTAGCCTAAATTCGCATGTTAAAATTTCCTCTTTCGGAAATAGAGATCTCCCGAATCCCGAAACCGTTTTTCCATTCTTCGAAAAAAATTATGGAAATAACTTTGTAAATATAGAACCATTCATCTCAAAACTTGCAATAATTAAAAACCGGAATTATACAGAAGGTGTTACAATTACGGGACTTGCTGAAAAGAACCTGACTTCAACACTCAATAAATTCTTAAAAGAAGGTTCCATTCAAAATAATTTTGAAGGGATGCCTACAATTTACATCGGTAAAAAACTTGCTGAAAAATTATTTGTAAAAGCTGGAAACCGGGTTACTGTTTTCTCGCTTCATCAGAATAAGATTCCGTCACTCGAAAATCCCCCTTCGATAGAACAATTTTATGTGAGCGGAATATTTGAAAGCGGAATGTCTGAATACGACGACCTGCTTGTCTATGTTAACCTTGATGAAGCAAGAAAACTCTTCGGTATGAATGATGAAATATCAGGTTATAATTTAAAAGTCTCTGATATTTCAAAAATTGATTCGCTTGCCGATAAACTGCAAGAAGAACTTGGTTATCCTTATTATGTAAGAACTATTTTCAGAGCTCATCAAAACATCTTTACATGGCTGGAACTTCAAAAAGAACCGATTCCGATAATCCTCGGCTTAATTATTTTTGTCGCAGTATTTAATATTATCGGAACACTTCTGATGATCGTTCTGGAACGGACAAATACTATCGGTATTTTACGTTCACTTGGTATGAAGCGCAAAAACATTATTAAACTATTTATTTACCATGGATTATATCTGTCTATCATAGGTGTAGTTACTGGAAATCTATTGGCTTACACTCTAAGCATACTTCAGGATAAATTTAATATTATCTCATTACCTTCTAATGTCTATTTTGTTACAAGCGTTCCAGTTGCAATAGAACTGAATAATTATTTAATAGTAACTTCTGTTACAGTAATTATTTCCTTGTTTGCATCACTAATACCGGCAGTAGTTGCTTCAAAAATAAAACCTATTTCGGCAATAAGGTTCGATTAATATGTTAGAATATTTTATAGCAAAAAGATATATAAGATCGAAGCATAAGTTAAATTTTATAACGATAATTTCTTTTTTATCAACAGCAGGAATAACTATTGGTGTTGCGGCTCTTATAATAGTTCTATCAGTATTTAATGGATTTGGATCGCTAGTTACTTCGATACTTGTGAGTTTCGATCCTCATGTTGTAGTTTCGGTTACTGATGAAAAGGGATTCGATAAAACCGAATTGGTAGAAAAAAACCTTAAGAATATTCCGAATGTAGATGAATTCTATTCCTTTGTAGAAGGTAAAGTTGTTTTAACAAATAGAGAGACTTTTGAAATAGTAACATTGAAAGGTATTTCTAATAAGAATGAAAATAGCAGCTGGGGCGTTGCTTCAAAAATAATTAGCGGCAAATTCGATTTGAATGATTCCGATGGCTCTAACAAAATTATTCTTGGATTACCATTAGCATTAAAATTATCTGCACGGGTTGGAGATACCATTTTTGCAACATCGGCATATAACATCGAAAAAACTATTACTTCCCTTTCAATTCCAAGAACACAAAAGTTTGTAATAACCGGAATATTCGAATCGAACAACAGGGATTACGATGTTGCCTACTCATACACATCATTAAAATCCGGACAGCGTTTATTCGGTCTTCAAAATAAAATTACCGGTTACGAGGTTCGGCTCAAGAACATCAAGTATTCAGATAATGTTAAGACTCAATTGGAATCCCAAATTCCAACCGACTTATTTACAGTTAGAACCTGGTACGATCTTCATAAAGACCTATTTAGTGTAATGCTTATTGAGCGCTGGGCTGCTTATATTTTACTCTGTCTAATTATTGCCGTTGCAACATTTAACATTTTTGCATCCTTAACCATGACGGTTCTTGAGAAGAAGAAAGATATCGGTGTTATGAGGTCGATGGGCCTGAGTAGAAAATCGATATTAAAAATTTTTATGCTGGAAGGAATACTTGTTGGCGTGATTGGAACTCTCCTTGGTATAGTAATTGGCTTATTAGTCTGTTACTTGCAAATTGAATACAATTTTTATCCGCTTGATCCAACAAAATATATTATCAATTCATTACCTGTCCAGATCAGAATTTCGGATATAATTGCTGTAGGGTTAATGGCAATGTTCCTTTCGTTTATTGCATCCTTATATCCGGCTAAAAGAGCGGCTAATGCCGTTATTATTGAATCAATTAAATACGAGTAGAGATGAACTCAACAATATTAGAAGCGAAAGAAATTTACAAATCATTCCTCCGCTTAAACAATCAGAAACTCGATATCATAAAAGGAGTTTCATTTGAATTAGAAGCCGGAAAAATTACAATGATTGTTGGTGCTTCAGGTGCCGGTAAAAGCACATTGCTACATATTTTAAGCGGATTGGATTACCCCGATTCCGGTAGTGTGAAGATAAAAGGAACAGATCTGTTTAAGCTCAGCGACGAAAAATTATCAAAGTTCCGGAATCAGAACATTGGATTTGTATTTCAATTTCATCATCTGCTGCCTGAATTTGATGCACTTGAAAACGTTGCGATACCAATGATGATTAACGGCAAGTCACTGTCTCAAGCAAAAAAGGAAGCTCACGACCTTCTTGAATTAGTTGGATTAAGTGACAGGACTCATCACAAACCATCAGAACTTTCCGGCGGCGAGCAGCAAAGAGTTGCAGTAGCCCGCGCCCTTGCAAATAAACCTTCAATAATATTTGCAGATGAACCGACTGGCAACCTCGATTCATTCAGTAGTTCTAAAATTCATGAACTATTCCAGAATCTGAACAAGAATTTAAATCTTACATTTTTGGTTGTTACACACAATCCGGAGCTTGTAAAAATTTCTCATAACCTATATGAAATGAAAGACGGATTATTAGCACAAAAAATAAATTGAGGTGATGAATGAAAAGTTCAAGACGAAAATTTATTAAAACTGCTCTTGCATCTGGAGCAGCAATCGGTTTATCATCATTTCCAACTTTTGCAGAGAATAAAGATGGTAGAATTGAAATAACCGATTCCATATTTGAGCAGAAGAAAAAAACCAGGAATGTTGTAGGTCTTACTTGCGAGCCACTTGATAAAGTTAGAATCGGTTTTATAGGATTGGGAATGCGTGGACCCGATGCTGTAAGTAGAATGATGAAAATTGAAGGCGTTGAAATAAAAGCATTGTGCGATTTAATTCCGGAAAGGGTTAAGTCTGTTCAGGAAATGGTTAAGAAAGAAGGAAGACCGGAAGCTCTCGAATTTTATGGAAGTGAGAATGCATGGATGAAAATGTGTGAACGTGATGATATTGACCTTGTCTATTCATGCACACCGTGGGATTTACATGTACCCAATGCAGTTTATGCAATGAAACATGGCAAACATGCCGCTATTGAAGTTCCGGCTGCAATGACAGTTAAAGACTGCTGGGAATTAGTTAATACTGCTGAATCAACAAGAAAGCATTGCATGATGCTGGAAAATTGCTGCTACGATTTTTTTGAACTTGCAACACTTAATATGGAACGACAGGGACTGTTAGGCGAAATTGTTCATGCTGAATGTGCATACATTCATGATTTACGCTGGCTAAAGTTTGATAAAGAAAAAGGTTATCAGGGTATGTGGCGCTTAAAATATAGCATGAGGCATACAGGTAATCTTTATCCAACACACGGTATAGGACCGGTTGCACAAATAATGAATATTAATCGTGGTGATAAGTTCGATTACTTAACTTCTATGTCAACCAACCAATTTGGGATGTCGATATATGCAAAGGAAAAATTCGGAGAGAATTCACCCGAAGCAAAGCAGTCCTATATATTAGGAGATATGAATACTACACTGGTAAAGACCAATAAAGGTAAAACGATTATGATTCAGCATGATACAACAAGTCCGCGTCCTTACAGTAGAATTCACATTTTAAGCGGAACAAAAGGAATTGCAATGAAATGGCCGCAGCAAAAAATTGCTTTAGAACCCGATGCGCATGCATGGCTTAAAGATGATGAATATAAATCGGTAATGGAAAAGTATGAACATCCGATTGCAAAAAAAATTGGAGAGAAAGCACGCGAAGTTGGCGGGCATGGCGGTATGGATTTTATTATGGACTGGAGATTGATTTACTGCTTAAGAAACGGATTACCGTTAGATCAGGATGTTTACGATGCTGCATCATGGTCGTCTTTAATTGAGTTGAGTGAGATTTCAACTACAAATAAAAGTAAAAGTGTAGAAGTACCGGATTTTACAAGGGGTGCATGGAAAACCACATCCAAAATTGGAATTGTGACTTAACAAAATTTATTTCTAATGGCACACAGATAAAGCAGATTTAACTATGCATAACTGATCTGTTCGACTGTTATATCTGTGTGCTATTTCTAATTCTTCATTAGATAATCAACAATTAACCGAACACCAAATCCCGTATCATAATTCTTTGTGTAGTTTGTATAATCGTGTTTAATAGATGGACCGGCGATATCCAGATGTGCCCATGGAATTTTTTTATCAACAAAGTGCTCAAGAAACTTTCCTGCTGTTATTGCCCCTCCCCACCTTGGACCAAGATTAGAAACATCAGCTATATCACTTTTGATAAGCGGATTAAATTCTTTCCAGAATGGTAATCGCCAGATTCTTTCGAAAGTTTTTGTACCGGAATTTAATAGATCGTCTGCTAATTTATCATTGCTCGTAAATAAACCGGCTGCAAATAATCCCAGGGCAACTGCACAGGCACCGGTTAAAGTTGCAAAGTCAATTATCTCATCAGGTTTCTGTTGGGATGCATAATGAAGTGCATCTGCTAAAATTACTCTCCCTTCTGCATCTGTATCTTTCACTTCTATCGTCTTTCCCGAATATGCTTTAATAATATCTCCCGGTTTAAATGAATTGCCGCCAAGCATATTTTCTACTGCGGGAACAACACCGATTATTTCAAAAGGTAATTTCAATATAGCAGCAGTTCTAATAATTCCAAGAACAACAGCACCGCCGGCCATATCGGCTTTCATTTCCAGCATTCCAGCTGTCGGTTTTATTGATAATCCGCCGCTATCGTATGTAACACCTTTACCAACAAGTGCAATTTTCTTTTTAGGTTTTATTCTCGATTTATAATGGGCAACAATCATACACGGCGGCTTGCTGCTTGCATTACCAACAGCAAGTATTGCATTCATTTTTTTACGTTCAAGTTCTTTTTTATCGAATACTTTTACATTAACTCCATATCTGTTTAATTCCAATTTTGCTCTTTTACCTAATTCCATTGGCGTTAATGTAATAGCAGGTTCGTTAACCAGGTCGCGTGTAAAGTAAACCGACTCAATTATTTTTTGTGTGTTCACAATAATTCTATTCAGTAAATTATTGTTAGTGTAATGAAAAACAATACTGAGCTTTGCCGTTTTTTCTTTTTCGGATTTATAGTTATCGAAAGTATAATTACCAAGCATTATTCCTTCGATAAATGTTTGTAAAAAGTATTCTTCGTTTTCAAACGCAGACTTATAATCATTATAATTTGGTAAGATTACATTTACTGTTTTAATATTCTTTCTAATAAGAGAAGGAATAAATCCCGCAAAATAATTTCTGAAAAAATCCGCTGTAATATCTTCATCCAGTTTAACTTTCTTTAGATAAATTAACGAGGGTTCTGCTTTCTCGGTATAGTAGATAAGCTCATCACCCTTCTTATCAAGAAAATTCTTCTTCTGAATTTTATTAAGTGAGACATTTAATGATTGCTGAAAACTTTCGAGCAGCTTTTCATTTAATTTCGATTCGATAAAAAATTTAACGAGGCATGAATGATCGCCGAATTTAATTTCATCAGGTGAAGCTTTTATATTCAAATTGAAATGCATTTACTCTCCTATTGTTTTATATACTTTTGAGCGGCTTCCAAAATTTTGTTCTTTATGTCGTTAATCCTGATATTGAAAAACCTTGCACCCGCAGCATTTGTATGCCCTCCTCCTCCAAATTCCGAAGCAAGTTTATTAACTGTTAAACTACCTTTGGAACGAAAACTGACTTTTACACCGTCCTTCAATTCATATATAAGAATTCCAATCTGCACACCTATTATTGAGAGACAATAATTCACAAACCCGTCAACATCAGCTTCTACAGCATTATGTTTTGCTTGAATTTCATTCGGAAGAGTCATTACAGCAATTTTTCCGGTTGAATCAAGCTCAATTGAATTGAGAGCTTCGCCAAGTAATTTAACACGGCTGAAATGGAATTGATCGTAAACCTGGTTATAAATTTCAGTAGGATTAAGTCCGTATTCCAAAAGTTCTGCAATTATTTTATGAATTTTGGGAGAAGTCCGCTCGAATCTGAATGAACCGGTATCGGTCATGATCGCTGTATAAATCTGATAAGCAATATCGTAATCCAGCTCAATAATTTTAGTTGATTTCACAAAATCATAAATAATTTCACCTGTTGCAGAATAATCAGTTCCACCAATGATTAAATCGAATACATTTTCAGGATCCTGATGATGATCGATACACACCTTAAGTTTATCTGAGGATCTTAATCCTTTTTCCATTCTTACTACTCGATTCATCTGGTTAAGATCAAGTAGTAATAAAACATCAGCATCATTGAAAATATCCTGGTGATTGTTTTCATCATACCTTTCAATTACTTTATTCCTATCCAGGAATTCAAGATTGTATGGTGTAAAGCTATGATTAACTATTCTTACTTCTTTCCCCAGTTTTTTAAGAATTAAATATGCGGCAAGTTCCGAACAAATTGCATCTGCATCAGGATTAACATGCGAAGTAATAAGAAATTTCTTATGGCTCTCTATTATTTTTTGTAACTGTTTGAAATTATCCATTGAAATTATTTTAGAAAAATAAAAGAGGCTTTCTTAAAAGTACTTAACAAATTTTTCAACAAATTATTCAACCAGTGTTCTGCTTAATAATCTCTTTGAATAACTTACT
>JBBIHP010000021.1:22377-30140 GCA_037446915.1 Ignavibacteria bacterium
TTCAACAAATTATTCAACCAGTGTTCTGCTTAATAATCTCTTTGAATAACTTACTTTTAAGATAGCCTCTGAAAAGTGATTTATAATTTTCTACATTAATTAACTAACTTCCCATGTAGTTGTAGAGAACATTAATCTTTCGTAAGTACCTGCTCCTTTTTGTGTTTGAACATGTTCAATCTGCTTCATGTAATCGCCATCATATGTTGGTTTGTTATACTGCCTGAATACGCCAACGGGGGTCGGGAATCCGGGCAGATCCGATAAACGGGCTAAAATAAATCCACGTGTTGGATTATCATCAAACTCATCATGAACCCAGCAATCATTTACTGAATGTTTTCCATCGTTAAGATCAATAACTACAGGATTGATTCCATCCATTTTAATACCCTTATCTTTATTAGTACCGAACACTAAGGGTTTATTGTGTTCTAATACAATTACATTTTCAGGTTTAGTTTCTTTTTCTGTAAGGTGGAAATAAGCCCCGTCATTGAATATCGGGCAATTCTGATAGACTTCAATAAATGCAAGACCCTTATGTTTGGATGCACGTGTCAACATTTCCTGCATATGTTTTGGATCTCTATCCATTGTTCTTGCAATAAATGTAGCGCCGGCGCCATCAGCAAGTTTAATTGCATTAAACGGCCAATCGACTGTTCCATACGGAGATGATTTTGTTACTTTCCCTTTTTCCGAAGTTGGTGAATACTGTCCTTTTGTTAAACCATAAATTCTATTGTTAAACAATAATATTTTCAGGTCAACATTTTTTCTGCAAGCATGAATAAAATGATTTCCGCCAATACTTAACATATCACCATCACCAGTAGCGACCCATACTTGTAAATTTTTATTTGCTAATCGAACTCCGGTAGCAATTGCAGCAGCACGTCCGTGAATCCCATGAAATCCATATGTGCTCATGTAATAAGGAAAGCGGCTGGAACATCCGATACCGGAAACCCAAACAATGTTTTCCCTCTTTTCGCCAAAATCCGGTGAGGTTCTTTGAACCTGGGCAAGGATTGAATAATCCCCGCAACCCGGGCACCATTTAACATCAATGTCCGATGAAAAATCTTTGGCTGTATATTTTACTTCAGTTTCTAATTGATCTATTTTATTTTCCATTTTTTCCTCCGAGAACTTCATAAATTTTATTTTCGATTTCAGCTACCTTGAATGGTTGTCCTTTCACTTTATTATACTGAATTGCTTCAATCAGGAATGTACTTCTAATAATCGTTGCCATTTGCCCTTTATTCATTTCGGGAATAAGAATTTTCTTAAAGTTCTTAAGGACATCCCCAAGATTTTTAGGGAATGGATGAATATATCTCAGGTGAAGGTGAGAAGCTTTATATCCTTCAGCAGAAGCTTTTCTTATACCTTCCTTAATCGCACCATATGTACTGCCCCAACTCAAGATCAACAATTCTCCTGTTGAGTCTCCTTCAACTTCTACATCCGGCACAACAGTCTGAACTTGTTCGATCTTAGCTTTTCTATTATTAATCATAATTTCGTGATTCTCCGGTTCATAGCTTATGTTACCATAAACATCTTTCTTTTCCAATCCGCCGATCCTATGTTCCAAACCCGGAGTTCCCGGAATTGCCCATGGACGGACAAGATTTTCATTACGCTGATAAGGATAAAATCCTTCCGGATTTTTTCTAAACTCAAAATTAAATTCAGGTAGTTCATCAAAAGCAGGAATCTTCATCGGTTCGGATCCAAATGCGAGGTAACCATCTGTCAAAAGAATTACTGGCGTCATAAATTCAACAGCAATTTTTGCTGCTTCAACAGAAGCATAGAAACAATCAACGGGACTCTTAGCAGCCATAACAACAACGGGTGCTTCACCGTGTCTTCCGTACATTGCCTGTAATAAATCTGCTTGTTCAGTTTTTGTTGGTAATCCGGTACTTGGTCCGCCTCTCTGAACATTAACAATTACAATAGGCAATTCAGTAATTACTGCAAGCCCTATTGCCTCGGTCTTAAGTGATAGTCCGGGTCCGGATGTTGTAGTGAGTGCTAATGAACCGGCAAACGCAGCACCAATTGCAGATGCAATTCCGGCTATTTCATCTTCTGCTTGAAAAGTTACAACACCAAAATCTTTATACTTACTAAGCTCCTGTAAAATTTCTGATGCCGGAGTAATTGGATAAGATCCTAAGAAAAGAGGAATTCCGGCTCTCAAAGAAGCAGCAACAAACCCAATGGCAACAGCTTCGTTACCAGAGACATTTCTGTAAACTCCCTTAGGAAGCTTTGCAGGTTTTACATCGTATCGTGTTGTAAAAATTTCAGTTGTTTCGCCATAATAAAATCCGGCTTTCAAAGCTCTTTGATTTGCTTCGAATATTTCAGGTTTCTTTTTGAATTTGGATTCAAGCCATTGTAAAGTTTTTTCAATCGGTCTGTTATATAACCAGTACATCAATCCAAGAGCAAAAAAGTTTTTACATTTATCTTTTTCTTTTGGAGAAAGAGTTAAACCTTCTAATGCAGTAACAGTTAATTTGGTTAATTCAACCGGAACGACATTAAATCCTGAGAGTGAACCGTCTTCAAGAGGACTAACATCGTAATTAGCCAGCTTAAGATTTTTCAGGTCGAATGAATTTGTATTTATAATTATTGTTGCATTCGGTTTAAGATCCTTCAAATTAACTTTTAAGGCAGCGGGATTCATTGCAACTAAAACATCGGGAGAATCTCCGGGTGTTTGAATATCATTGCTGCTGAAGTGAATCTGGAATCCGCTAACACCGGCAAGAGAACCGGCGGGGGCGCGTATTTCTGCCGGGAAATCTGGAAGTGTTCCAACGTCAGTTCCTAAACTTGCTGTTGTATCTGTAAACTGTGAACCGGTTAATTGCATTCCATCGCCGGAATCTCCGGCAAATCTTACTGTAACATCCTCAATTACTTGAACTTGTTTTGCCATTTTTGTTTCTCTTAATTATATGTTTTTTAATTTTTTGCGTCTGTAAAAATAATTAATTCGAACCGAATATTAAATTAATTATTTCACCTAATAAGTGCTTAAAAATACAGAAATATCATTCAATTGCACTAATAATCGTTCAGAAAAATTTCTCACCTTAATTAAAAATACGTTAGCATAATTGAACAATATTGATTAGCTATTTCCGCCACCGTTGAACAATCGGGTATCTTCTTCCATAGCCAAATGCTTTTGTAGAAACTCTTAAAACAGGGGGAGCTTGCTTCCTCTTAAATTCATTCATATCAACCATTCTCAATACTTTGCTTACAATTTCCGGTTGTCCGATTTCATTAACAATTTCTTTGTACTCTTTCTGATCTTCAAGATACATTTTGAGTATTCTGTCTAATAGATCATAAGGAGGTAATGAATCCTGGTCAGTTTGATTGGGACGTAATTCAGCTGAAGGGACTTTTTCTATAATTGTATCGGGAATAATTTCTTCATTACGATTTATATACTTAGCTAATTTATATACCTGAGTTTTATAAATATCGCCAATAACAGCAAGTGCACCAGACATATCGCCATACAGAGTTGCATAACCGGTAGCTAATTCAGATTTATTTCCAGTAGCACATAAAAGGTAACCATGTTTATTCGAAAGAGCCATCAGATACATTCCGCGTATTCGCGATTGAAGATTTTCTTCTGTTAAGTCTTGAGGTAAATTATTAAACGCCGGTTCAAGAACATTTAGGACTTCCTTAAATACAGTCTGAATTGAAATCTTATACGATTTTATTCCAAGTTTCGAAATCAGTTTAATAGAATCCACAACACTACCATCGCTCGAATATTGAGACGGCATCATAACAGCAACAACATTTTCTTTTCCGAATGCTCTTTCTGCAATATAAACGACAAGAGCTGAGTCAATTCCACCACTAAGCCCGATAATTGCTTTACTAAATCCGGTCTTTGCGCCATAATCCTGAAGCGCCATTATTAAAGCACTTAATACTTCTTCTTCAAAACACGATTCAACTTCTTGAACCGGCTGATATTTTTCATTTGTATCGAAAATAAAATAATCTTCCTGAAATGATTTACCCAGTAAACACAATTCACCTCTGCTATTAAAACACATACTTCCACCGTCAAAAATAAGTTCAGTCTGTGCACCCACACAGCAGATATATGCAAGAGGAATTTTATCATCCTTTGTTAAAACAGAAAGCATTTGGTAACGCTCTTTACGTTTACCATAAGCATAGGGACTTGCAGAAATATTTATAAATAATGTAGCACCCTTATTTATCTGCATTTTAATTGGATCTACGGGATATCTTCTATGTTTCCAGTAATCGGCATCATTCCAGATATCTTCGCAAATAGAAATTCCGAGTTTCTCATTTCCAAATTTGTGAACATTAATTTCTTTTGCCGATTCAAAATACCTTACTTCATCAAATACATCATAGTTGGGGATTAATGTTTTACTTTGAACAAATTGGATTTTACCATCATAGCAGAGGAGTGCAGAATTATAAACGTTTGTTCCAATTTTATCTTCATAATCCTCTGTAATAGAACCAAATAATAATCCAACCGAATTTGTTTGAGAAGCAATTTCATTAGCAGTATTAATAACCTTTTCTCTAAATTCTTTTTTTTCAACAAGGTCTAATGGAGGGTAACCGCATAAAAAGAGTTCGGGGAATACTACAAGATCTGCTCCGTGGTTTATACCCTTCTTGTAGCCTTCAAGTATTTTCTCTTTATTCCCCTTTAAATCTCCAATAACAGGATTTGACTGGCAAACAGCTATTTTCATTTACATCTATTCTTTTTTACGAAAATTAGTCAAGACATTTGTCATTTCAAATAATTTCTGAAGTTATTTTATCAATCACACAGAAATTATTAATTTCGGGTAGAAAACATTTTTGAAATAGCCTCGTCTTAATAGCAGAACAAATTTAAATGGGAGGGTAAGATGGAAAGAAGATTGTATCGCTCTCGTAAATGGCGGGTAATTGGTGGAGTTGCCGGTGGACTTGCTGAATACTTTGGGCTCGATCCAATACTAATGCGTGTAATCTTTGTAATTATAACATTGATTAGTGGGTTAGGAGTATTACTTTATATTATCCTTTGGATTGTAATACCCGAAGTTCCATTCGAGGTTGCATATAAAGTAAACACAGATGGGGATGCTCAAAAACCGGAAGGAGCTGATGAAAACTTTTCTTCGGTGCAAACTAAGTCCGATGGAAAAGGAAGGATTGTTATCGGTTCTGTTTTAATTATTATCGGTGGACTTTTTTTACTTGAGCGGTTAATCCCGAGTTTTGATTTTGAAGACTTTCTACCGGCTGTTTTAATTATAATCGGTTTAGCATTGATCTGGAATTCAGCAAGAAAGTGAGGGAGAGAATAAAATGAAAAGTGGACAATTGTTTTGGGGATTTTTTCTTCTATCAATCGGTTCTTTATTCTTACTTAATAAATACGATGTAATTTATACAGATTTTAGTTTCGTATGGGATTTATGGCCGTTAATATTCATCTTCTGGGGTGCGCTGGTAATATTTAAGAATTCACTTGTAAAACCGATTGTAAGTGCAATATTTGGAATTTTTCTTGCATTAATATTTTTTGGAATTATAGCCAACATTTATACCGGGTTCCATTTCGACTTTGATTCATCCGACCATGATTTTATTTCTCAGTGTTATTCTGAAGATTACAACGATTCAATTAAAACTGCTCAGCTTGAGCTTAGAACCGGCGGCGGTACAATTGAAATAAAGGAACCAACAAATAAACTTGTTGATGCAAATGGATACGGGACATTAGCAGAATATGATTTTGTGACCGATGTTCAAGATAATAATGCATACGTTGAATTCAATCTTAATAAAAGACATTTCGATTTGTTTGAAGGTAAATTGAAGAATCACCTTGAGATTATGCTGAATGAAAATCCTGTTTGGGATTTCAAATTCAATTTTGGTGCTGCAAAAACAAGGTTCGATTTATCCCCTTACAAAGTTAGAGATGTTGAATTAAAAACCGGAGCTGCTAATATTAGATTGAAACTCGGGGATAAAGTTGATTCAACGTTTGTTGATGTTGAGATGGGTGCAGCTAAACTTAAAATTGAAATACCGGAAAACTCCGGATGCCAGGTAAAGGGCAAAATGGTTTTAATGTCACGCTCCTTATCCGGATTTGATAAGCTTGACAAAGGCTATTACGAGACACCAAATTTTGAGAATGCACAGAAGAAAATTTTTATTAGAATTAATGGAGGGGTTTCATCCCTGAGCGTAAATAAGTATTGATAAATGGGGGGGTGTTACTTAAACAAATCAAGGTCACAGTAAACTTAATATCATAATCTTGATTTTTTTTGTTTCTTTTTGCGCCGTTCAAGTTTTGGCGGAATCCATAGATGCTTCTTCATAATAACATTCCCATCATCATCAAACACAACACCTTCACTCCTCAACAATTCTTCCATTAAATTCGGATCGCCGAAATGAACCCTACCAGTTAGTGTACCATTCCTGTTAACAACTCTATGACACGGCAAATTACTTTCCTGTGCCCCATTCAATGCCCAGCCAACAGTACGGGCAGATGAACGTATTCCGCAAGCTTCTGCTATTAATCCGTAAGTAGTTACTTTCCCCTTAGGAATTTTTGCGGTTAGATCATAAACTTTATCAAAAAAGTCTTTCTTTTTCCTATCCGATTCTATTTTTCTTTTCATCGTTAACTTTTAATTTGTTTTGCAATTCCCATGTCTTCATATAGGTAAGTAGATTTGTCATCATGTGAATTAGAGAAACCATCAATCCGTGAATACCATCTTTATAACCTTTTCTGCCAATAAAATGATTTAAGAAAGCTGCTACCGGATTAAGAATTAGATTAATTGTTTTAACTCTCCTACCATCCTTTTTTTCTAATGCTTGAAGATAAGAATAATCATTAATCTTCTTTATCGTATCGGTAATATTCTGATGCGTAAAATGGATTAGATGATTATTAAGTTTGCCGGTTTTTCCATCTACTTCAAAACCTTCGTGTACTTTCCGATCTGAAAGCCGGACAAAATTTTTATTGAACAGCCGCATCTGGTAATCAGGGTACCATCCGCATGTTTTAATTACTTTACCAAGAAAATAGTTTTGACGAGGGATCCAGTAACCATTTTTTTTATTATTTGAATTTAACAACTCCTTAATTTCCAGCATCAATTTTTCTTCAACTCTTTCATCGGCATCAATACTAAGGACCCAGTTATAAGATGTTTTTTCTATTGAGAATTTTCTCTGCGCTACAAAACCTTCCCATTTTTTTAGATAGATATGTGGAGTATATTCTTTTGCAATTTCACGCGTATTATCTTCGCTTTCAGAATCAACTAAAATAATTTCATCTGCCCACTTAACACTTTCCAGGCAATCCCTGATATTCTTTTCTTCATTTCCGGCAATTATAACAACAGAAAGTTTCTCCATTACAGATTACTCACCAATAATTTTGATTATTACTCTTTTTCTTCTTTTACCATCAAACTCGGCATAATAAACTTGCTGCCACGGACCAAAATCCAGTTTACCGTTTGTTACAGGTATTATAACCTCATGATGAACTATCATACTTTTCAAATGAGCATCACCATTATCTTCACCGGTTCTATGATGCCTGTAATCGGACTTAAACGGTGCAATTTTTTCGAGCCATTCATCAATATCCTGAATTAATCCGCTCT
>JBBIHP010000022.1:0-6318 GCA_037446915.1 Ignavibacteria bacterium
CAACCAAGCTCGAAAGTGCAAAAGAAATTGCGCACGAAATTAACCAAACAATGAAACACTCCATTCTCTTCTCTATGGGAGAGGGTGTCACAAATGTTGAACCATTTGTAGAAAGAGTTAAAAAACTTGATAATATTGCAGAAGTCCGAATTATTCCTACAAAAGTTATTAACGAAGAAAAATCAGAAGGCATGAATTCCCAGGAAAAAGAGATTGCTAAAACTAAACAGGATTATTTTGCCGAAGAGGAATTCAAAAACATTCCAGTATTTCATTCAATTGCACCTCTTGTTGCAGATGAATCCTGTGTTAGCTGCCACGAAGGGAGTGCCGGTGATGTGTATGCAACTTTGAGTGTTAAATATTCTCTGGAAAAAACAAATGCAGCCATATTCAACGAAAAAATTGGTTCTCTTGTTTTAGTTGCCGGCTTAGCTCTTTTTGTCTGGTTCATGATTGTTTATCTGGTAAAGAAGAATGTATTGGTGGACTTATTCCGTTATATGGATAATATAAATAAACTTGCACTGGGTGACGTTAGCGGGGAAATAGTTGTTAACCGTGTAGATGAGTTTGGTCAATTAGGCGACTCATTAAAAAAATTGAAAGAAAGTTTATCCGAACAAGCTGCTACAGTAACTGAATTTTCTAAAGGAAATTTAGATGTTGATGTTAAGGTACTATCTGAAAATGATACTTTAGGCAAAGCGGTAGTAGAAATTAAGAAGAGTTTAACTTTATTATCGAATGATGCAAAACATTTAACAGTCGCAGCACGAGACGGGCATCTTTCCGAAAAAGTTGATACTCAAAAGCACAATGGAGTATTTAGAAAAATTGTTGAAGGTTTTAGCGCTACATTTGGCTATTTAACTGCTCCTATTAAAGAAGGATCTGTAGTGCTTGGTAAATTTGCTACAGGTGATTTAACAGCAAGATTAACCGGCGAATATAATGGCGAACACCAGTTAATAAAGAATAGCATTAATGATCTGGGCACGTCACTCTCTTCTTTAATAAGAAGTGTAAACGATGCAGTAGAGGCAACCGCAAGTGCTTCCAACCAGGTTTCTTCATCATCCGAAGAAATGGCAGCCGGTGCACAGGAACAGAGTGCTCAAACCCACGAAATTGCAAGTGCTATTGAAGAGATGACAAAAACTATTTACGAAACAACTCGTAATGCCGGTGAAGCTTCTAAAAATGCCAAACAATCCAGTGAACAGGCACAAAAGGGTGTAACCAGAATTAATGAATCTAAAAAAGGAATGGAACGCATTACAGAATCGGCAAATAAAACCGGTCAGATAATCTCCTCGCTTGCAAATAAGACAGACCAGATTGGAGAAATAGCGCAGGTTATTGATGACATTGCAGATCAAACAAACTTGCTTGCATTAAATGCTGCAATTGAAGCTGCGAGAGCCGGTGAACAGGGAAGAGGATTTGCAGTTGTTGCTGATGAAGTGCGTAAGTTAGCAGAAAGAACAACTAAGGCAACAAAGGAAATTGCTGAAACTATAAAAGCAATTCAAAAGGAAGCTAAAGAAGCCAATAGCTCCATGGTTGAAGCTGAGGCATCTGTAAAAACTGGTATTGAATCTACTCAACAAGTTGAAGTTGTATTACAAGAAATCTATTCCAGTATTCAAAATGTAACCGGTCAAATTGATCAGGTTGCTGCTGCAAGTGAAGAACAAAGTTCTGCAAGTGAACAGATTAGCAAAAACGTAGAATCGATTAATTCGGTTACTCAGGAATCTGCTTCTGGAATTCAACAGATTGCAAAAGCTGCAGAGGATCTGAATAGATTAACAAATAATCTCCAGGAATTAATCTCTCAATTCAAAATTGAGGAAAGTCATAGTAGTTATGCTGTTAGAAAGAATGGAAAACTTATTACTGTCTAAATGATAATTTAACGGGAATGGTGATATATCATTCCCGTTTGCTTTCGAAATAGTTAAATAATCCCTCAAAAACGCTTAAAAACGAAACACGGTCCTAAATATTTACCTAAACAAAAGTCAGAATAATCCGATAATAAATCATAAAACCAAACTGCCGGAGGTATTTTTTATGAGTCTAATCTTATGGAACAACGGGTTAAGTGTAAATATCAGAAGCATCGATTCACAACATCAAAGATTAGTAGAAATGATTAACAAACTTCATGATGCGATGAAAAAAGGAGAATCCAATGCTGCTCTTTCCGGGATTCTTAATGATATGGCAGCTTATACACTTGTTCATTTTAAAACTGAAGAAGAATTGTTTGCAAAGTATAATTATCCACAAAAAGATAAACATGTGGCCGAACATAAAGAGTTTGTTAAAAATGTTAGTTCATTTATAGAGGAGTTTAAAGCCGGAAGAAAGACTCTTTCCTTAGATGTAATGAATTTCTTAACACAATGGTTATCCCAGCATATTAAAGGCGAGGATAAAACTTACACATCATTCTTAAACAATAAAGGTGTTGTATAATTTTTAATTAACTATAAAATAAAAAATAGAAGGAGGGGAATCCCGATGAAAACATTTATTTCAATCCTAGTTTTTTTCTTAATTGTAAATTTAGCTGTTGCAGAGAATAACAATAACAATTTTAAGCCGGGTGATGAAGATTATCTTGCAATTGCAGAAGTAATGCCTGAACCTGCTTCTGGATTACCAGCGCTAATGAAAAAAATTAACTACCCAAACATGGCCAGAAAAGCCGGAATAGAAGGGAGGGTAATTGCTATGGTTTATGTTGGCGAAACCGGCGATGTAGAAGATGTCAAAATAATTAAAGGTCTTGATGCTGGTTGTTCCGAAGAAGTTGAACGTGTTCTTCGTGACAGCAAATTCAAACCCGGTTCAAACCAGGGAAAAGCTGTTAAAGTAAAAATGGCAATGGCTTTCCAATTTAAACTACAATAAAAGTGGGATTAACATGAAATCACTAAAAGATGTAAAATTTAAAACCAAGTTACGCTCTTCATTTTTTGTACTTGGGCTAATTTGCACTTTGATTGTGGTAAATGTTCTTTACCAGATGACGGTAATCAACAAAATTAAAGATCAAATAAACTCCGAGTATATAGAACCGACTAACAAGGTTAGCGAAGTAAATCATAAGTTCGAAGCTCTTAGCAACACTCTCTTAAAATTCTCCATCGAAAGTTTTCAGAGTGAAATGACCAAAAATTTAAAATTACTTGATGACTACAAAAAATCGATCAATGAAAATATTCAAGCTCTCAGTGTAGAATACAAGGATACTGAAATAAGCAAGTACCTGGAGTCTATTAAAGTAAATTGGTCGGATTACAAATCTCTGGTGATTGATGGAACTGTAAGTGCCGCCGCCACAGGAAGCTTTGAACTTGCAGCCGAAGTTGCTTCTTCCTTTGGTGAAGAAGTTGGAAAAAAATTAGCCAATGATTTCTCTGAAATCAACAAGTATTTAAAAAATAGAGGTAATGAATTAAACGGAAAATTATCCGCAATTGTTAATAATTCTTTAGTTATAAGTCTTATTGGAATGCTTCTTGGTTCAGTTGTATTCTTATTCTCATTCTTCAAAATAACTTCGATGTTAACAAAGCCGGTTGAGGAATTCAAAAAACTTATTACCCGGTTTTCTGAAGGTGATTTTGCAGACTCTGTTGTTATTGATTCGAAAGATGAATTTGGCGAACTATCGCGTCTTCTTGAAAATATGCGAGAAGGTCAGCAGAATAAAATTGAAGCTGCTAACGAAATTTCCAAAGGTAATCTTGATATTCAAATTAAAGTTCTATCGGATAAAGATATGCTTTCCAAGAGTTTCGAAGTAGTAATCGAAAATCTTAATAATCTAATTTTCGAAATAAAACTTATAACCGATGAAATTATTAACGGAAAGGTTTCAACACGCGGTAACCCGGAAAAATTCTATGGTGCATTTAAGGAAATTGTTATCGGCGTAAACTCTTCATTAGATGCTCTGTTTATGCCCATTAAAGAAGGTGTTGAAGTTCTTGAAGATATGGCAAAAGGTAATTTTACTGCACGTGTTAAAGGTGATTATAAGGGCGACCATAGATTAATTGCTAATAGCATTAATAGTCTTGGCAATTCATTAAATGATATTCTTACAAATATCAGCGAGATGATAAATCTTACTGCATCGATAAGCGAGCAAATTTCTTCTGCAACCGAGCAGATGGCAGCCGGTGCACAGGAACAAAGCGTTCAGGCAAATGAAGTTGCTATGAGTGTTGATGAAATGACAAGAACAATTCTCGATACCTCCAAGAATGCTTCAAGAGCAGCAGAAGCTTCTAAGAAAGCCGGAACAGTTGCTCACGATGGCGGTAATGTTGTTGATAAAACAATTAATGGAATGAATCGTATTGCACTCTTTGTTGAAAAAGCTTCTGAGAAAATTCAGGCACTCGGAAAGAGCAGTGAACAGATTGGAGAAATCGTTCAGGTTATAGATGATATTGCAAACCAGACTAATTTATTAGCTCTTAATGCTGCTATTGAAGCTGCACGTGCTGGTGAACAGGGAAGAGGTTTTGCAGTAGTTGCAGATGAAGTTCGCAAACTTGCTGAAAGAACTACCAAGGCAACAAAAGAAATTTCGGATATGATTAAACAGATTCAGGGTGTTACTGATAATGTTGTTGAATCTATGCGCGAAGGAAGTTCTGAAGTTGATAGCGGTAAATCTCTTGCAAACAAAGCCGGCGAATCACTAAAACAGATTATTGAAAGCTCTAATGAAGTTCAGGATATTGTTGCACAGGTTGCTTCAGCCAGTGAAGAACAAAGTTCTACAAGCGAAGTAATTAGCCGTAATGTAGAATCGATTAGTAAAGTCACTAATGAAAATGCTACCGGTGTTCAGCAGATTGCAAGCTCTGCAGATGAATTAAATAAGATGACTCTAAATCTTAAAGGTTTGATTGCTCAATATAAATTTGCTGGATCAAATCAGACAGAGAAGAAGACTTACAAAAACCAATCGCATACTATACTAAACTAAAAAGAGCCCCGATTAATTCGGGGCTCTTTTCTTAGTAACCTACATCAGATTGTTATTTTACCAGATGCATGAAATTTATTCCACAATTTCAGTAAAAGGTATGAACATATAACTGCGATGATTGTTAAGAATGAGGCCAGTAAATATTTAGAATAAATCCAGTATCCAATTGCAAAAAGTAAACTATAAACCCCAACGCATCCTATAAAAATTCCTAAAATACCTTCAGAAATATATGCTCTACCTAATGATTGATCAAAATTTGGATCTTCTTTCTTCATAATATCTGTAATTTTTTTCCAGCCGATTCCACCAGGATGAACAAGACGATAAAAGCTAATTAATTTTTCTGTTTTTGTAGGTGTTGTAATATATGTTACAATTATCCAGGAAATGGTTGTAATAGCTACGCCAATAATTAATTCTTGATAATTTTTTAATGGTCCAACCTGTTGAATTGCAGCAGCATGATTCATTCCGCTTTTTACTAATTGTTCGATTTGTGCATTATGATAATTTGATAATATTAAGAAAAAGATTGCAACAATGAAAGAAACAATCATAGCTGTTATTTCACTAAATGCATTAATCCTCCACCAGAACCATCTTAATAAAAATAGCAATCCTGTTCCAGCTCCTATTTGTAATAAAATGTTAAATGCACTTAATGCATTTTGAAGTAATAATGAAAATGTTCCTGCCAAGATCATCATTACAACTGTTGAAATTCTTCCAAATAATACTAATTGCTTTTCACTGGCATTTGGCTTTATGAATCTTTTATAGAAATCATTAACTAAATAAGATGAACCCCAGTTAAAATGAGTTGACATAGTTGACATATATGCAGCAATTAATGAAGCAACTACAATTCCTAAAATTCCACTTGGTAGGAAAGTCAACATTGCCGGATAAGCCATATCATTTCTAATAATATCCGGGTTTACATTTGGAAATGCACTTCTTATTGATTCTAAATTAGGAAAAACGATTAAGGATGAAAGTGCAATAATAATCCACGGCCATGGTCTTAATGCATAATGAGCAAAATTAAAAAACAGAGTTGCCCCCATCGCATGTTTTTCATTTTTTGCTGCAAGCATTCTTTGAACTATATAACCTCCACCTCCAGGTTCAGCTCCGGGATACCAGACACTCCACCATTGGATAGTAATAGGAATAATAAAAACAATTAGAGCTAACTCATAATTATTAAAATCAGGAAGAAGTGATAATTTATCAGTTACAACCGGATTTGATAATAGCTTTTGTAATCCTCCTATTTGTGGAAGAGAAAG
>JBBIHP010000022.1:6356-29772 GCA_037446915.1 Ignavibacteria bacterium
AAAAGTCTGTTAATAATACTCCTAATAATCCTCCTAATAAACTATAGATTACTGTTAATCCTCCCCCAACTAAAATCACTTCCAGCGGGGTCAGATTCAGCATTACAGATCCCACTTTTATAGCAGCCAGAGTCACAGAGGCCATAATCATTACATTAAAAAATAATCCAAGATATAAAGCTCGGAATCCTCTTAAGAATGCAGCTGATTTTCCACTATACCTTATCTCATAAAACTCAATATCGGTCATAACATTTGAACGGCGCCATAACTTTGCATAAATAAATACAGTCAACATTCCAGTCAACAGGAAAGCCCACCAAACCCAATTGCCGGAGATTCCATTTTGTCTTACTATATCAGTTACAAGATTGGGAGTATCTACAGAAAAGGTTGTTGCAACCATAGAAAAACCTAATAAATACCATGGCATGTTTCTACCTGATAAAAAGAATTCTGTTGAATTTTTGCTGGCACGCTTTGTTGACCAGATTCCTACTATAGTAGTTGCTATGAAGAATATAATAATTATCACCCAGTCAATTGGATTAAGTAACATTTGACTCCCGTATTTTAGTTACTAAATTATTTTCTGTAATGAATATAAACTCTTCTAAGTTATTTTTACAATAAAATATATCGAATAAGAGTATTTTAAAAATATTAATGAATTTAAAAGACGATCGCAATTATTCATAGAGACATTTCTTAATAGATAATTCATAACTGTTGAAAAATTTATTAAGAATTATTCTAAGATGAATGAAATAACAAAACCAATTGATTATTTTATGAGTAAGCATATCAGCAATGTCTTTATAAAGTATCATATTAATCAAATAGGAGAGATTCTACGTGAAAAAGACCTGTCTTTTTTTCTTTGTTGTTTATATTACTAGTACATTTTCGCAAAATCATTTTAAAAGTGATTTACCTGAAAGAATAATCTTAAACTTAACTGCTGAACCTTCGAACAGCATCTCAATAACTTGGCAAACTAAATCAAAAGCAGTTAATCCATCGGTTCAGATATCTAAAGCTAAACCATGGATTAATTTCGAAGAAAATGTGAAAACTTTTGTCGCAAAAACAGAAGAATATATAACTGATGAATTTGATAGCGTGTTTTGTTATTCCTCTACAGTAGCTCAATTACTACCTAATAGTAATTATGTTTATAAAGTGGGCAGTGATTCAATATGGAGCGAATGGAATCAGTTTTCAACAGCCGATACGAAAAAAACTCCGTTTAAATTTGTTTACCTAGGAGATCCTCAAAATGATTTAAAAGAATATTGTTCCAGGGTTTTTCGTGAAGCTTTTAAAAAAGCTCCCGATGCTAAATTCTGGTTAATTTCAGGTGATCTTGTAACAGATGCCAAAGACAAATTATGGGAAGAATTTTTTTATGCTGCCGGATTCATTTTTAGAATAATTCCGTTAGTTGCAGCACCGGGTAATCATGATCATAAAATAATAGAAGTTGATGGAAAGCAGAGACGGTCTCAAGAGATTGCAACAACCTGGACTTCCCACTTTACTCTTCCCGAAAATGGTCTTAATACCCTTAAAGAAACTAATTACTACATTGATTATCAGGGTGTACGGTTCGTATTTATTAATTCACAAACAAAAGTTGATGAACAAGCAATTTGGCTGGATGGATTGCTGAGTGAAAATCATAATAAGTGGACAATAGTTTCTTTTCATCATCCCATTTATTCTGCAACAAGTGAAAGAAATGACAAAACTACAAGGGAAACGTTTCAACCAATTTTCGATAAGTATAATGTTGATTTGGTACTTAATGGGCACGACCATACTTATGCCAGATCAAAAAAAATTAAAAATGGAAAACCTGTTGGTTTTAATGAGCAAGGAACAATTTATGTTGTATCTGTAAGTGGACCGAAAGCCTATCCTATTAACAATAAATTTGATGATTTCATGGAGAAGACTGGAAATGAAATTCAATTATACCAGGTAATTGAAATAAATGAGGATAAAATTTTTTATAACTCATACACAGTTGATGGTCAATTATATGATTCTTTTGAAATTATTAAATAATTTAATTTAGTTTCTAAAAAGTTTGAGTCCATGGTTCTGGTTTAATTAAAATGAATTTTCAGAATAATTGTTTACCAATCAAAAAACTTCTTGACTAATTCAGATATTATAAAGAAGTTGCGTTATCAATAAAGTAAACCATAAAGTAATAAGGTTAAGTCGAGAAATTTTTCCAAAATTTAGATAATCGAGAGTTTTATGAAAGACAAAGCTATTACATTAAATGATATAGCCAGCAGATTAAATGTATCGACTGTAACTGTTTCTAAAGCTCTCAGAAATCATCCGGATATATCACCAGCCACAACTAAACTGATTAAAAAAGTTGCCGAAGAATTAGGTTACACACCAAATATTATGGCTCGTAATTTATCGGCAAGAAAATCCAACACAATAGGCGTAGTAATTCCTAAAATTGCTCATTTCTTTTTCGGTTCTATTATCGAACATATCTATAACGTCGCATTTGAACATAACTATGAAATCATCCTTACTGTCTCACAGGAAAATCCCGAACGGGAAAAACGTCATATCCATACATTGTTAGCAATGAAAGTTGATGGAATTATTATTTCAATTACCCAGGAGACATATAATTACGAAATCTTCGATATGGTTAAGCGAAGAGGAATTCCTATTGTTTTTATTGATCGTATTCCGCAAATCGAAAGTATTAATTCAGTTGCTGTTAACGACCGACAGGGTTCATTCAAAGCAATTGAACATGCTATTAAATTAGGTTATCGGAAGATTGGGCATCTTGCCGGTTATACAAATATTAATATCGGGCGCGATCGTAAACAGGGTTTTATTGATGCAATGAATTCTTATGGAATTGAAATAAATTCTGATTGGATAATTGAAGGAGGATTTGGTGAAAAATATGGGTATGATGCATTTATGAAATTGTATCATCAAAAGAACTTACCTGATTTATTTCTGACAGTTACATATCCGGTTGCCCTTGGAGTATATATTGCTGCTGCAGAAGTCGGCTTAAAAATTCCGGACGACATTGATATAATCTGTTTTGGAAACGCTGAAGTACAAAACTTTCTATCACCACCATTAAGTTGCATAGATCAGCCCACACAATTGTTAAGTGAAGCTTCGATGGATCTTATAATGAAAAGTATAAAAGCGCCGGATGAGATTGAGACAAAAAATATTATAATAGATACTCAACTTATTTTGCGCGGCACATGTATTTCATTTAATAAGAAAAATTAAAATTCTATTTCAAAGATTTTAGTTAGTTCTCTGCGTTTTTTCTCGTTTAAATATTTAAATGAGCTTTAGTCCTTTTTTTTTGCTTTTTTCTCCATATGAACAAATTCTTAGCATAAAAAATAACGTGCGTTTCTTTTTTGCTTGACAATTAGGAATTTATTGAGCAGATTTAGTTAGCAATAAAGTAAACAATAAAGTAAACTATTTCTATCCGAGTAATTTAATGAGCATTTCAACTAGAAAAAAGTTGTGGGCTTTAATTTTTCCTTATCATTTGTTAATCCACTTAACTATTATTTACTACAATTTAAATTCATTACCCATCAGGGAGTCTATATGAAAAAGTTCTTTACGATAACTTTATTTTTATCTTTACTTATCTCAAATGCAATTCTTGCACAGGGGAATCTTCGTGGAGAAGTAAAAGATTCTACTACTAATAAAGGTTTGATTGGTGCAAATGTTTTTATACTTGGTACGTCATTAGGTAGTGCAACAGACATCGAAGGCACTTATAGAATTGCTAAGATTCCAGAAGGACAGTATACTTTAAGAGTTTCCTACATTGGTTATTTAACAAAGGAAATTCCAATTACCATCCAGAATAACCGGACTCTTGAATTAAATGTAACATTAGTGCCCGATGTTCTGGAAGGTGAAACAGTAATTGTAACTGCCCAGGCATTGGGCCAGGCGGCTGCAATTAACCAGCAATTAACATCTAACACAATTGTAAATGTTGTATCGGAAGAAAAAATTAAAGAACTACCGGATGTTAATGCTGCCGAAGCAATCGGCCGATTACCGGGTGTTTCTATTATTCGTTCCGGTGGTGAAGCTAACAAAATTATATTAAGAGGTTTGGAAGACAAGTATACAAATTTTACTATTGATGGAATTAAAATTGCTTCTACAGATGCGACAAGCAGAGGTCTCGATCTTTCTACAATATCTCAAAGTTCTTTAGCAGGAATAGAATTATTTAAAGCATTAACTGCCGATAAAGATGCCGATGCAATTGCTGGAAGTGTAAATCTGGTTACTAAGAAAGCTCCTTCATTAAGAGAAATTAATATACTTGCTAAAGGAAATTATAATGACCTTATGCAATCATTCGGTCAATACGATTTTTCTTTCAAATATGGTGAAAGATTTTTTGATGATTTATTAGGTGTTCAGTTGACAGGAAACATCGAACAAAAAATAAGAAGTAATGAAAGAATTGACCTCGATTATGACCAGACATTAAATAATCAAACTGATTACGTCATTAACAATTTCACGCTTGAATTTACCGATGAGATTAGAAAAAGAAATGGGTTTAGCTTACTGCTTGATTTTAATACACCCGATAATGGTTCAATAAAATTAAATACTGTATTTAATAGTACCAATAGAGATTATTTACTTCACTCAAGAGATTATCCAGCTGGTGGTGGTACGGGTGGTTCTGTTACTTATACTTTTAGGGATAGAGAAAGAGAAATAAGTCAATTTAACACCGCATTAACTGGCGATAATAATTTATTGGATTTAAGAATTAACTGGGGATTATCTTTTGCACAGTCCGTTTCTAAATTCCCCTACGATTATCAGCTCGATTTTCTGGAAGCTTCTACAAATGTATCCGGAATGAAAAATCCCCCTAGACTTAAAACAAATCCTGAAAAAATAATTGATCAAGCATGGAATAATTTTCCGAGTTCTACTTTATATAATGCTTACTATCGAACTCAGAATAATCTTGATAAAGATAAAGCTGCTTTCCTAAATGCAATTTATAATTATGCATTCAGTAATGATGTTGCTGGTGAATTTAAATTTGGAACGAGTTATAAAGCTAAGACCAGAACTAATGCAAATACTGAGTTATACTCTCCATATTATTTGGGGTATTGGAGACCTTACGAAAAATTGGCCGGTGGTTCAATTAAAGCTAAAAATTTCAACGGCACTTTCTTTGAAGCATTCTATAAAAGATATTTAGCCGATCCAAGAATTAATACTTTATCCCTAAGCGAATTTTTAGATTCATCACCAGAATCCAGAAAGATGTATGATTTATACAAAATGTATCCGTTAATTAACAGGGATAAACTCCGTCAGTGGTACGACTTAAATAAAAATGGTGTAGATCAGAACGGTATTGCAAAAGAATATTTCAATGATCCTTCTGTAAATGCAAATTCTTATAATATTAATGAAACAGTTACTTCTTTCTACGGGATGAATACTTTGAAATTAGGTCAGACAGTTACATTTATTGCTGGATTAAGAATAGAAACAGAAAATAACAATTATAAAAACAAGTATTCGTTAGTTGATTTTTCCGGTTTTCCGGTACCCGCAGACTATACAAGGGATACAACTTCTACCTATAAAGAAACTGTTGTTCTACCAAATTTTCATTTGAATATAAAAGCCACAGAATTCCTAAATGTTCGACTTGCTGCATACAAATCCTTAGCCCGCCCTGATTTTAACATGAGATTGAATACATATTTTGCATGGAGACCATCGCTTGTTGGTTCTACAAAACAACTTATTCTTGGCAATCCATTACTCAAGACTGCTAAGGCATGGAATTTTGAAATCAACACATCATTTTATGGAAATGAAATTGGTTTGATTTCAATTTCTGCCTTCTATAAAGAAATCCAGGATATGTATCATATGCTGAATCAATTCAACACAAGCGGTAATGTAATGATTGAAAATGTTGGATTAAAATGGAAGACTCTTCATTCAGGTACATATCAACTAACTGTTCCTTATAATTCGCCTCACCCAACAAAATTATGGGGATTAGAATTTGAACATCAAATTAATTTTACTTTCCTACCGGGTTTACTTAAAAATATTGTGCTGAGCTATAATGCGTCTTTTGTTAAATCCGAAACATGGCTTATAAGATCAAGAATTGATACTACATGGGTTCAGGTATTACCTCCTCCTTTCCCAAAGATCGCTCAGTTTGTTGAGGTTCCGGTTCAAAGAAAACAACAGCTTGAAAATCAACCAAAGTTTTTTGGGAATATTGCACTTGGTTATGATATTGGAGGTTTCTCTGCAAGAATTTCAATGTATCATCAAGCTGAATACTATAGTTCTTTTTCTGCCAGCGGAAGAAGCGATAATTTAGTAAGCGGCTATACAAGATTTGACCTTGCTCTTAAACAAGAACTATTCGATTATTTGTCTCTGGTACTTAATGTTAGTAACCTTTCTAATATCAAAGAGGAGCGTATAATAGACAATAAAGTAAATGGATATAAAATTCTTAACACAAGTGAATTATACGGTTTAACAGCCGAATTTGGAATAAGACTTACTTTATAACCTTGATTGTAGTTTTATTTTGATAGGCTGTTAAATGTTTTTGTATTCCATTGAGTTCATTAAAATTTATTTCTATCTATTAGGAATAATAAAAAACAAATACTAACCAGGAGGAAGAAATATGAACAAAAAGAAACTAACTTTATTAGTAATGATCACATTACTATTCTCATCATTCTCTTTTGGGCAGGTTTTAAAGATTCAGCCATATGACAAAGATCCTAGATCGATTATTGCAATAATTAGAGCCGATACTACTGCAAATCCGGGAATTTTAGCAACCCGAATTTACGAACTTGAGAATGGCGGCATCTACTTAAGCACAGAAATTCTTACACTCGTAAGAAATAGAACTCTGCGCTTAAGAGCACCGGATGGGCCAAAACCAATTATCTATTTATATCCAACCGGAACAGGAACAAGTCCTCAAAACCCGCCCGGAAACTTTGTAGTTCTTAATGGCGGACATGTTGAATTTACAAATCTTGCAATTGCGGGTATTTTTGAACCTGTATGGACGAATATCAATAATATGCAAGGTGGTTTAATTAACACTACCGGTGTTGGTTCCCGAATTAAAATTGACAAATGTTTATTAACCAATACGAATGGAAATCATGTTAGAACCGGGAGTGGAACTAATCTTATTAAAGTAACAAACTCAATTTTTACTAATATGGGATCATTAACTACATCAAACTTTGGTGCTGGTAAAGCAATTGACATTCGTGAGGTTTCTTGTGACACTATGATTCTGGTAAATAATACTTTTCTTAATTATCAAGATCGTCCAATAAGACATTTAAATCTTGCTGCCGGTAATACAGTAACAGGTATCTTAAATGTATGTATTATAGATCATAATACATTCATTAATGGAATGGGATTCCACGGTGTTCTTTCTTTAGGTAATGTTGGTAAAAGAGTTCAGATAACAAATAACATTTTCTTTGATGCTTATGCTCTTGGTGCAGATTCACTCGATACTGAACGTTCTATTGAATATAACAATACAGGTGAGAAATATGTGAATGGCAATAATACAATGCCGATGATATTTGCTGCGCCGAACGACACCACAATATGGGATATTGCGAATAATTATATCGGGATTTCGTCTACTGGACAAAGTTGGTTTAATGCAAATCCACGTCATTTTGAAGGGCCTGTTTTAACAAAGCATATTAATGGACGGCTTGGCGCAAAAGCCTCAAATGCATTTAGAAAACTTACCAATTTTAGTTTGGTTAGAACTCCAAGATTAATGACCAACTTAATGAATTATTATATTAGTCCAACAGGTGGAAATTATACAAAGAATAAACCCGGGTATAATTATTTAATCCATGATATGGATAGAAGAACCTATAAGTATTTTACAGATACTCTTAATTGTACTTATTCTATTCAACATCCGGCATTTACAGGTGCTCAAAAAGGATTTCCAGTCGGCGATCTTAACTGGTTCCCGACTCAAAAAGCTGATTGGTTAGCACAGGGTGGTACCAGTGTTAATGTTGTTGAAGGAATTCCAACTGAATTTACTTTAGAGCAGAATTATCCTAATCCGTTCAACCCTACAACTAATATTAAGTTCAGTTTACCAAAATCTTCTGTTGTTTCTCTTGTTATATTTAATATGCTGGGACAAAAAGTTGCAACATTAATTGATGGTAAAGAATTCAATGCTGGTAGCTATAATTATACATGGAATGGAAAAGATCTTGTTGGCAACAACCTATCATCGGGTATTTATTTCTATCAATTAAATACTAAAGATTTCTCTGTTACCAAAAAGATGATGCTCTTAAAGTAATAAGTTCTTTTTTCTGCTTAACAATGCGGTAACCTGAAATACGGTTATCGCATTTTTTATATCATAATTTATAACAATTCTTTTGAGACATCATGAAAAAAATAAAAAATATTTTGTCTTGCTTTCTAATATTCATTGCTGTTACATCCTGTACAAGCCAACCGGTTGTAACTTCAAACGAATGGGATAAACTTGATAAGATTATTGAGCAAATTAAATTACCCACTATACCTTCAGCTGAATTTAAGTTAAGCGATTTTGGTAGGCCTGAAGAACTAAAGACAAACATTAAACCGTATCTTGATAAAGCAATTGAGAAATGCTCTTCTATGGGTGGCGGTAAAATTATTATTCCCAAAGGGGAATATTTTTCAAAAGGTCCTATTCACCTTAAAAGCAATATCAATCTCCATTTTGAAGATGGTGTTGTAATTAAATTTAGTAATAATCCGGCTGATTATTTGCCAGTTGTTTTTACAAGGTGGGAAGGTGTTGAATGTTATAATTACTCCCCACTTATTTATGCTTACGAGCAGGAAAACATTGCTATAACAGGTAATGCTGTTCTTGATGGGCAAGCAGACAATAATAACTGGTGGCCATGGAAAGGTAAAACCGAATATGGATTTAAAAAAGGAATGCCAAGTCAATTGGATGATTATGCCCGTCCACGTTTGCTAAAATTGGATGAAGACCAGGTTGATGTATCCAAAAGAATTTTTGGAGATGGTTACTACTTAAGACCAAATTTTCTTCAGCTTTATAAATGTAAAAACATCCTTATAAGTGATATCAAAATAACTAATTCTCCTATGTGGGTTATTCATCCGGTCCTTTGCGAAAATGTAACCATTAGAAATGTAAAATCTATTAGTCATGGACCAAATTCTGATGGCTGCAATCCAGAATCCTCACGCAATGTTCTAATTGAAGATTGTTACTTTGATAATGGTGACGACTGTATTGCAATAAAATCGGGTAGAAATTTTGATGGAAGACGAATTGCAGTTCCAAGTGAAAATATAATTATCAGAAATTGTGAAATGAAAGACGGGCATGGTGGGGTTGTAATAGGAAGCGAAGTATCTGGTGGTTGCCGCAATGTATTTGCAGAAAATTGTAAAATGGATAGTCCTAATCTCGATCGTATGCTGAGAATTAAATCCAATACTCTGCGCGGCGGATTTGTTGAAAATATTTTTGTTAGGAATATTGAAGTCGGCACTGTTAGCAATGCTATCTTCTTAATAGAACTTCTATATGAAATGAAACCGAATGAGCAGGGTAAATTTCCACCGGTGGTTAGAAATATCCATGTGGAAAATGTGATTAGCCAGAAAAGTGAATACGCATTACAATTAATTGGAATTGATAATCCTCCAATCGAAGAAATTTATATTTCCGATTGCGAATTCAATAATGTTGAAAAGGGAAATTTTATTCAAAATGTAAAATCAATTACTCTTAACAATGTTAAAGTAAACGGAGAATTGATTAAAGAAATAAAATAAGATTCTAATTCATAAAACCGGAGTACCTATGAAAAAACATTTTGTTTTAGTAATTATACTATTTGCTAATATTCTTTCTTTTTCTCAGAATACTAACCAATTATTGGTTGATAAAAATTTACCAATGTTTGTAAGGTTAGCCGACTCATTTGTACTCAGGCATCCCGGAGCAGTTACCTACGATTCTATTTTTACAGAAACGAAATGGAATTACGAACAGGGATTGATTCTTGAGGCGCTCTATCAGGTTTATCTATACACCGGAGATGAAAAGTATTTTCAGTTTATTAAAGAGAATCTGGATCAATACATTGAAGGAGACGGCAAAATAAGAACCTATAAATTCGAGAACTTTAATATCGATCTTGTAAATCCCGGTAGAGCATTGTTATACACATACAACAAAACCGGCATAGAAAAATTTAAAATTGCCGCGGATACATTAAGAAAACAACTCAAATATCATCCAAGAACACCAAGCCATGGATTCTGGCATAAACTAATTTATCCCGATCAAATGTGGCTCGATGGACTTTACATGGGTCAACCTTTTTATGCATTGTATTCCAAATTAAACAATGAACCACAATTCTATGATGATATTATTCATCAGTTCACATTAATTGAAAAGAAAACTAGGGATAAAAAAACCGGATTGCTTTACCACGCATGGGACGAAAGTAAAAAACAACAATGGGCAGATCCTAAAACCGGATTATCTCCTAACTTTTGGGGAAGGGCCATGGGATGGTATGCAATGGCGTTAGTAGATGTACTTGATATTCTTCCAGAAAACTATTCCAAAAAAGTTGAATTGAAAAAAATTCTTTCGCGCTTTGCAAAAGCTATAATTAAATACAGAGATAAAAACACTAACATCTGGTATCAGGTAGTTAATTTGCCGGATAGAGAAGGAAATTATCTTGAGGCATCTGCAACAAGCATGTTTGCATATGCATTGGCCAAAGGGGCAAATAAAGGTTATCTGAATAAAAAATATTTAACAGTTGCAAAAGATGTCTTCGAAGGATTATTAAAACATCTTTCTAAAATCGAAGATACTGGTTATATAAACCTTTACCAGATCTGTCGCAGTGCCGGTCTTGGCGGAACTCCCTATCGCGATGGAAGTTTTGAATATTACATAAGTGAACCTAAAAGAATGAACGATATTAAAGGATACGGCCCATTTATACTTGCCGCTTTAGAACTTGATAAAGCCGGATTCAGTTTTAATAATATTGCGATTCAAAAAGCAGAGTAATTATTCATTGAATTATTTTGATGAAATTATATGAAAAATAGAATCACTCTTTTTTTATTACTTTTTACTGTTGTTCAAATAAAAGGTTTATTGGCTCAAAATATTTTTGTGGCTCCGAATGGGAACGATTTAAATGCAGGTACAATAAACGAACCGTTACTAAATTTATCCTCCGCAATTACCAAAGCAAAAGCGGGTGATACCATTTTTGTTAGAGGCGGAACATTTAATTACAATGCAACTATTTCTATTTCGAAGAGTGGCATTTCAACATCGCGTTATTACATTTTTGCATATAAAAACGAACGTCCCATTTTAGATTTTTCTTCACAGGTTGTTGGTGGTAGTAATCGTGGTTTTCGTTTAAGCAATGCAAGTTATTGGCACATAAAAGGGCTTGATATTAAAGGCGCCGGTGATAACGGAATGGAAATTAGCGGCGGCTCTAATAATATTATTGAGTTCTGCGCCTTTTATGAGAATAGAGACTCCGGATTACAATTAAGTAACGGTGCCTCAAATAATCAGATAATTAATTGCGACTCATATAATAATGCGGATCCATCAGAAGGTAATGCCGATGGATTTGCTCCAAAATTGACGGTTGGTAGTGGAAATTATTTTTACGGATGCCGTGCTTGGCAAAATTCTGATGACGGTTGGGACGGTTATTTAAGAGGTGCCGACAATGTTACTACAATTATTGAAAATTGCTGGAGCTTCAAAAACGGATTTAGAAAAGATGGTACCCAAACATCCGGTAATGGGAATGGATTTAAAATGGGTGGGGGTGATAATAGTAATAGCAACCGGTTAATGCATCATGTTACACTAAAGAAATGTTTTGCATTCGATAACAAAGTAAAAGGGTTCGATCAGAACAACAATGACGGCTCAATGACGTTATTAAATTGTACCGGATTTAGAAACCTAACCGCTGATTATAGAATAACAAGAGCATTAAATCCCGGTCAATCGTTAATTGTAAAAAATTCGATTGCATATTTAGGCTTGGTCGAATTAGGAAATTTTTCTGTTCAGGAAAAAAATAGCTGGCTTGCACCTTTTAGTGTTTCGGTCAATGATTTTCAAAGTATTGATGCTTCCCAGGCAATACGGCCCAGAAAAGAAGACGGCAGCTTACCCGATATTACATTTATGCATCTTGCATCGGGAAGTCAATTTATTGATGCCGGTGTTGATGTTGGTTTACCATTTAAAGGATTAGCCCCGGACTTAGGAGCTTTTGAGTACGAAGTTCCATCTTCAATTATTTACGAGGAACTAATTAGTTCATCAATTGTTCTTCATCAGAATTTTCCAAATCCATTCAATCCGGAAACTAAAATTTCTTTTACCTTACCTAAGGAGTTAGAAATTAAATTAGAAGTGTTCGATATTCTCGGTCGATCTGTTGAAAAACTAATCGATGAGAAGTATCAAAGCGGCTACCACACTGTTACGTTCAATGCAAAGGGAATTTCATCCGGGGTTTACATTTATCGGTTGACTTCTGGGGGTTTTGCTCAGAGTAAAAGATTTGTCATTTTGAAATAAATGCAGAATAATTCATTGTTTTTGGACAGAATTTTAGATTTATGCAGGAAAAATGATTTATTTAATTGACTAAAAGGAGATTTTTTTAGATTTTTAGTTAAACGATTAAGTAAACGATATGATTTCTGTAATTAAGCTTTTTTGAATGTTTTCGAAAGATTTTTTATGGTGAATATTTATAATAACTTAATGAGCGCAAAAGTATGAGACTAAATTCTCAGATTACCATTTTTTTATCAATCGCAATAATTTTTTTTAGCGCTTGCTCAAGTGATAGTAGCGTTAGAAGAATTAAAATTGGGCATGGGTTAGATCAATCTCATCCCGTACACAAAGCAATGCTCTATTTAGCTGAACGTGCTGCTGAAAAATCAAATGGGAAAATTCAAATTACGGTTTATCCAAGTCAACAACTTGGAACGGAACGAGAATGCTTGGAACTTCTCCAAATAGGAAGTTTGGGGATGACAAAAGTTTCATCTTCAGTGCTTGAAGGATTTGTTCCGGACTTCAAAGTTTTTTCATTACCATTCATATTTGCAAACGAGAAACAAAAATTCGATTTCTTTGAAAGCTCAGCCGGTAAAGATTTATTAAAGAGTACACAAAAATTCTGGTTAAGAGGTTTATGTTATTATGATGCCGGAAACCGAAGCTTTTATACAAAGGATAAACCCGTTTTAACCCCCGATGATTTAAAGGGCTTGAAGATTAGAACTCAGGAGAGCCCGACATCAGTCAAATTAGTTCGAGCTTTAGGCGGTTCAGCAACGCCTATTGCATGGGGAGAATTGTACACAGCACTTCAACAGGGAGTTGTTGACGGCGCTGAAAATAATCCGCCAAGTTTTTATCTGTCCCGTCATTATGAAGTCTGTAAATTTTATTCCCTTAATGAACATACTTCGGTTCCTGATGTATTATTGATCAGTACTGTAATATGGGACGATTTATCACCACAACAACAGCAATGGATTCAGGAAGCCGCTGATGAATCTTATCATTACCAGAAGAAATTATGGAAAGAAGCTACAGAACAAGCTTTGCGAGAAGTTCAAAAAGCCGGTGTTAAAATTTTCTATCCAGATAAAGCTCCATTTGAAGAAAAGGTGAAACCTCTTTTAGATGAATTTAAAAACGAACCTTCTGTTTATAATCTTATTAAGAAAATCAAAATGGTTGATAATAATGAATAAAGTAAAAAAAATAATCGATTCTGTTTTGAGATGGTTTCTGATTTTTATTATCTCATTAATGACACTAAATGTGCTTTGGCAGGTCTTTACAAGATTTGTTTTACAAAACCCTAGTTCGTTTACAGAGGAATTAGCACGTTATACTCTTGTTTGGCTTGGAATATTAGGTGCAAGTTATGTCGCCGGTCAAAAGATGCATCTGGCTATAGATCTTCTCTCACATAAATTAGAGGGCAAATCCAAAATTTATCTTGAAATTTTTATTCAGGTCTCTGTTTTCTTTTTCTCTCTGGTAGTAATGGTTATTGGCGGTTATAGATTAGTTCTAATTACACTCAGTCTTAATCAAATTTCTGCTGCTTTACAGGTGCCGCTTGGATACGTTTACCTTGTTCTCCCTATAAGCGGAGCATTGATTCTATTTTATTCAAGCCACTTTATTATTGAAGCAATAAAAAAATTAAAGGAATTATAAATTTTTAGCCATTAAAACAAACTGTATACTCTATGGAATCATTAGAAATAATTGTCTTAGTATTAACTTTTGCTATCCTGCTATCCTCGGGGGTACCGATTTCTTTCAGTATTGGAATATCAACTCTTATCACAATGCTTTTTACCATTCAAACGCTCCCTTCGTTAACCACAGTGGCGCAGAGAATGGCGACCGGTATTGATAGCTTCGCATTGCTTGCTATTCCGTTTTTTATTCTTGCCGGTCAATTAATGAATAGCGGTGGAATTGCAAGAAGGTTAATTGATTTTGCAAAAATTCTTGTTGGCAAATTGCCCGGTGGACTCGCATTTGTAAATATAATGGCAGCAATGTTGTTTGGTGCAATTTCGGGATCTGCTGTTGCAGCTGCTTCTGCCATAGGCGGTTTTATGACGCCGATTATGAGAAAAGAAGGTTACGACCGGGGATTTTCTGCCGCTGTGAATATAACTTCTGCAACTACTGGTATGATTATTCCGCCAAGCAATATTTTAATAGTCTATTCACTTGCAAGCGGCGGGGTTTCAATTGCTGCGCTGTTTCTTGCGGGGTACATCCCGGGTATCTTGCTTGGTATCTCTTTAATGGTTGTAGCTGGAATTTATGCTAAGAAAAACAAATATCAAGTTACAATTAACTTTACAATTGGAGATGCAATAAAAAAATTTTTTGATGCAGTCCCAAGCCTATTGTTAATTATAATTGTTATTGGTGGAATTGTTGCCGGTTATTTTACCGCAACAGAGGCATCGGCAATTGCTGTCCTTTATGCTTTTATACTTTCTGTATTTATCTACCGGGAAATTAAATTCAAAGATCTTCCGGTAATATTACTGAGCAGTGCTACAACTACTGCTGTTGTAATGCTCCTTGTAGCTACTTCAATGGCAATGTCATGGGTAATGGCTTACGAAAATATTCCCCAGAATGTTGCTGCAGCATTAATCTCACTATCTGATAATAAGTTTGTGATACTAATTATAATAAATGTTATTTTGCTTGTTGTTGGTACCTTTATGGATATGACCCCAGCAGTTTTAATCTTTACACCAATATTTTTACCTGTTGCAATTCAACTGGGAATTAACCCGATACACTTTGGAATTATTATGGTTATGAATCTTAGTATCGGATTGTGTACGCCTCCGGTAGGAGGTGTATTGTTTGTAGGATGTTCTGTTGCTGAATTACCAATTACAAAAGTTATTAAACCATTAATCCCGATGTTTATTGCAATGATGATTACATTGCTTGCTGTAACATATTTTCCTGAATTAAGCATGTTTATACCAAAGCTATTTGGCTATTAAAAATTTTTATAGTTGTTCTTAAACAAGAATGAAGTAATTAATTTTTCATGGTGCCTCCCATGAGATGGGGATGGTGGCTGAATCCTAAGTTTAAGTACTGTCCCTGAATATTTTTTTTAATTATTAAAAATAGGTTTTGTGATGTTAAAAAAAATCGTTTTACTCCTGTTAATATTTTCTGCATCATTCGCATGCACTACAGAAAGCAAATCTTTCAAAGTTCTTATTAATAATCCGTCTTCAATTGATAGAACAGACGAACTTGTATCGATAAGTCTTAATAAGATACTTGGAAAGTATTCTGATTTTGATGTTAAGTCCTTCGCTGTTTATTCGGGTGGGCAGGAAATTCCTTATCAACTTGAAAAGATCAATGGAGAGGAATTTATTACTGTTGCTTTAACATTAAAACCGAATGAGAAAAATGAAATCAAATTTGAATATGGTAACGGAATTGTTCCAACTGTTTTTAAAAATGAAACTTATGCGGAACTTTCACCCAAGAAAGGTGGAATCTATTCTGAGGGTAAGTTTAGAGGGACAGAGTTTGAAAACGTAAATAGTTTCAAAGTACCATCAATTCACAAAGATCACGATGCTCTTTTCAAATATGAAGGTCCCGGCTGGGAATCAGAAATTGTTGGCTATCGTCTTTATCTCGATTGGCGTAATGCTACTGATATATTCGGAAAGAAAATGAGAAAACTTGTTCTTAAAGAAGTTGGTGTTCACGATACTGTTGCTAAAGACGACTCATATCATAATATGCAGGAATGGGGAATGGATATTTTTAAAGTAGGCAGTTCACTTGGAATTGGATCGTTCGGAATGTGGAGCAGCAATAAAGTAAATATGGTTTCGGTTACAGATTCTGTTAAATATAATCTTCTTAAAAATGGTCCGCTAAAATCCGAATTCACAATTGATTATTACGGGTGGATGGTTGACAAAAAAAAATATGATCTTAAAGCTAACATTTCAATTAATGCAAGGTGCAGACTTTCTAAATGCGTTCTAACAGTTGATAACGCTGAAAATTTAGTAACCGGTCTTGCTAAGTATGAAGGGACTAATTTTATACAAAGCACAAATACTTCCGGTTGGCAATACATAGCACTATACGGCAAGCAATCCTTAGCAGATGACGACCTTGGAATTGCAGTTCTGTATAATGGCAAAGATTTAATAAAGCATACAGACGATAAACTGAGCTATATCTTGATGCTTAAACCATATGATTCGAAAGTTGAGTATTATTTTACTGCTGCATGGGTTCAGGAACCTAAAGGAATTAAAAATCAAAATGAGTTTGTAAGATATCTTGATAATCTTTTAATCAAATTAAATAATCCAATTGTAGTTGAATTTTAATTTTAGGAAAGGAAATGTCACCTTTTGAACTTCACCCCGATCGGTTTTTTGATTCAGATCCTGTAATACGCACTTTTGCGCGCGAAATTTTCGACAACATAAAATCGTTACCCATTATTAGTCCACACGGACACGTTGATCCGGGGATTTTTGTTGATAATAAACCCTTCGAAAATCCATCGCAGCTATTTATTACGCCCGATCATTATTTGTTCAGAATGCTCTATTCGCAAGGAATTCCAATGGAAGCCTTGGGTATTCCTTCAATAAACGGAACTAAGGTTGAAAAAGATCCGCGTAAAATCTGGAAATTATTTGCAGACAATTATTATCTGTTTTTAGGTACACCCTCCGGCATCTGGCTTAACCATGAATTCTCAGTTGTATTTGGTATTAAGGAAAAACTTAATGGTACAAATGCAGATAAAATTTATGACGAAATAAATGAAAAATTAAATTTACCGGAATTCTTACCACGCAGTCTTTTCGAAAAATTCAAAATAGAAGTCCTGTCAACTACCGATGCATCAACCGATAGTCTTGAACATCATAAAAAAATAAAAGAATCCGGCTGGAATGGTAGTGTAATACCATGTTTTAGACCGGATGCCGTTACCGATCTTTCTAATCCTTCATGGAAATCAAATATCGAATTACTTGGCCGCATTTGCGGATTTGAAATTTCATCATTCACAAAATTTGTTAAGGCATTGGAAGAACGAAGATCGTACTTCAAAACTCTTGGATGTACTTCAACAGATCATGGTGTATTCTCTCCTTTTACACATGAACTATCCAACAGTGTAGTTGAAAAAATATTTCAGAAAGGACTTAAGGGAGAGGCATCAATTGAAGATGCCGAATTATTTAGTGCACACATGTTAATGGAAATGGCAAGAATGAGTATTGAAGACGGACTTGTAATGCAAATCCATCCCGGCTCCTACAGAAATCATAATCCGGTTATTTATAATAATTACGGAGCTGATAAAGGCGCAGATATTCCAATGCACGAAGAGTTCACATTCAACCTGATAGAATTATTAAACAAATACGGAAATAATCCCAAATTCACTGTTATCGTATTCACACTTGATGAGAGTACTTATTCACGTGAGCTTGCACCTTTGGCAGGTCATTACCCGGCAATGAAACTTGGTCCTCCATGGTGGTTCCACGATAGCATAGAAGGAATGACCCGGTTCAGACAAATGGTTACTGAGACTGCCGGATTTTTTAATACAGTGGGATTTAACGATGATACTCGTGCGTTCGTTTCAATTCCTGCTCGTCATGATCTTGCACGCAGAATCGATTCTAATTTCCTGGCCGGTCTGGTAGCACGTCACATTATTTCAATCGATGAGGCAATTAGTATAGCAAAGGATTTAACTTATAACCTTGTTAAGAAAACTTACAAATTATAATAGAGATATAATATGAGCATTAATGAATTTGGAAAAAATCTTCAATTATTATTTAATGATGAAAATAAACCTGTTAAACTAAATCTGAGTAAAGATTACTCTACTCTACTGTATCCGATGTCGGTAAACTTGTATGAAGACTCAATTTATTTTATTGGTAGAGAAGGTAATTACAAGTATCTTTACGTTGTAACCAGCAATGTAGATCTATTAAATAGATATGAAGGGGAGAGTGTTAGTTCATCGTATCCCGGTTTGTTCTTCAAAAAATGTTTTTTAACTACCACTAACAGAATTACTCTTCAATCAATCTTCAGTTATACTATTCCAAAGGTAGTGGGATTAAAAAACTCGTTCGGATTTGGCGACCGGCTTGGTCTTGCAAACGGCGGTCATATCAGATCATTGAAAGGGAGCGACATTTATCCGATACTTGCACAGCAATCAATTCGCGAGCTTGCAAGAACTAACCGTAAACCAGAAATGGTTATGGATGCTGCTGTTTGGTCTGTGTTTCAGGAAGGTTACAAAAGCGGATTTGGTTCCGATGCTGATCACTTAAAAACAACAGATGATATTGATCTGATGCTCGGTGCCGGATTCACAATGTTTACTTTCGATCCGAGTGAGCACGTTAATAATAATGCTGATAATTACAACGAGGAAGAATTATTTAAAATTGCATCGGGTCTTCCATGGAATGAACTGAACGATTCTTTTCCGTATGCTGAAAAGAGATATGCCGGCCAGAGCTTTGCTATAGCAGAAAATTTTTCTATTGACGTTACCGTAAACGACTTTCTAAGAGCATATACCAAATACGGAAAAGCAATCGCACATATTAAAAAATTATATGACTATCTAGCTTCCAGGTGCGATTCAGATAAATTCGAAATTGAAGTCTCTGTTGATGAAACTGAATCGGTAACAAGTCCTTTCGAACATTTCTTTTTTGCAAATGAGCTTAACAGGCTGAATGTAAAATTTGTAAGTCTTGCACCAAGATTTGTAGGAGATTTTGAAAAAGGGATTGACTATAAAGGCGACATCGATCTGTTCAAGACAGAATATAAAAAGCATCTTGCAATTACAAAACATTTTGGTAATTATAAAATCAGCTTACATTCAGGCAGCGATAAGTTTTCTGTTTACAGAGTAATCGGCTCGCTTAAAGAAGCATTTACACATGTTAAAACCGCTGGAACAAGTTATCTAGAAGCCTTAAAAGTAATAGCTGCAAAAAAACCGGATCTGTTTAGAGAGATTCTTGATTTCTCAAGAAACCTTTACGAAACAGAAAAGAAATCATATCATGTTTCTGCCGATATAAATAAAGTTTCTCCGGCTAAGGAGCTTAGCGATCAGCAGTTAATTTCATTATTCGATTCGAATGACGCACGTCAGGTTTTACATGTTACATTCGGTCGCGTTTTAACTGATAAAGAACCGTCCGGCAGCTATCTTTTCAAAGATAAAATTTTACAATGCCTTGTCGAAAACGAAGAAACACATTACGATTTTCTAATTAAACATTTCAAAAAACATCTGGAACCATTTAAGTAACATGAACAGAGAAAAAATAGTTGGGGAAATTGTTGCACGTAAGGCGGTTGCTGTTCTAAGAATTAAAGAACCGGAAAAACTGAAAAAAGTAATTGAAGCACTGTATGCCGGTGGTTTATCTGTTGCAGAAATTACAATGACAGTTCCCAATGCAATTCAATTGATTGAAAAGATGTCTAAAGAACTTGATCCAAATATAATTATTGGTGTTGGCTCCGTTTTAAATAAGGATGTTGCAGAAGCGGCTATTAAAGCTGGTGCAAAGTATGTTGTTAGTCCAATCTTTAAAAAGGAAATTATTGAAACAGCTCACCGGTACAATATACCAGCAATGCCCGGATGTTTTACACCTACAGAAATTCAAACAGCTTTTGAATCCGGTGCTGATATAATAAAAGTATTTCCGGCAGATATTCTTGGTATAGAATTTTTTAAAGGAATTCTTGCTCCAATGCCCCACTTAAAATTAATGCCTACAGGTGGAGTAAGTTTAACAAATGCGGGTGACTGGCTGAAAGCAGGAGCTTGTGCGGTTGGTGTTGGTTCAGCTCTGCTTGATCAGGATGCAATTGAAAAAGAAAATTATTCTAAGCTTACGGATAATGCCAGGATTATAATGGATAATATTTCAAAAGTTGTTAACAAATAAGGAAAAACAAAATGAATGTTTCTTTTGATGATCTGAAAGGTAAAGTCTGCGTAGTTACTGGTGGATGCGGGGTGTTCGGAAATATATTTGCACAAACTATGTTAAAAGCCGGTGCTAAAGTTGCAATAATGGATTATAAACAGGGAAGATGCGATGAATGCGCACAGGGACTTGCTAAGAAAAGCGGATCACCGGTTCTATGCGCTGTTGCAAACGTTCTGAATAAAGAAAGTCTGGTAAAAGCTAAAGCAGAGGTAAATTCAGAATTAGGTAAAATAGATATATTGATAAATGGAGCCGGAGGTAACGCACCTACAGCTACAACTTCTAATGAATTTATTACAAAAGAAAATATCGGCGATCTTTCAAAATCATTCTTCGGCTTAGACCTTGATGGTTTTAGAAGTGTCTTCGATCTTAATTTCCTGGGAACAGTACTACCTACAATGGTTTTTGCAGAAGACATGCTTGTTAGAGGCGGATCGATTATAAATATCTCTTCAATGAATTCTTATCGTCCTCTTACAAAAATTCCGGCTTACTCTGCTGCAAAAGCATCAATAAATAATTTAACACAGTGGCTCGCGGTTCATTTTGCAAAAGTGAATGTAAGAGTTAATGCTATTGCACCCGGTTTCTTCTTAACTAATCAAAACAGGTTCTTACTTACAGATGAAAAAACAGGTGAGTTAACTCCAAGAGGAAATAAAATTATTTCCAACACTCCAATGGGAAGATTCGGAGAACCCGATGAAGTTTCTGGAGCTTTATTATATCTTGCATCGGATATTTCAAAGTTTGTAACTGGAATCGTTCTTCCGGTTGATGGAGGTTTTAGCGCTTACTCCGGTGTTTAAAAAATTATTTCAATTCTGTGTAAAAATTTTATAACGATAATAAATTCAGGAGACAATCATGTCATCAGCAGACGGATTAAATATCGACACAAAAGCATCAATGGATTTTGTTTCATTGGGGGCGCTCGTTCATCGGCTGGATACAGGAATAGTTCCATTTAGAAAAGCAACCGAATGCAAAATACATGTAAGTGGCGGTGAATTTAATGTTGCAGCTAATCTTGCAGATTGTTTCAAGATAAATACCGGTATTGCTACTGCCATGGTCGAATATCCGATTGGAGATTTAATTGCAGAACGCGTTAAAGCAATGGGAGTTAAACCCTTCTACAAAAAATTTAAACACAATGGTGTAAACGGACCTAACATGGCTACCGTTTTTAGCGATAGAGGTCTTGGTGTTCGTGCACCTGTAGTTTTTTATAATCGCTCAAACGAAGCTGCTGCATTGCTTAAACCCGGTGATTTTAACTGGGACGAAATTTTCTCCGGCGGAGTTAAATGGTTTCATAGCGGCGGAATTTTTGCTTCTCTTTCAGAAACAACCGGGCAGGTTATAATTGATGGAATGAAAGCTGCAAAGAAAGCCGGTGCTGTTACAAGTTTCGATCTGAACTTCCGTGCTAAACTCTGGAATATCTGGGGTGGAGAAAAGAAAGCTGCAGCAGTTATCGACCAGATTGTTAAACATGTTGATGTCCTTGTTGGCAATGAAGAGGATTTACAAAAAGGTCTCGGAATTCCGGGTCCCGAAGTTGCTGCTAAGTCAAAATTAGATCCTTCAACATTTTTCGGTATGATTGATAATGTTATTAAAAAATATCCTCAGGTTAAAATTGTTGCAACAACTTTAAGAGAAGTACATTCAACAAACAGACATAGCTGGAGCGCTGTTGCTTGGATTAACGGTAAAACTTATTCTGCACCCACTGCAGAACTTGATGTTTACGATAGAGTTGGAGGCGGCGATGGTTTTGCTGCAGGATTTTTCTACGGCTTATTAACAAATGAATCTCCTGAAGAAGCTGTTAAACTTGGGTGGGCTCATGGTGCTCTTCTTACAACTTATCCCGGTGATACTACAATGGCAACAATTGATGAAGTTAAAGCATTTGCAAAAGGCGGCTCGGCAAGAATTCAAAGATAATTTAGAAAATTAATATGTTACTATTTGCAAAAGGTCACGAAAAAATTTCTTTATCGGAAGATGAAATCCGGGAAGCGATTTATTCTTCTCTTTCAAAACTTGGAATTAAAAAAAGAGTACTTGCAATTCCCCCAGATTTTACCAGGTTCCATTCTCAGGCGGGAATTATAACACGCTATTTGTATCAATACTACAAAGAGAATCTTACTGATTTTTTACCTGCACTCGGAACTCATGCAAAAATGAGTGAACAGGAAATAAAAAAAATGTATGGAGATATTCCACTTGAAATATTCAGAGTTCATGATTGGCGTAGCGATCTTTTTACACTTGGTGAAGTCCCTTCAGAATTTGTTAGTAAAGTATCGGAAGGTAAGTTGAATTTTACATGGCCAGCTCAAGTAAACAAATTATTAGTAGAAGGAAATCACGATCTGATTGTATCTGTTGGTCAGGTCGTTCCTCACGAAGTAATTGGAATGGCAAACTATAATAAAAATATTTTTGTTGGCACTGGCGGTCGCGAAGGAATTAACAAAAGTCATTTCCTTGGTGCCGTATATGGAATGGAAAGAATTATGGGTAGAGCCGATAATCCGGTTCGACAGGTTCT
>JBBIHP010000023.1:0-25352 GCA_037446915.1 Ignavibacteria bacterium
TACCTCTCTTATAGTCGTATTGTTTTTAGTAACATAAACATAACCGGGAGTATTTACTTCTCCAAGAACCAGAACTTTAAATTCTCTTTTATTATTCTGCTCATAAGGAATTCTAATCCGGTCTCCCCTTTTAAGATTAATATTATCCGATAAACTTACTTTAATAATTTCTTCTCTAGTCCCTTTATCATAAAGTCTTGAGATTTCAGCTTTGGTAACATTCTCATAAGCATTATTAATTCCACCGGCAAAAAGAATTGCATCGGAAAGTTTATCACCATCAACAAACTGAAATTTTAATGGATTATTTACTGCACCGCTTATTTCTACAAAGTTAGTTTTTTCATCATAACCCGGGAAAATTATAACATCATCATTCTGCAAATAAGGATTGAAAGAAAAATCGCCGGTCAACCTATATTTCAATAGATCTATTTTCAACTCACTGCCATTCATTCTTTTAAGTAGAATATCTCTTAAGGGATATTTTGTGAATTGCTCATTTATCTTTTTAAGGATTTCGAGTTGACTGATATTACCAATCGATTTTTCCTGTGCTTCTGAAAAAATCTGAGTTATAAAATGATCAACTCTTTGAGTTGCAAGCGCGGTGAATGAACCATTAACAATAAAATTACCGCCGATAGTAACCGTTATTGGCTGTAACAGTCTTGTATCGCCACCTTTCTGTAGAAGCTGCTCTGTCTTCTGGGCATAAGCGGTATTAAAAGTCAAATAAACTATTACAAGGGAAATTTTGATTAGTACTTTCATAATTCTTTCCGGTTATTTCATTAATTCTTTTCTTAAAATAATTATTAAGTCTATAAATAAACAGCACCGGTAAAACATTATAGTGAATGTCCGCATTGGCTGTTTATAGTTGAAAATAAAATTTATAAAATGTTTTGGGCACAAATATAACTCTAAAAACTGAAGGATAGTAAAGATTTGTCTCTAGCGGTCTCCGTAAAGAGTTTTGTAATATTTTTGATAATCACCGGTTATAATTCTATTCCACCATTCTTTATTTGTAAGATACCAATCAATTGTCTGATCGATAGCTTTTTCAAAATCGAATTCCGGTTTCCAGCCGAGTTCATTCTGGATTTTTGAAGAATCAATAGCATATCGTCTATCGTGACCCGGTCTGTCTTTGACATACTGAATCAAATTTTCCGGCTTTGCTAATTTAGTTAAAATTAATTTAACAATATCAATATTTTTCATCTCCCGGCTTGCACCGATATTATAAACCTCTCCCGGCTTCCCTTTTTCCAGAACTAATTCTACAGCTCTATTATGGTCGATTACATAAACCCAGTCGCGAACATTAAGTCCATCCCCATAAACCGGTAAATTTTTATTACCAAGCGCATTAATAATCATAAGAGGGATTAACTTTTCAGGAAACTGGTATGGTCCATAATTATTGGAGCAACGCGTTATCACTACCGGTAAACCGAATGTGTGATGAAAAGATAGTGCCATCAAATCTGCTGCGGCTTTACTTGATGAATAAGGACTATTGGGTGATAACGGTGTTGTCTCAGTAAACAATCCGGTTGAACCAAGACTCCCATATACTTCATCGGTTGAGATCTGAATAAACTTTTCAATTCCATGCCGTCGGGAAGCTTCTAACAGAACATTTGTACCAACAACATTAGAAATGTAAAAAACTTCTGATCCGAGGATACTTCTATCTACGTGGGATTCTGCAGCAAAATTTATTACGTAGTTGAATGAATATTTTTTGAAGAGGAAATCGACAAGTTCGTTATTATTAATATCACCCTTAACAAATAAATAATTCTTATTACTTTCAATCTTTTTCAGATTTTCGAGATTTCCTGCATAGGTTAATTTGTCGAGATTAACAATAAATAGATTATCTCTTGAACCAAGAATATAATTGATAAAATTACTGCCTATAAATCCGGCACCGCCGGTTATTAGAATCTTTTTCATATTTAAAATGCGAAGAACCCGAAATAAATACCTGTTTGAATAAAGAAATTATTGGAAGTTAATTCACTATAAACGCCACTGATGTTTCTATCGTTATTAACTTTCCACGAATCGTTAAAATTGAATATGTAACCACCGCCAAACCGTAAAGCTACAAACCTGTTAATAGGTACATCGAGATTTAGAGTTGGAACAACAGTAAAAAAGGTATTTGAAATTTTGTAATTAATGTCATCATACATAGTTGTTCCGGGATTAGTAACTTTTCCCCAAATACTTCCCCATGTGTAATCATTTTTATTCTGGAAGATTTCAATGCTCTGAGAACCAGCACCAACAATAGCACCAACCGAAACTGCGACATATTTTATAAATGGTAATGTATATTCTATAGTAACACCGCCAAGACCGAAATTATAATCTACTTCCCTGTTGTAACCGTTAACAACACCTTTGCTATTCGTTGAACCGCCTATTCCAATTCCACCCAAACGCAGATTATCAATTAACATTATATATGCGTATCCTCCACCGCCCCAAAGGAACATTCCGGAGCTGGAGAGTTCACTTAAGCCCATTTTTCTAACTTCAACATTTATCGGATCAAGATTTGGAAAGACAAATGATGGATTAAATCCGCCGGCAAGTCCAAAACGGGCAACCCAGCCAACATCTTCTCCTTCCTGTGCAAAGGAAGGTTTTATGAGTACAAGTAATAATAGTATTGATAATAATTTTTTCATCGAGGTTTCTTTTTTTGTCGGCGCAAATTAGTAATTAAGAAGTTAAAATAAAATAGAATTCAAATGCCAATTTAATACATAAAAAAAGGCTGCATTGATTTTCTTTATTCCGCTCGTCACCACAACAAGGGAAAATCAAATACAGCCCTTTGAATCAAATTATTCTACGTCGGAACAAAAGTAATGGAAGATCCTTATTGCTTTAACCGACATCAGAATAAGAGCAAGGAACATAATACCGAGTAAAATGATCCCTGACATTTTTATTCCTATTAAAAATTATCAATCCATTATTTTTCTTAAGAACGAGGAACTATCTTCTTCATCAAATTTAGATTTAGAATAAGATTCTTCTTCTTCAGAGTAATAACTTTTTTCCGATTTAAATCCGCTTTGAATTATGGATTCGTCAGCAAAAAGTTCCGGATCGTTTCCTTTCGGTTTATATCTAAGAATAGTTGGAACTGTTAAATCTGCATTTTGATCGACTTCCATTTTACCCTTGGAAAATCCTCCTACAGCAACAGTTTTCTTTTCTTTAACTTTTTCTTCTTTTTCCTTTTTGATATTGCTTATAGTTTTTGTAACAGTTTCCGAACCGAAACCGGTTGCAATTACAGTGTAAGAGATATATTCTGTTAATTCATCTTTATTAACAAGCCCGAATATAATATTGGCTTCTTCACCGGCAGCTTCGTAGATAACTTTGTTACCCTCTTCAATTTCCTGCATAGTCATGTTTGATGAGCCGGAAACATTAAGAAGAATATTTTTAGCACCTTTAATAGAAATACCTTCGAGTAACGGTGAAGAGATTGCTTTCTGTGCAGCTTCAATAGCACGGTTTTCGCCGCTTGCAATTCCGCAACCCATTAAAGCCTGTCCGCTTTCTTTCATTACAGTCCTTACATCGGCAAAGTCGACATTAATTATTCCTGTAATCGTAATAATATCGGCAATACCTCTTGTAGCTTCGTATAGAACTTCATTCGGTTTATCGAATGCAGCGCGTGCAGCGGTTGAATTATCGAGTATGCTTAAAATTCGTCCGTTAGGAATTACAATCAAGCTATCGACATATTGTTTTAATTCTTTAATTCCCTCGTCTGCATTTTTCATTCTCTGTTTACCTTCCCATGCAAATGGTTTGGTAACAATACCAATTACCAGAGCACCCAGACTTTTAGCAATAGACGCAACAATAGGAGCACCGCCGGTTCCAGTTCCTCCGCCCATACCGGCAGTAACAAAAACCATATCGCTTCCTTCTAAAATGTGTGTAAGTTTTTCTCTGTCTTCTTCTATTGCTTTCTTGCCTACGTTAGGATCTGCTCCGGCTCCAAGTCCACGTGTTACATTTGTACCAACCTGAACTTTATGGAGAGCAAGACTGCTATCGAGAACCTGAGCATCTGTGTTGACAGCAACGTATTCAACACCGCTGAGACCTCTTTTAATCATACTGTCTAATGCATTGCAGCCCCCGCCTCCAACTCCAACAACTTTGATTTGAGCGGAAAGTTTTTTAGGTTCTTCCTTATCGAGAGTAACGAATTTAAGCATATGACCTCCTTGTTGTGGTATTATAGTTTTTCAAAAAAATCTTGAACTTTTTTAAACGCTTTTCCAAAATCTATTTTTTTGGATGTTGTTTTTACTGTTGTAAAACCTTCCGAAGATGATTTACCGGGAATTCCTTTTATCAGCCCGGCTACTGTAGCAAATTCGGGACTTTCAACTTCGTTAGATAAACCCGAACCTAATTCGAGCGGAACACCAATTCTTGCCGGAAGACCAAAGACATCTTCGGCAAGTTCGGTACATCCTTTAAGAAGTGATCCACCGCCGGTTAATACTACTCCGGCTTTAATTTTATTTTTGAATCCGCTGTTACGAAGTTCATTTTCAATTAAGGAAAAAAGTTCTCTCATTCTAACGCTAATAATTTGTGTAAGAAGAGTAACAGGAATTTTTATATTTCCCCGGGCACCTACACCTTTAATAAAAATGTCTTCGTCTTTAACAATAGCAGTCTCTATTGCATAACCATATTCCTTCTTAAGTTTTTCTGCATCGGTTGTAACAATACCTAATGTTTCTCTTATATCATTTGTAACCTGATTTCCGGCAACGCCAATTACTTTGGTATGCTTAATTGCTTTCTTATGATAGATTGCTATATCGGTTGTTCCCCCACCAATATCTATCAGCAATATTCCCAGGTCTTTTTCGTTCTCTTCCAGAACAGATAAACTTGATGCAACCGGTTGAAGGATGTAATCTTTTACAATGTAACCGGCTCTCTCAACAGATTTTTTTATATTCTGAATAGCCGGAACAGATGCAAGCACAACGTGATTAACCGCTTCTAATCTCTGACCGGACATTCCAATCGGGTCGTCTATTCCACCTTGATAATCTACGAAGTACTCTTCCGGAATGATGTGGAGTATCTGGCGATCGGATGGAATTCTAATTGTAAGCACATCGGATTTTAATCTTTCCAGATCACTTGCAGCAATCTCGTGTTCAGGATTATTTATTGTAACGTAATTTCTATGCCTAAGACTTGTAATATGTTCTCCGGCAACACCAACATTTAATTCTTTTACCGTAAGTCCGGCGCGGTTTGATGCAATGCTCATTGCTTCTGTAATTGCTTCGGCTGTTTTAGAAATGTTTGCAACCAGACCTCTGTTCAATCCTTCCGAAGGGGCAACACCGAAACCAAGAATGTTTATTGAGCTGTCAGTTTTTTCTGCTATTACTGCACAAACTTTTGTTGTTCCTAAATCCAATCCGGCTATAATATTTTTCTTCATGACTTTTTATTCCCCTCTGTTGAGGTTTCTTGAATTCCTAAATAAACATGTCCGTAAAATCTCATGTCGACATATTCCATAATGTTATTTATCTCTTTTCCTTTCAGGTAAGTCCAGAAATTATTAAAGTAAATAGTTCTTCTAACTTCGCTACCCCTTCCAATTATTACAGGATAATTAAGAATTGAGAAATCGACCGTAATATCTCCACCATTTTGCAAATCGACTACATTAAGCGCATCATACAATTCCGGGTTAATCAACTTAACTGTTGAAATAATCTTTGCCGCTCTAACCAGATCCTTATTATTTCTATAAAATTTTTTCGGTTCAACTTTTTCAAGAACCGGATTCGATATAAACGGATAATCAATTTTTTTGGTTTTGGAAAGAAGCGGCAGAATTTGAAGATCGTCTGTTAACAGAAATTGCTGATCATTTATTAATACAATCGATTCAAATTCCTTTTCCGAAATTCTGACTGATACTTTACCGCTTCCGTCGTATCTTACATCTGTTCTTGCTACGTAAGGATGTTTTTGAATTCTATCTTTAATTACCTGTAAAGTGAGATTGGAATACTGTGTCTTATCCAGAAGATTTGAGAATTCAAAATATTGTTCTTTCGATAAATGAATATTCCCATCGAGCGAGATAATTTCCACCTTGATCTTATCGGATTCCCGGAGTGCAAGAGTAAAATAAACGAGCAACCCGATCATAATAATCATAACAGAGAGATTAAATATTTTTTGTTTTTTAGTCATTACTTATTCGATTTAATCATGTCAATAAATTTTTCGCCGTATTTCCATATATCACCGGCACCAAGAGTGATTACAATATCACCCGTTTTATAAATCTTCTTAAGAAGATCCGGCACCTTTGTTTTATCGGGTTCATAGAAAACATTTTTATGCCCGAATTTTTTTGCTACATCTGCAATCATTTCACCTGTAATTCCTTCTATCGGTTTTTCCCTTGCCGGGTAAACATCCGTACAGATGAAAATGTCAGAATTGAGAAACGATCTTCCGAACTCGGAATAGAAATCCTTTGTACGTGAATAGAGATGGGGTTGAAAAACCGCAACCAATCTTCTATTCCATCCTCTTCTTATTCCATCGAGTGTTACATTTATCTCGGTCGGATGATGACCGTAATCGTCAATTACCATAATATCATTATCATATTTTTTCTCGAACCGTCTGTAAACACCTGTAAAAGATTCGAGAGCTTTCTTAATAATTTCAAAATCTACTCCCATTTCGTGAGCAATTGTTACAGCTACCAATGAATTTCTTACATTGTGTAATCCGGGAATATTAAGTTTTATTTTACCAAGCTCCTTGCCTTTATAAACAAGAGTATATTCCGTTGATCTTTCTTTATGTGTAATATCAATTGCGCGAATATCTGCATGTGGAGTTAAACCGTAAGTAAATATTTTTTTATTGATAAGAGGAATAATATCCTGAAGCGCCGGTTCATCAAGACATAAAACAACGAAACCAAAAAATGGAACTTTGTTTGCAAATTCTACGAATGCGCCTTTGATATCATCGAGGTCTTTATAAGTGTCTAAGTGTTCCCTTTCAAGTGTTGTAAGAGCTGCTATAACGGGCGTAAGTTTTAAGAAAGTTCTATCGAATTCATCAGCTTCTACTACAATGTATTCTCCATATCCAAGACGTGCATTAGTTCCGCCAAGACTGCTCAGTTTTCCGCCGACAATAATAGTCGGATCGATACCGGCTTCGGTTAGAACAAGTCCCACCATCGAAGTTGTTGTTGTCTTACCATGTGTTCCGGCAATTCCGATACCGTACTTCATTCTCATACATTCAGCAAGCATTTCGGATCTTTTGATTACAGGAATTTTTCGTTCGATCGCAGCTTTAACTTCAGGGTTGTCCAAGTTAACAGCTGATGAATAAACTACAACGTCTGCTTCTTTCAAATTATCTGCCGAATGTCCTTCGCAAATTTTTATACCAAGACTTTCGAGCCGGTCTGTTACTTCTGTTTTATTAAGATCTGAACCGGTTATCTTAAAACCCTGGCTCAATAATATCTCTGCAATACCGCTCATACCGATTCCACCAATACCGATAAAGTGAACATTCTTTACAGTTTTCATCATCATAATCAGAATTCCTTTACTATCATTTTTTTTCAGAGTGTTTCAGCCATTTTAATTGCATTTTCTGCAATAACAAGTGCCGCATTGGGTTTTGCAAATGCAGAAATGTTTTTTTTCAACTCATCAAGCTTTTTATCATCGTGTATCACATCAATTACCGTTTTAACCAGGCTTGATTTCAAGTTCTTGTCCTCAATTAAAATTGCTGCAGATTGATCACTAATAGCTTTTGCATTTTTATATTGATGATTAGCCGCAACATTCGAAGACGGAACAAAAACAACCGGAATACCGAGAAACGAAACTTCAGTAATGGTTGTAGCTCCTGCTCTTGCAACTAAAAGATCGCATGCAGAAAATGCCGCCGACATATCATCAATAAAAGGAAGCACTTTAATCGAATTATTATTGTACTTTTTATTTTCCTCGTAATACAACACTCCAGTCTGCCAGATAACCTGAATATTATTTTCAACTAAGTCACTGATTGAATCAGCAATAGCATCGTTAATGCTGCGTGCACCGCCGCTTCCGCCAAGTATTAGAATCGTTTTCTTATCAGTCGCAAGATCAAATTGTTTTAATGCTTCACTTCGTTCAATCATTTTAAGATTTACTCTCACGGGGTTGCCGGTAAGTTTTAATTTCTTCTGTTCTCTAAAATATTTTTTTGATTCATCGAAGGTGATATGAATTTCTTCCGCCCTCTTTTCTAAAATTCTATTTGTAATACCGGGATAAGAATTCTGTTCAAGCAGAATAATTTTTGATCCGAATACCGATGATGCCCAGATTGATGGTCCTGATACATATGCACCGCTACCAATTGCAACTCTCGGTTTGAACTTCATTACTATCATTATAGACTGAATCATAGAAACAATAACTTTAAGCGGGAACAGAATATTTTCCATAGTTAATTTTCTGCTAAAGCCACTAATCCAGATTGACCTGAAATTAAAACCATACTGAGGCACAACTCTCGATTCAATTTTCTTTTTTGTTCCTACAAACAATATTTCCGATTCCGGTTTAAGAAGTTTTATTTGCTGGGCAACGGCGAGAGCCGGATAAATGTGTCCGCCTGTTCCGCCGCCGGCTAAAAGAAAACGATATATTCTTGTTGAACTCATCCTACCTGAGCAATTTTTAGTTCTTCTGTTTTGAACGATTCAAGTGCAACATTTACAATAATTCCGGCTGATACAGCAAACAGGATAATTGATGTTCCGCCAAAACTTATAAACGGTAATGTTATACCTGTTGTTGGTAATAAGCCTGTTACTACTCCAGCATTTATAAATGCACTTAAGAGAATGTTAAATCCTAATCCAAACACAAGGAGCTGGCCGAATTTATCCTGAGATTTTTTTGCAATAACAAGACAGATTACAAATAGAAACAGATAAGCGAACAATACAGTAATAGTGCCGGCTAAACCCAATTCCTCGCCCAAAATTGAAAAGATAAAATCGCCGTAAGATTCCGGTAGAAATAAATCACTTTGCCGGCTATGCCCCAGACCAATTCCCAACCATCCTCCGCTACCCAGTGCAATTTTTGCTTGTGTTACCTGTGTATTTATATCATTACCTGTTATTAAACTTTGAAAGTAGGACAGGACTCTTTCCCGTGCATGTTTTAATATTGCAATTGCAACGCTCGCAAAACCAGCTACGGAAAGAAATGTAAACGAAATATGCTTTATTCTAGCTCCGCCTACATATAACAATGCAAATCCGGTTGCTGCAATTATCAGGCTGGTACTTACGTTTGGTTGAATGAGAACAAGGAAACTTATAATTACAATCCAGATTAATGTAAACACAAATCCTTCTTTGAAATCCGTTATCTTCTCATCGAACTTGTCAATCATCATTGCAAGGTGCATTATCAGAATTAACTTTGCGGCTTCGGAAGGTTGAAATTGAATAAACCCGAGATCAATCCATCGTGCTGCGCCTTTAACTTTGGGTGCGAATAAGAATGTACCTATAAGCACTACAATTATTCCAAGCAGTAATGGTTTGCTGTATTTTCTGTAAGTATCGTATGGAATATTTGCAAAGACTATAAACAGAAATCCGGCAGCAAGTACTTTCCATAAATGGGATTTAAACAAGTAATAAATGTTATTGAATTTAGTAATACTGTAAGTACCGCTCGCAGTAAAAACCATAATTGCACCTAATAGCATAAATGCAACGACAAGAACTATCAATATTTTAACAAGACCTTTCATTATAAATTATTTACCGCTTCCTTAAATACTCTACCTCTGTGTTCATAGTCCGTGAACATATCAAAGCTTGCACATGCCGGGGAAAGAAGTAACACTGTTCCCGGAAAAGCTTCTTTATTAGCTGCAATAACACAATCCTGAAGAGTATTTTTTATTTCTGTTTCAACAATTTGTTCGAAATAATTTTTTACTTTTTGTGCAGAAACTCCAATAGCATAAATTTTCTTTACATGCTGCTTTACCAGGTCTTTTATCTGGTCGTAATTGTTTCCTTTATCTTTTCCGCCAAGAATTAAATAGAGAGGTTTCTCAAAACTTTTTAATGCAACAATTACTGAATCGACATTCGTTGCTTTCGAATCGTTGTAATATTCTACTCCATTTAGTTCTCTAACAAATTCAATTCTATGTTCAACACCTTTAAAAGACTTAAATGATTCTCTTATTTTTTTATTCGGAAGATTCAATGTTTTAGCAACAGCTAAAACTGCAAGAGCATTTGAAACATTGTGTTCGCCTTTTATAAACAGATCGTTTATAGAAGCAACTTCTTCGGTTGATCCGAACCATGAGAAAAACATTTTTCCATTTTTAGAATAAGCACCTACAGGGAGTTCTATATTAACCGAGAAACTAAGCTTCTTCACCTTACTGTTCTTCATTGTTGAAAATGTGTTTTCATCATCTGCATTGAAAAGGAATAAATCATTTTCATCCTGGTTGCTTGTTATTTTTATTTTGGATGCGATATATTTATCAAAACAATTTTCGTAACGGTCCAGATGATCCGGTGTAATATTTAGAATAACAGAAACTAATGGTTTGAATTGATCAATAAAATCGAGCTGAAAACTAGATGTTTCGAGCGCAACGAATTCATCTTCTTTTACATCAAGAGATATCTCGGAAAACGCATAACCAATATTACCCGCCGGATATGTTTTAATTCCGCATTCATTTAGCGTATGAGCCATTAAAAATGTTGTTGTTGTCTTTCCATTTGTACCGGTAATTGAAATTACTTTACCCTTACAGAACCATGAAGCAAATTCAACTTCGCTTATTATTTTAATTTTCCTATTACGTGCTTCTACTAAAATTTCTGAATCGGTTGCAACGCCGGGACTTGTTACAATAAAATCGCAACCAAATACTTTTTCGGAATGACCTCCGCATTCGTAATTAATTCCTTCGGCTTCAAGTTTAGAAATCCACACTATAAGTTTTTCTTTAGCACCGCTATCACTAACAAAAGGAATGGCACCAACTTTCTTTGCAAGTTTGGCAGCACCCAAACCGCTTCTTACTGCTCCAATAATTGATATTTTCTTTCCTGTTATTTCCATCATCTTATCTTAAACGAAGCCAGGCTAATTATTGTTAAAATTATTGTAATTATGTAAAACCTTACAACTATTTTCGGTTCAGCCCAATCGAGTTTTTCAAAATGGTGATGAATGGGAGCCATCTTAAATACTCTTCTTCCCTCGCCATATCTTTTCTTTGTGTATTTGAAATAAAGACGTTGAATAATTACCGATAACGTTTCAGCGAAATAAATTCCACCAAGAATTGGAATTAGTAAATCTTTCTTAATAACAATCATTATTACACCGAATGCACCGCCAAGTGCAAGTGAGCCGGTATCACCCATAAATATTTGTGCCGGATAAAAATTGAACCAAAGGAATCCGAGTCCCGCGCCGATTAATGCGGCAATAAAAACTGTTAGTTCTCCGCTTCCGGGCATATATATTATATTCAGGTAATCAGCATAAATAACGTTGCCAGTCATATAAGAAATTAATGCAAGGGCTATCATCACTATAATCATTGTCCCGATTGCAAGTCCATCTAATCCATCTGTTAGGTTAACTGCATTTGATGTGGCAGTTATAATGAAAATAACCCACGGGATGTAGAGGTAAGAAAAATCCCAGTTTAAATTCTTGAAAAACGGAAGTGTGGTTTGTGTGTTATACTGTGCAAACTCTGGTAAATAGTAAACTGCCAAACCAACAACCAGTCCAACAAAAATCTGACCGATCAATTTGTAACGTGCAATTAAACCCTGAGGGAGTTTTTTAACAACTTTAAGATAATCATCAAAGAACCCGACAATGCCGAGAACAATAGTTGCAAAGAGAACAAGAAGAATAAAAACGCTTTTAACATCACTCCATAGAATTACAGGAAGCGTAACAGAAAAGAGAATGATTAATCCGCCCATTGTCGGTGTTCCGGCTTTCTTCTTGTGGGTAATAGGTCCATCGTCTCTTATCGGCTGGTCTACCTGTCTTGCTTTAAGTTTTGCAATTATCTTTGGGCCAATGTAGAAGGATAGAAACAAAGCGGTAATTGCAGCGAGAGCTGACCTGAAAGTTAAAAATCGGAACAGATCGAATCCGGGCGGATTAAATTTCTGGTTTATGTAATCAAATAAGTAGTAGAGCATTACTCAAACCTTTTCTCCAAAATGTTTACGAATTCTTCCATCTTCATTCCGCGCGATCCTTTTACAAGTATTACGGATTTTTCAATCTCCTCGTATTGAAGGTAAAGTGAAAGAGCTTCGCGTAAATGAAAATGAATTGACTTAATATTTTTCTTTCTTAATTCGTTGGTTAGATTGCTCATCATTTTACCAATGGTAAGAACAAATAAATCTTTATCGTAAGTAAATATTTGAGATAAATCCTTGTGAATTTTCTGGGATTTATTTCCCAGTTCAAAAATGTCGCCTAATACCACAATCTTTCTTTTGAATGTTTTGATTTTTTTTACAAGTTCGTACGCAGCTTTAATTGATGTAGCGCTTGAATTATAAGAATCATCAATAACTACTGCTTCTTTATATTTTTTCACTTCAAGTCTTCCATGAACCGGTTGAATTTTTTTCGCGCCCGATTTAATTTCATTCCATGTAAGACCTAAAAGTTTCGCAATTACAAAAGCGGCTAAAAAGTTTTTCGCGCTCGATTCACCATAGACAGGTAGTTTTATTATTTCCTTAGAACTCTTAATTGTAAATTCTGTTTTTCCGTCTTCAGCAAAACTTTTTATTATTCCTTTTATGTATGGATTACCATTAAAACCAAATGATATTACGGAAGAGTACTTGCTTATATTCTTCTTAATTATCGGGTCATCAAAATTTGCAAGAATAATTCCGCCGTTTTCTTCAGAAGCATCAAACAAAGCCGATTTTTCTTTGTAAATAGTTTCCTTGTTTTTCAAAAACTCCACATGCGATTCGCCGATATTGGTAATCAACGCATAATCCGGTTCGGATATTTTTGCCGAATAAGGAATTTCTCCGATATGATTTGTTCCCTGTTCCAGAACCAGTACATTACATTTTTCATCCGCAGAAAAAATTGTTAGAGGAACTCCAATATGATTATTGTTATTCGCTTCAGTTTTTACAACATTGAATTTTTCCGACAGTAAAGTAGCAACCATTTCTTTAGTAGTTGTCTTACCATTACTACCGGTAATAGAAACAACCTTTGCATTCAGCTTTTTACGCCAGAAGTTTGCAAGTTTTCCGAACGATTCAATTGTATTATCAACAGTAATTACAGGAATTTTTAGTGAGCTGAATTTTTTATACTCTTTTGAATTAATTAAAACCGAGCTGGCTCCTTTTCTGATTGCATCCTTAACAAAATCATGTCCGTCATACTTTTCCCCTTTAATAGCAACGAACAAGGAACCCTTTATAATTTTCCTTGAGTCAATCTGAACCGATGAAACAGGTTTATACTCATCCGGGTTATAAATAACTGCGGAAGGCAGATTAAATAAATCTTCGAGTGTAATTTTTATTTTGCCCATTCGTCCAGATATTTTTCTGAAATTTCTTTATCGCTAAAATGTTTTCTAACACCATTTATTTCCTGATAATTCTCGTGCCCTTTACCGGCAACAAGAATTACGGCATTATCTTCGCTTTCAAAAATTGCTGCTCTAATTGCTTCTTCACGATTTTCAATAACTCTGTAATTATTTGTTTTAATTCCTTTTTGAATTTCATCAATAATTAAATATGGGTCTTCAGTTCTAGGATTATCAGAAGTAATGTAAACCCGATCGCTTAATGTGGAAGCAATTTCACCCATAATAGGTCTTTTAGTTCTATCGCGGTCGCCTCCGCATCCGAATACAGTAAAAATTTGCCGCTCGTTTTTAACTATGTGATGTATTGCCGTTAATGCTTGTTTCAAGCTGTCCGATGTATGGGAATAATCAACAATTACTTTTTTATTTTTCTTTGAAACTATCTCGAACCGACCGGGAACCTGTGGAGTGTTTTTAATTCCTTCGGCTGCTTTATAAGGATCAATTCCATTTAGAACAGCTACTGCAAAAGCCGATGTTGCATTGTATGCATTAAAATGACCGGCAAGCGGGGTTAATATTTTGTATTCCACTCCTTTGAATAAAATCGAAAATGATGTTCCATCAAGGTCGAATTCAATGTCTTTAATTCTAAAATCTGCTTTACTGCCAACACCAAAAGAATATTTTTTTGCTTTACTATCTTTTATTATAATGTGTGATTTTGGGTCGTCTATATTATAGATAGCAATAGAATCTGAACCGAGCATATCAAATAGTATTTTTTTCGATTTTAGATAATGTTCGTCTGTCTTATGATAATCCATGTGATCGGAAGTTATATTGGTGAATATTCCGGCAGCATATTTAAGATGGTCTACTCTAAAAAGATCGAGAGCGATTGAGGAGACTTCCATTATACAATGAGTACATCCTTCCAAAACCATTTGCGAAAGAAGCGAATTAATTTCATGGGATTGCGGTGTAGTAAGAAGTGTTTTTACTTCATTCTTCCCGATGTAATTTGCAATTGTCCCTATTAATCCAGTTTTATTTCCCGAATATTCAAAAACATTCTTAACATAAAATGCAGTAGTGGTTTTACCTTTTGTTCCTGTAACGCCAATAAGTAGTAGCTTTTTAGATGGTTCATTATAAAACTGATTTGAAAACTCCGCTAATGATCTTCTTGTATCTTTAACAACTATTTTTACAGTTCCGCTGTGGAAGAAAATCGGATCCGGAACGGAATCCGGTTTACTTAATACAACTGCGCTTACACCTTTATTAATTGCATCCTGGATAAACTTATGACCATCAACTTTGAAACCTTCAATTGCAAAGTAGATTGAATTTTTTACGGCTGTTCTACTATCGATAGTAATTGAACCGACTTCCTTTGCTTCGGCATTACCGATTACCTGTATTAATTTAATACGGTTTAAAAGTTCCGATAACTTCATTAATTAACTCTTATCATATTTGTTTTTTTAACCGGTTCACATTTAACCAGACATGTATCGCCGGGCGAAAATGTTTTTCCCGGTTCAATGCTCTGACTTACAACCTTTCCTGTACCGGAAATTTTATATTCTAATCCAAGTTCATTCAACTGAACTACAGCGTCTCTTAGAGAACTGTTAATTAAATTCGGCATCGTGGTTCTTGATTCACTAATATTTATTCTAACTCTGTTTTTATTTTCATTCTTTGGAGCAATGTTCATATAGTTTTTTCCTGTTGATACAGGAGCCGATTTAAACTCGGCAATAAACTGATCTGCAATACTGTTGTTTCTTTCAATTTTCTTTTTATCAGGAACCAGTGCAAGATCCGCGTCAATAATTCTTCTGGCTATTTCCCGGAAAATCGGTGCTGCAACAAGTCCGCCGTATTTTCCAACTTTAGGTGCATTTACAAGAACCAATCCTATTAGTTTAGGATTATTTGCCGGAAAGAATCCGATGAAAGATGAATTATGCCTTTTGGTTGTATATGATTTATCTACAAGCTGTTGCGCTGTTCCTGTTTTACCTCCAACCACAACATCATCAAGCTGAGCCGTTTTTCCTGTTCCGTTTTCTACTACTCCAACCATTATTGCTTTTATTAAATCCGAAGTTGACTTATCAATTATATTCCTGATTTTGTTCGGCTGAGCTTTACTTACTGTATTTCCTTTTGAGTCTGTAATTTCTTTTAAAATGAATGGCTGCAAAAGAATTCCACCGTTAATCAATGCACAGTAAGCTGCAATCATTTGAAGAGGTGTTACAGAAATTTCGTAACCGAAAGAAAGAAATGGTTTTGTTAATGCCGAGAAATTTTTGGGTTTTTTAAGTAAGCCGGGAGCTTCACCCGGTAAGTCAATTGATGTTATGTTGCCGAATCCGAAATCACGCAAATATCTATAGAGAGTTTCATCTGGAATCCTGAATGAGAGTTTTGCAATTCCAACATTACTCGATTGTTCAAGTATTTCTTTTACCGTTAGATTTGAAAAAGGATGTGTATCGGAAATTTTTGCGGATTTATAATAGTATATTCCATTTTCTGTATCAATTATTTCATTAGGATTGGCAAGGTGCTGATCGAAAAGAATGGACATTGTAATTGATTTCATTGTTGAACCGGGTTCATAAGTATCCGTTAGAATTCTATTTCTTCTTATTTCGTTTGGAAAAAGTTCGTAATTCGCCGGGTCGTAATTGGGTACATTAGATAATGCAAAAATTTCACCTGTATTGGGATCCATCAAAATTCCAAGTGCGGATTCGCCTTCATACTTAGTAAGTCCCCTCGTTAGCTCCTCTTCTAATATTTGCTGATAAGTTTTATTTATAGTAAGTGTAAGGTTATTACCGCTTGCCGGTGCTTTCGAATTGTTGTCGTTTACCGATATAATTCTTCCCATTACATCTTTTTCGATTACATAATAACCGTCGTTGCCAGTCAGCTTATCATCGTAAACTTTTTCTATGCCGTCAACTCCATTAAGCTTTGGGTCCACATAACCAAGAATGTGAGATGCTAAACTTCCATAAGGATAGACTCGTGAATAATCTTCTTCGTAATACAATCCTTCAATTACATGCTTCTTTATTTGAAGAGCTTGATCCATCGAAACTTTTTTCTCAAGGCAGACATTCCTTACACCATTATTAATAATTTCCCTGTAATAATCTTTTTCTTTACCGAAGGTAGAAGAAAAAATGGATGCGATTGAATCGATTTTTTTTGAATTCATCATTCTGGTATCTACAAAAAAGGAAATGTTATCGCGTGTAAAAGAAAGGACTTCCCCGTTTCTATCTTTAATAATTCCACGTTCGGCTTTAACAATCTGCGGTTTGTTCTGCTGTCTTTCGGCAATTAACGAGTAATACTCATTATTAACAACCTGGATTGAATATAATTTTATTATAAGAGCTATAAAAGCAATCAGAACAAAACCGGTTAATATTAGTGCACGTTTATTAATCATACTTCTCTTGTAAAATTTTTTCTATCTGCTTTATTTGTTCCTTAGAAACAAATATTGATTCTAAAATTTCTTTAGGTCTGTTCATCTTTAATGAATCTATTGCAAACGTTACTATTCTATCTTCTGCAGTAAGTTTTTGTATCTCAACATTCAATGCTTCTATTCTATTCAGTTTTCCTTTAAGTACTTCTGTTTTATTCAACTTTTCTTTATTCAGATTTTTGATTTCATTTAATACAGCCACATAAGTAAAAATTGATACTGCTAACCCAATAATTATCACAATAAATATTTTTAACGAAGCTCCTTTCATATTACACTCTAACAGCTGCTCTTAATTTTGCACTTCTTGATCTTTTATTTTCTTTGATTTCATTTTCAGTTGGTGTAACCGGTTTTGTATTTTGTAATTGAAGTCGTTTTACTTTACCGCAAATACAAACCGGAGTTCCTGGTGGACAAACGCATTCAAGACTTTCGTACTTAAATTTCTCTTTAACAATTCTATCTTCCAGTGAATGATATGTTAAAACAACCAGCGTTCCGTTTTTATTTAGTAGTAAAACAGCTTTTTCTAGAAAGTTTTTTAGTTCATCTAATTCATTATTAACATAAATGCGAAGAGCTTGAAACACACGGGATAATGTCTTAAATAAAAATCTATCGGGTACTATTCTTTCGATAATTTTTCGTACTTGTATTGATGATTCGAATTTTTGCTTAGTACGTTCTTCAACTATTAACCGTGCAATTTTTTTAGATAACTTTTCCTCACCGAATTTCCAGATTATATCGGCTAAATGTTCCTGTGAATAATTATTCAATATATGCGAAGCCGGATATCCTGCATTTTTATTCATCCTTAGATCTAGGGGTGAATCTTCTCTAAATGTAAAACCCGATTCAATATTATCGAGCTGATAGGAAGAAACCCCAAGATCTACAAAGATGCCGTCAAAATTTTCAATGAACTCAATCTTAGCTACTGTATCGATATCACTAAAACTTGTGTTATAAACAGAAAATCTTTTATCGTCTTTAAATTTGTTCTGGCAAAAACTGAATGCTTCAAAATCTTTATCCGTTGCAACAAGTTTTCCTTTTGAGTGAAGTCTTTCTAATATTTCCGATGAATGTCCGCCAAAACCTACAGTGCCGTCGAAATAAATTCCGTCCAAATTCTTGATTAAAAAATCAAGGCTCTCATTTAAGAGAACCGGCACATGTCGATTCATTTCGGTTTTTTCTGCATTACCTGTTTTGCTATATCCGAAAACGGTTTAGAGTTTTCCTTTTTAAGTGATTCATATATGTCAGGATTCCAAATCTCAATCTTCTTGTGCTGTCCAAGTATCAATACTTCTTTTTCGATTCCGGCAAACTCAAGTAAATTTTTAGGAATTAGTAAACGCGATTGAGAATCGAGTTTGTCTTCGGAAGCAAGCTCAAGTAATAATCTCTTGAATGCCGATTCATCCGGATCAAAATCATCAAGCTGATCGATTCTTACCAGTACATCCTGTTTCCAATTATCCTGTGGATAAACATCAATGCACCTGAGTAAACCACGAGTGATAATGAAAGTATCGTTTGCTTCTTGATTAACATACTTTCTGAAACGGGATGGAATACTAATTCTTCCCTTTGAATCCACAGAATATTTAAAACTACCTAAAAACATATATCCCCACTTTTTGGGAAAATGAAACACTATTACCCACTTGCATGCAAAATAACTGATTTTATATGGAATTGTCAAGATTTTTTTTCAAAAAAAATCAAAAAGTGATCTAAAGGATGACAAGACTCAAAAAGAGTAAAGAAGGCTTAATGGAATGTTCGGTTTATTTAACAGCAGATAAATCTATTTCAAAGTATTACGACCGGATAGAAATGGTATGTTTAAAGGAGGGTAAATAACAAAATTTTGGAGCCACCTATAGGACTCGAACCTACGACCCGCTCATTACGAATGAGCTGCTCTACCAGCTGAGCTAAGGTGGCTAAAGAAAGTGTTATCTCAATTTCTTTTTATGACGGTTTTTGCGCAAACGTTTTTTACGTTTGTGTGTAGCCATTTTATGGCGTTTACGTTTTCTGCCACACGGCATATATACATCCTCCTTTTAATGTGATTTAATTAATTCTTGTGCTCGTTTACCAATTTCACTATTTGGATTAATCTCAACAGCTTTCTTCCACCATTCAATTGCTTCATCATGTTTATTAGAAGCAAGCAATACTATTCCAATATTCAAATGAGCAATTTGATGTTTGGTTTGATACTTAAGTGCCTCTTTCATGTAACTTAATGCCTCTTCGTTTTTACCCTGTTCATAATAACATACTCCTAAATCAACAAGAACATCTGCATCCTTTGGATTAGTCTTTAAATAGGTTAAATACTTTTCAATAGCTTTATCTTTAAATCCGGAGTCATTAAGAAGATGAGCAAGTTCTAATAGTTTGTTATTATCCGGCTGCTTTTTAATCTCTTCTTCAAGTTGATTAATTCTCTGTAAATATTGTAAATCAACTCCGCGATGAGGATCGTTACTCAAATTCTGATTACCAGATGAAATAGCCGGACTATCAAATACTCCAGCTGAATAAATAATTATCAGACCAACAACGATTAATGAAAAGGTGAAATAGAATACTTTTACAGGAGAAATACTTTTAATACTCTTGTCAAAGTCCGAAGAGTTTTTCATTGCACTACTTTTAGGTTTAGTAATTTCTATTTTTTCTTTGTCGGCTTTTTTTGAATCTGATTTTACTTTATTTACTTGCACTCCGCATTGAGAACAGAATTTATCTGTTTTTGAAATTACTTCGCCACAATTACTGCAATAGATTTTTTCTTTATTTTGATTCATACTTTTTGCTCTGTAAAAGTACTTGATTCTTTCATTCCGGTATCAACCGCGCTTTTAAAATCTTTAGAAAATTTAAATACCGGGACGAAATGATCTCCAACATACACTTTTTCGCCAGTCCTTGGATTTCTGGCATATCGGGCTTTTTTCTTTTTTACCTTGTAACTTCCAAATCCGCGTATTTCAATTCCTTTTCCTTCCCTTAGGGCCTGAATAACAGTTGTTAAAAAACCTTCGATAATTGCCTCGGTTTCCAGTTTAGTAAGTCCGGTTCCAAGAGCAACTTTTTCAACTATATCGGCTTTTGTCATTGCTATCCTCTATTTACTTCTATTTTTCAATATTGAGCGTGGAAAAATATCAATTAAAGGTTTAAAATCCAACCACAAAAGGACTTAGCGGAATTTATACACATACCATTCCGAGTATTTATTTTGTTTCATTATAATACAAAGTCTATGATTTGGATTACACAATGCCCGAAAATGCTTAAAATCTGCAGAAAATAACTGGTATGCGGTTTGTATTAATGGTGATAGTCATTAGAGGAAAAAATGTCACTGGTTCCAATTATATATACGAGTTTAGCATTGTTCTTCGGATTAATGCTTATTGTAGTTTTGATTTCATATCTATCATTCCGTGCAAGAAAAAATACAAATCCGGTTATAGCTGAAGAGATCAGAAAGCAAAGAGCGGTAAGCTATCCTCCTAAAATTATAGTTAATAGAATTCAGAATACACAATATATTCCAGTGCCAAAATTCGAAAACTCACGGAGAAAAAATACTGTAAACCAATCAGAACCAATTGTACTTCCTTATAACTATTTTCAAAAAGAACGGGATGTGAATAATCATCAGACAAGAATTACCGAACGAGAAATAAAATCTAATTATGAAGATAGAAGAAATAATAATACTTATTCCAACCGCTCTACAAGGACCAGAATTGAAATAATGAATGATAATATGAAATTCCAGAAACCGGAAGAAGGACAGATTAACAGAAAAGAATCCCTGGCAAGATATATAAACGACCTATCTCAATTTAATTTATTAAGCTTCTATTCGGATAATAATGCTGATCAGAATTTTGTAACTGCTACAGCGGTGCCGAATCATCCCTCTAATTGATTAATTAAACAAACTGAAATAAAATTGTCAGGTTAAGTTTAATTTCCTATTTTTAATTTATGGAATTAGTACCGATAATATTTAGTGTCCTTAAGATAGTAGCTGTTCTTGCCGTGGTTGTTATCACTTTTTCTTATGTTACTTACAGAATCAAATTGAAGAAAGGGATAATTGAGTCACCGGAAAAAAGAATAGCTCAACCGGTTGTATATGCAGAAAAATCTGTAAAAAGAATTGTTGAAAGAATAACAAAACACATTCCTCCTTCCCCACCGGATCAATTATCAAAACCCGAGATGGAGAAAAAAATTATTTTAGATCCGAACACAAAGAGACCGGTAAAAAAAATTAATGAAAAAGTTTCCAAAGAATCCCGAAAGCAAAATAAACCGGATCGAATTGAAGTTGTAAAATCATTAAGTCCTCAGTCTACTATTGAAGATGAAGTTAAACCTAAACCGGCGAAAAATTTACCGGACAAAAAAGATTCTACCACGGAAAAAAATATAGCATCCCTTGGCGATCAAATTCTTGATAAATATGCCGAGGATGAATCCGGTGAAATGTTTACTCTTAACACAAAAAAGAAAAACACTCAGAAAGATAAGTAGCTTCCGCTTTTTTATAAAAAATGATTGAATCAAAAGAAAAATATACCCGCCTTTTTATTAAAAATATGGTGTGTAATCGGTGTATTAGAGTTGTTAAAGAGGAATTAGAAAAACTGGGACTGGAAATAAATAAAATTTCATTAGGCGAGGTTGTAACAGAATCAAAAATTGATAATATCTTGCTGGAAGAAATTAAATCTGTTTTACAGGGAAATGGATTTGAATTAATTGAGAACAAAAAAGCAAAGCTTGTAGAGAAAATCAAAAGTATAGTTATCAATGAAGTACATATTGATAATCGCGGTGAATCGAAAAAAATAAATTTTTCTAAAATTATAGAAAAACAAGCCGGCAATGATTATACTTATCTAAGTTCTCTCTTCTCATCCATTGAAGGAATTACAATTGAGCATTTTATAATACTTCAGAAAATAGAGCGTGCAAAAGAATTATTAAAGTATGGTGAACTGACATTAAGCGAAATTGCTTACAACCTGGGATATAGCAGCGTTCAGCATCTTTCTAACCAGTTTAAGAAAGTTACCGGTCTTTCCGCAAGCGACTTTAGAAAACTTACTATCAACATCCGGAAACCACTCGATAAACTAAATTAGAACTCCCTTTCGTACCCTAAAATTTTATAACATTTCGTAAAAAATATGTAACAAGTAATAAGGTAAACTTATTTAGTTTTCGGTTGCATTTATAATTAAAGGAAAAATAAAATGGAAGAAAAAACTTTCATTATCGAAAACATGAGCTGTAATCATTGTGTTATGGCGGTTAAAAAAGAACTATCCAAACTGAATCTCGATTCTTTTCAGGTTGAAATTGGAAGTGCAAAAATCAATTATAACGAATTAAAAACTACAGTCGAACAAATTGTAAAAGCAATTGAAGAAGCCGGGTATAAAGTAAGAAAGGATTAATCAATGCAAATGAAGTATGATCTACCCGTTAAGGGAATGACTTGCGCCAGCTGTGTTGCAAGGGTTGAAAAGATTATTGGCAAAATGGATAACGTTAAAAATATCAGTGTTAACCTTGCAACCGAACGTGTAAGCTTCGAAGGTGATAAGGAAGCTATCAACCTGAAAGCAATATCTTCTGCAATAAAAGAATACGGATATGAATTAGTAATTAATAAAACCGAATCGCAATCAGATCTATCAACAACTAATAAAGTAGCAGATGAAGAGGACGATTATTATAACAATTTGAAATCGGAATTTTTGTTTGCTCTGGTCTTTACAATACCAATTTTTCTGATAAGTATGTTGATGGATTATAAGTTCTTTCAATCATTCTGGATTTTTAATCACGATGAAACAAGAAAAATTCTTCTTATCCTAACCACCCCTGTAATATTCATTAGCGGTAAAAGATTTTACAAAATTTTCTGGAATAATCTTAAACATTTTTCTGCAGAAATGAATTCACTTGTAGCTATTGGTACAGGAGCAGCTTATGGATACAGTACAATTGCTACACTTTTTCCTGAAGTAATTCATAGTGATCCAAGTAATATTCATGTCTACTTTGAAACTGCTGTTGTAATAATTACACTAATTCTTATGGGAAAACTTCTTGAGCATCGTGCAAAAAGCAAAACCACAAATGCAATTAAACGGTTAATAGAACTTAAACCTAAAACAGCTAATATCATTCTTAACGGGATAGAAAAATCAATAAATATTTCGGAATTGAGCATTAACAATGAAGTTGTAATTAGACCCGGAGAAAAAATTCCGGCCGATGGAAAAATAATTTCGGGTTATTCTTCGGTTGATGAAACAATGTTAACCGGCGAAAGTCTTCCCGTGGAAAAAAATATCGGCGATAACGTTTTTGGAGGAACGATAAACCAGAACGGAACATTTAACTTTGTGGTAACCAGCATCGGCGATAATTCGGTACTCGGTCAGATTATTCGAATGGTTGAACAGGCTCAATCAACCAAACCGCCAATTCAGAAATTAGTTGATAAAATTGCCGGAATATTTGTCCCGGTTGTAATCCTTATTGCAATAGTTACATTTTTATATTGGTTGATCTTTTCACCCGATCATTCCTTTAGCAATGCTCTAATAAATTTTGTGGCAGTTTTAATTATCGCTTGCCCATGTGCTTTAGGATTAGCAACTCCAACAGCAATAATTGTAGGGACCGGTTTGGGCGCTTCAAATGGAATTCTAATCCGTAATGGCGAGAGTATTGAAATTGCAAATAAAATATCTACCATAATTTTTGATAAGACCGGTACGCTTACCGAAGGTAAGCCAAAAGTTTCGGATATAATTTCACTGGGCAAGGATACTAAAGAAATATTACGTTTAGTTGCATCACTGGAATTAAAATCCGAACACCCGATTGCAAAAGCTATTTTACAGAAAGCAAAACAAGAAGGTTTTACCTTACTTGAACCGGAGAGTTTTCAAAATTATTCAGGATTTGGAATAGCGGGTTTAGTTGATAATAAAAACGTAATTGCCGGTAATATAAATCTATTGAAAGAATTTTCAATTAATGTTGAAAAAGGTCTTTCAGTTTATAATGAATTACAAAATGAAGGAAAGACAATTATATGTATTTCAATTGATGGAGAATTTTCAGGTATTCTGCTGGTTGAAGACAAACTTAAAGAAGATTCTTTTAATGCAGTAAATCATCTGCGGGAAATGCATATCAAAACAGTTATGTTAACAGGCGACAACAAAAAAATTGCCGAGACAATTGCAAATCAATTAAGCATCTCTGAATATAGAGCAGAGATTTTACCGGGCGGAAAAGCAGATATTGTTAAAGAGTATCAAATGAAAAATGAAATTGTAGGAATGGTTGGAGACGGAATAAACGACGCACCAGCATTAGCTCAAGCAAATGTTGGAATTGCAATTGGAACCGGAACCGATGTGGCAATTGAAACAGCACAAATTACTTTGGTTAATGGAAACCTTACCGGGGTTGCAAAAGCAATTAAACTTTCGCAGCAGACGTTAAAAACAATTAAGCAGAATTTATTCTGGGCGTTTATTTACAATACTGTATTGATCCCGCTTGCAGCTTTTGGTATGTTAAATCCTATGATAGCGGCATTTGCTATGTCATTAAGTTCTGTTTCGGTTGTGACAAATTCTCTTAGGTTAAAACGAGCAAAATTATTTTAATTATATCGATGTAGAGACGAGGCATGCCTCATCTCTATGGAGTGGGTTATGGAAAAATATTACATTCAAAAAAATCCGTTTATTGTTCCGACTACTGACGGGAAACTAATAGAAGAACTTTTTGGAAAAGCCAGTATTAATACCGGTGATTATAGTTTCGCTCACATGATCGCCCCGCCTCACTGGTCAGAACCATTTCAAACACCGGAATTTGATGAAATAACTTACATTATTTCAGGAAGGAAAAAGTTCGAAATTGACGGAGAGGAAATTATTTTAACAAAGGGTCAATCAATTTGCGTTATGAAAGGAAC
>JBBIHP010000023.1:25452-29582 GCA_037446915.1 Ignavibacteria bacterium
GTACCGGGTACCTGTCCAAATCCGCTTCCATGAACAACAACAACTCCGGTTTCTTTTATCAATTCCTGAGTCCAATGAGCATCATCTGTAATGTTGTGAATTCTTGGAAATGCGTAAAACGCTCCTTCAGGTGCAACGCAAGAAATTCCGGGAATTGAATTCATAGCTTCAACTGTCATATCGCGCCGTCTGGTTAATTTTTTCATTGCAATTTCCAGGTGGGATTGGTCGCCAAGTAACGAAGGTGCAATTCCATATTGTTCCGGATGATTTGCTGATAAACGTGCACGTAAAAGTTTGTTAATAGCTTCGATGTAATCTTTTAATACATTTCTATTACCACTTACAATTCCCCATCCAATTCTGAAACCCGGCACCATATAATTTTTCGATAGACCGCCAAATGTTATCATAGGTACATCGGAATTCAAAGATGCAATTGATGTATGTTTCTTTCCATCCATTAAGAGTTTATCATAAATCTCATCTGCAAAAATTACAAGGTTATGCTCTAACGCTAAATCAATAATTTGTTTAAGCGTTTCCGGCGAGAAATTAGAACCGGTTGGATTATTCGGATTAATTAAGATGATTGCGCGTGTCTTATCATTTATTTTACTTCTGATATCATCTATATTCGGCTGCCAGCCGTTGTTTTCATCAAGATAGTATGGATTTTCATACATCATCAATTTACTTTGAATTGCAGTATAAAGCGGATAACCCGGTGTAGGAGTTAAAACATTTTCACCATCGTTAACAAGTGCAGTTAAACAGATATCAATTGCTTCGCTTGCACCTGTTGTAACAAAAATATCCTGAACATTTTTTATTCCCTTTTTATCTGCTTCCATCTCAATCGCTTTTACCGCTTCTTTAATTCCCGAAGATGGAGCATAACCGTTTAGATTTTTTAACATTGCTTTATAAGTTTCTTCAACAAGATGTTTAGGTGGTTCCCAATCGAACAGATTAGGATCGCCAATATTCAGATATAACATTTCCTTTCCGCTCTTAGCAACTTCGTTTGCAAGCACAACAATATCTCTAACTGCATACGTTACGTTTTCGGTTCTAACTGCTGGTTTAATTACAAAATTTTTCATTTAAGCTCCGGCTTCTTTAAAAAAGTATAATGACAGACAAAAATTAGTTTATTTGTGTGCGAACTTCAATTTAGGAAGGAATCTATCAACCGGGTTTTACAATAATGCCTTTACTCTTATGCCCGTTTATTTTAATGGTTATTGGATTTTCTACCCTGATATGCTTTGTGAACTCTTTCTGTTCAATTACATTTTGATTTTCCAGCCAGCCCCAATCAATGAAACCCTGTTCATCAAGTTCATTTATTGTAAAGTAACCGATCTTAAATGAAGTAAGATTTTGGAAAAAGTGAGAGCCTTGCGACGGAGTAACATTAAAATCGGAGAAGTTCGACTCGATGATTGTTCGCGCGCCATTAATCATTTCCCAGGTAACCGGAATTCCAAGCCATGGATCGAGCGTTCCCCATCTCCCTACTCCAATTAATAAGTATGGAGTTTTGTTATTCAGCATTTTGGAATTGTATTGAGCAATTTCGTGTGCAACTTTTACTGTGTTTTTCCGATCGAATTTTTTCTGATCAACAAAGACAATGTCTTTAATATCATTAATTACTCCGTGACCTAATACCTGATCGCTTTTACCGAGTAACGATTCTTTTTCAAAAGATTCCAGTTCAAGTTCTTCAATTTCGTTACTTACAACAAGAGGTCTCATCTGAAGAAGTGCAAACTCTTTTGGTTTTCCTTCGGGTACAGTCAAATTAACAGCGAATTCAATTTCAACCGGCGAGCCTGTTCCCCAGTTCCCCATATCTAAAAGTAAAGATAAAATTTCCGGCAGCGGAAATATTTTCTGTTTTAGTATCGGTGCTAATGTAAAGAGTTTTGTTCCGTCTCTATCAGTTCCATCATAGAGACTATTATTATCAATTGAATATGTTGAGCCGGTATAATCTAATGTACCATCTTTAACCGCTTCAAATAAATTGAATTTCTTTATAAGGTCATCTTCATTTATTTTATTCTTGAGGTTATCATTTAATATCAGCGCAAAAAACTCGTGTGGAGAATAATTTAGTAAATCATCAATTGTTGCAAATTGCAAAATATGATTAGGATATTTAGGACAGAACCGGAATGAAATTCCGCCATCAACAATATATTTACCTAATCCGGGTGCAACAGATACAATTCCATCATGCGATTTAAGAGGCGGGTTAGGATAAAAATTGTACGACTTTGCTACACCTGAAAACTCGGGATAATACTTACCGTTGTGATTAGCACCTACAACCTTCTGAATTATTACAGCCATCTTCTCTTCTTCAAGTCGGTACGTGGTTACTTTAATGTAATCTTTCGATCTCTGAAAATAGATCGACATATAGATTCTTTTAATAGCATGCAGAAGCTGCTTTAACCTTACTTTTTTATCAGGATTATTATTAGGAAGCATAAAAGTTTCATAAACACCTGCAAATGGTTGTCCCTGAGAATCTTCCAGTAGACTTGATGAACGGACTGCAATAGGATCATTTACTTCTTCAAGAAATTCCTGTAAGGAATTTAGAGCATAGACTGGAAATTTTTTTGTTTTGAAAAATCTATTTTCTAGTTCCTTATCGTTATTGCATTTAAGAGCAAATTCTAGAAGATTGTTATCGTTAATAAATTGATCGAATACATCGGTAGCAAGAACCACGGCTGGAGGAACTAAAATCTTAACATTTTCAAAACGGTTTCTTATGTTAAAATCGCTTAACAACCGGTTTACGAATCCAAGTCCGCGCGCTTTTCCGCCTAATGATCCGCCACCAATTCTTGCAAATGTTGTAGTTTCGTCAAAAGTCTCTTTGCTGAAATCCGATATAACGCCAATCTGTCGCGACTTACGGAATTCTTTTACCGAATCGATGAGTAATCTTCGTAGTTCATATGTTGAATTAAAGTCGGTTACTTTTTTTGGACGAAGTTGATGAGCAAGCCAGAATTCTGTTCTTGCTTTAAGCCAATTAGAAAAATGATTTCTTGAAGCATGATAAATTATACTCTCCTCAGGTACATTCTCTAATTCCTCTTCAAGCTCATTTAAGTTGGATGCTCGTCCAACAACATCTCCATTTTCTAACCGAAAAATAAAATCGCCAAAGCTGAAATACTTTACCATTAACTTCCGCAAGTCGTCAAGTAACGTTGGCGAGTCCTTTAATAAAAATGAAGCACCAACTGAAACTGCCAGTTTTTCATTTTGAGGGACACTCGATTGCAAAATAACAGGAATATCCTGCTGATGTTCTTTTACTTTACCGGCAAATTCAAGTCCGGCTTTTGGATCGGGTCGTCCATCTCTGTGAAAATCGATATCGGAAATAATCCCAAGAATATATTCTTCATACTTCTGAAAATAATCCCATGCTTCTTCATAATTTGAACAGAGAAGAATTTTAGGGCGTGCACGCATTCTTAAGAATTTGTGCGAGAGGTTTATACCTTCTGATAATAAACTTTGAGATTGTTTCAATACAACAGTATAAACCGCCGGTAAATAAGATGAATAAAATCTTATACTATCTTCTACTAAAATTATAGATTGAACTCCGAATTTTTTTGTGTCGTGTTCAACGTTTTTTTTATCTTCTATAAATTTTATGATACCAAGAATAATTTTATAATCGCCTTGCCATATAAATACTTTATCGAAAACTGAAATATCTCTTGTTGAAATTAGATCGATCATTTCCCTGTTGTCGTAACCAAGAAGAATAATTGGAATATCAATTCCAGATTCTTTCATTTTTTTTGCAAATGAAATTACGGACATATCCTCGATATGCATTGTAGTAATGATAAGATCGAAGTGCCTATCTTCGTCCATCATCTTAAATGCTTCAGCACCAGAAGATACCTGAACAAGTTCCGGGGAATGACTTAAATTAAGAAGCTGATACTCCTGCCTGATAAGTTCATATAATCTATTGTCTTCTTCGAAGATGTAAGAATCGTATAGACTTGATACAAGAAGAATATCCCTTACACGGAACTGCATAAGGTTGTGAAAATCCTGAAACTTTGAATATCTGC
>JBBIHP010000024.1:0-28663 GCA_037446915.1 Ignavibacteria bacterium
GTACGTTAAAGATTACGAAGTAAAGTTTATGAAAGGCGTCAGTCATTTTCTAATGCTGGAGAGACCGGATGAATTTAATGGTCTACTAAAAGAATCGATAGCAGAATTATTGAATAAATGAGAGTAGAAAAATGAAAAAGACATTTTTATTAGCATCACTATTATTAACTGTTTCAGTAATTACATCGCAGACAAGAAAAGATTATCCAATTCAGCCGGTTCCTTTTACACAGGTTCATATCAGTGATGGATTCTGGTTCGATAGAATGGAAACTAACCGGAAAGTTACAATTCCCTATGCAATTAAAATGAACGAGACAACCGGACGTGTTACTAACCTCGAGATTGCAGCGGGATTAAAAACCGGAGAATATTGCACGCGTTATCCATTTGACGATACGGACATTTACAAAGTGATTGAAGGCGCTTCATATTCGTTAATGCTTAAGCCCGATAAAGAATTAGAAAAAAAGCTTGATGAGTTAATCGACATAATTGCTAAAGCACAGGAACCGGACGGATATATTTATTCTGCACGAACAAGCAAATCAGAAAAGATGAAGCGGTCAATCGGTCCAGAAAGGTGGTCTAATCTGCAATGGAGCCACGAGCTTTACAATGCCGGACACATGTTCGAAGCCGCGGTTGCACATTTTATGGCAACGAATAAAAAATCATTTTTAACTATTGCGCTTAAATGTGCGGATTTGCTGGTAAAAGATTTTGGTCCGGGTAAAGTTCAGTTACCTCCGGGTCATCAGGAAGTTGAACTTGGTCTGGTTAAGCTATACAGATTAACAGGTGAAGAAAAATATCTTAACCTTGCAAAATACTTTTTGGATATAAGAGGAAAAGGAAAAGAACTTACCGGTCGCGAATCATGGGGAGAATATTCACAGGATCATAAACCGATAATAGAACAGGACGAAGCCGTTGGGCATGCAGTGCGCGCTGCTTATATGTATTCTGCTATTGCAGATGTAGCGGCTCTTACCGGCGACGAAAGTTATATCAAAGCATTAGATAAAATCTGGGATAATGTTGTAAGTAAAAAATTATATCTAACCGGCGGACTCGGTGCAACGGGTTCGTGGGAAGGATTTGGTCCTAATTACGACTTACCAAATGCAAGTGCATACAACGAAACATGTGCATCAATCGCTAATGTTTACTGGAATCATAGAATGTTCCTGCTTAAGGGTGATGGTAAGTATATCGATATTCTGGAAAGAACACTTTACAATGCATTGTTATCGGGAATTTCTATTAGTGGCGATAAATTTTTCTATCCAAATCCACTCGAATCGTTCGGCACTCATGAAAGAAGCAACTGGTTCGAATGTGCTTGCTGCCCCGGTAATGTAACAAGATTTATTGCCTCGGTTGCCAATTATATTTACGCGGTAAGGGATAAAGAAGTTTTTGTAAACCTCTATACAAACAACTCCACCAATCTTAAAATTGATAATGACGATGTTATTTTAAATCAAAAAACAAAATATCCATGGGAAGGAAAAATAGTTCTTACAGTTAATCTTAAAAAACAGAACAAAGATTTTTCAATTAATCTTAGAATTCCCGGATGGGCTCAGGATGAAGTTGTTGCTTCGGACCTTTATAGTTTTATTGATAAGCCGAAAAAGCAAATATCCGTTCTTGTAAATGGGAAACCTTACGAATTCAATATTGAAAAAGGATTTGCAAGTATAAAGCGAACCTGGAAAAACTATGATAAAATTGAATTGATACTTCCAATGGAAGTTAAGCGGATAGCCGCAAACAACAAGGTAGAAGCAGATAGAGGCCGTATTGCTCTTCAACGCGGTCCGCTTGTTTATTGCGCAGAGGGAATTGATAATAATGGCTACACAAGAAATATTTTGATTGGTAGCGATACAAAATTCAGCACAAAGTATCATTATAATCTTTTAAATGGAGTTGAGGTAATTACAGCAAAATCTTCCGGGGTAAAATTAGCAGATGATAAAAAATCATTGATTAAGAAAACGCAAAATTTTATGGCAATTCCATACTATGCATGGGCACATCGCGGTAAAACAGAAATGAGTGTGTGGATTGCTAATGACGACAAGGTTGTTCAACCGTTATTCGGATCGGATCTTCTTACGCATGCAAAAATAACTTCATCTGCGGGAAAGAATCCCGAGGTAATAACAGACCGGCTTGAACCAAAAAATTCTATTGATCACTCCTTCCCGTTTTTCCACTGGTGGCCTAATAAAGGATCAACTGAGTGGGTTCAGATCGATTTTCAAAAACCCGAAGAAATTTCGCAAATGGATATTTACTGGTTTGACGATACTGGAATTGGAGAATGTAGAATTCCCTCTTCCTGGAAATTGTTTTACAAAGACGGAGATAAATGGAGGGAAGTTTATACAGTTGATAAATACGGTGTTGAAAAGGATAAATATAATAGTGTAATCTTTGAAACGGTAAGAACAAAATCTTTGAAAATAGAAATTCATTCGCAGACGGATTTCGCCGGCGGAATTCATGAATTAAAAATTAAATAAGAGGTTAATATGTACAGAGTATTAAATGATTTTCTCGAAGATTGGAAATATGAGAGTGAAGCTACTCTCAAAACATTCAATAATATTAGTGACGAAAAAAAGAATCAGAAAACAACTCCCGATGGAAGATCGCTTGGCTATTTAGCGTGGCATATTACACAAAGTTTACCTGAGATAATGCATAGAATCGGATTCAAGTTTGCGACCTATAAAGAACAGGTTCCCGAACCGGAAAAGTTTTCTGAAGTAATTTCATTTTACAAACTTTATTCTGAGCAGATATTTAATCAAGTAAAAGAGAATTGGACTGATGAAATACTTGTTGAAGAAACCAATATGTACGGTGAAACATGGAAAATGGGTAAAGTGTTATCGATGCTGATTATTCATCAGGCGCATCATCGTGCTCAAATGACTGTATTAATGAGACAAGCGGGATTACAGGTGCCCGGAGTATATGGTCCATCTAAAGAAGAGTGGGCGGCAATGGGAATGGAACCACAAGTGTAATTATACAGATTTTTTTTAATTTGATTTAGTGTAGTAAAGAGTTTAAAATTCGATCGAGGGTGCGCATCCAATAGATGAAAACACTAATTTTATTCTTTCTTCAGACAACATTTTTGTTCGCTCAAGCCAATTTAGACAGCTTGATGAAAAGCATTTCCGCTAAGCCGGATACTGCGCGTGCAAGAATTTTAAATGATTATGCATGGATAAATAGAAGTAAGGATCCTAACTCCGCTCTCAAAAGCAGTGATGAAGCATTAAAGATTGCCCGGGCAATTAGCAACAAGAATCTTCAAGCACGCTCATTAAATTTAATGGGCGTTATTTACAGGAATCTTGGTAACTACGACAAATCAATTAGCGTATATACAAACGCTCTTCGTATAGCTGAAGAAGTAAAAGATTCGGTTCAGATTGCCTATTCATATAATAATTTGGGAGGCATATACCGACTGCAAGGCAACAACACGCTTGCACTCGAATATATTCTAAAAGCTCTTTCAGTTTTTGAAAAGCTAAAACATAAAGAAGGGATGTCCTTCTGCACAATTAACATCGGGTTGATTTACCGGCGACAGGGAAATTATGTTAAAGCTCTCGAGTATCTTAATTATACTCTACGATTAAGAGAGGAAATTAACGATAGACCTGGAAAAGCGCTTGCATTAAATCTTATTGCCGAAGTTCATTTTGATTTAGGCGAATTTAATGCTGCGTTGAAGTACTATCTTGAGGTTGAGAAGGAATATCAGGCAGTTGATGATAAAAAAGGTCTTGCAGCTGCCTGGGGCGGAATTGCTGGTGTCTATTATGAACAGAAGAACTATCAAAGCGCCCTTGAATTCAGAAAAAGATCTTTAGAATTAGCTACAAAGATTAATTACCTGGAAGGACAGGTTCATAATCATATTAATCTTGGATTGATCTACGCACAGTTGAAGAACTTTCAGCAAGCTGACTTAGAATTTGCAGAAGCTCTTAGAATTGTGAACAGTATGGAAGAAATTTATGTGCAAATAGATACATATAAAAATTTTGCTAAATACAACGAGATGAAAAATAATTATAAGGATGCGCTTCTTTATTTCAAAAAATATACAACGTTAAAAGACTCTATAATGAAACAGGAAAATATTGCATTGATAACAGAGATGGAAGCAATTTATAAAAGTGAAAGAGCTGAAAAGGAAAAAACAGTTCTTATGAAAGATCTTGAGCTAAGAGAGAAGCAAACAAATTATTTGATAATAATTCTTCTTTTAATTGTTGTAATGGTTGTAATTATCTATAGCAGATATCTCTCGAAAAAAGTAGCAAATAAAAAACTTCAGGAATTGAATGCGGTTAAAGACACATTTTTCAGATTAATTGCTCACGATCTTAAAACACCGTTTAATGCAATTTTCGGCTATACGGAAATGTTAAAAGAAGATTTTGCAAGTTTATCCGAAGAAGAAAAGTTGAAGTATATTAATGATATAGGAAGAGCCGCAAAACAAAGTTATCAGCTTCTCGAAAACCTTCTGATGTGGTCTCAGTCAGAATCCGGCAGAATTGAGTTTAATCCGCAAACATTGAATCTCAAGCTCATTATTCTGGAAAGCAAAGAATTGTTAATACCGACGGCAAAGAATAAAAATATTGAAATCGCTGTTGAGTGCGATGATAATCTTACAGTTAACGCCGATATGCAAATGCTAACTACAATATTCCGGAACCTTATTTCAAATGCAATTAAGTTCACATATCCGGATGGTAATGTTACTGTTCATGCAATAGAAGAACTCCAAGAGGTGAGAATTTCTATAAAAGATAACGGAATGGGAATGAGTGATGAAACGGTTAAAAGATTATTCAAGCTGAATGAGGTTAGTACTTTTAACGGAACCCAGGGTGAAAAAGGAACCGGACTCGGTCTAATTTTATGTAAGGAGTTTGTTAATTACCACAAAGGTAAAATAAAAGTTGAAAGCGAACCGGGTAAAGGAAGCACTTTTGTTTTTACTATTCCTAAATGAGTATTGCCTTTCTAATAAGGACTAATTTACATTTCTAACATCTAAACACTTTTTCTTATATTTGCGCACAAAAATTAGAGGTGTATCATCGCAAAAGGTCAAAATGAAACAGTAGAAAAAATTGTATCTCTTGCCAAAAGAAGAGGATTTGTTTTTCAATCAAGTGAAATATACGGTGGTCTTAACGGTTGCTGGGATTACGGTCCGCTGGGTGTTGAACTTCTGAAGAATATTAAAGAGGAATGGTGGAAAGCCATGACTTACCGCGACGATGTAGAAGGTCTGGACGCTTCTATTCTTATGCATCCCCGCGTTTGGGAAGCGAGCGGACATGTTGAAAACTTTACGGATCCGATGATCGATTGTAAACAATGTAAAGCAAGATTCCGCCTCGATACGCTGACAGAAATGATATCGGAAAAAAATAAAGAAAAATTCCTTAAGGAGTTTGATCCGGCAATTAACACAAAAGAAATATCTCTCGAAGAAAAAATAAACGAGCTGCTCGAAGATCAGAATCAATCCGAAAAATTTCTAAGTGTAATAAACTGTCCGCAATGCGGCAACAAAGGTACTTTTACACAACCGCGTAAATTTAATTTGATGTTCAAAACATTTTTGGGGCCGGTAGATGATTCTGCCAATGTTATTTACCTTCGTCCCGAAACGGCTCAGGGTATTTTTGTAAACTTCTTGAATGTTGCCAACTCAAGCCGTCAGAAAGTGCCGTTTGGAATTGCACAGATTGGTAAGGCGTTCCGCAATGAAATCAATACAAAGAATTTTCTTTTCCGCACGCGTGAATTTGAACAGATGGAAATGCAATACTTTTGTAAACCCGGAACCGATACTGAGTTTTACGAGGAATGGAAAGAGAGAAGAATTGACTGGTTCAAATCGCTAGGGATGACACCATCTAAACTCCGATTCCACGATCACCCGAAAGAAAAACTTGCTCACTATGCAAAGAACGCAACAGATATTGAATACGAATTTCCATTCGGATGGGGAGAAATAGAGGGGATTCATAACAGAACAGATTTCGATTTAAGCCGTCACCAGCAATTTTCTGGTAAGTCCCAATTATATTTTGATGATGAATCGAAAGAGAAGTACATTCCCTTCATTATCGAAACATCAGCAGGAGCCAGCCGTTCATTCATGGCTTTTCTAATCGATTCATATTACGAAGAAGAAGTTAACGGCGAATTACGAAGCGTATTAAGATTTCATCCTAAATTAGCACCAATAAAAGCAGCAGTGCTGCCATTGGTAAATAAAGACGGCATGCCGGAAATTGCCAGAAAAATTGAAGCTGATTTAAGACCGTTCTTAAGAATTTTTTATGATGATAAAGGCGCAATTGGCAGAAGATACCGTAGAATGGATGAAGCGGGAACACCTTTCTGTATTACAGTTGATACTCAAACAACCCAGGATGAAACGGTGACAGTTAGAGAACGCGATTCGATGGAACAAATAAGAGTAAAAATAGACCAGCTGCTGAACTATCTTACCGGAAAACTGAGATAAATAATTAATCGGGGTGTAATTAAAACACCCCGCTCTTTTCAAATTTTTTTACTACCCGATTTAACTTTCCCTATTTTCAAACGTATCATTCGATGGCAATTAATTCTTACAATATATTTCTAGAATGAATAAAACGTTCTGAATAAAAAGTATAAAGTCGGGGGGAAACAGAAAAAGAAAATACTTTCGGGATGAGCTTAGTAAATACCAAACCATTCAAGACATTTTTTATTATTTGGATTAATCTCTGGTTTTAATTTATAGGTAGGGATTTCAAACAACTCACCTATTAGCCATAACTTTCTGAAAGATTCAACTTCCATGTCAAAACACGGACCAAGTGCATCAGGCCGGCTCCTGAGTATTGTGCCGGAGTTTACACATTTCATTATATCGGATAGCGCTTTATCGCCGGCATAAAATCTTATTAATGCACTTAAACTCCCGTTCGAAATAACAAGTGATTCTGTAATAGATCTCTGAAAAATATCTCTCATAAAATCATCCAGCGATTTTGACCCACCGCTGTTCTTATAAATTATCGCGTTTAAATTATGGGCAATTATATCTCCCCTCATGTAAGGTAATTTCATGATATTTTTGTTTGTCCAGAATTCACTTGCAATCCTTTCGTTTTTCTCGTTACGAACGGAAGAAGTATGGTATGCATAAAGAATATTATTAAACTCATCTACATATTCATCCAGTGTAATAAGATTAGCTCTTAGTAAAAGTAGGCGGGTATAATAATCGCAGAAACCTTCTTTGAACCAGTAAACAAGAGCTTCCGGTTCGGAAAATTTTATTTTATCTCCAAGCCATGTATGAAACGATTCGTGTGCTAAAATTCTTTTTAAACGGTAATCAATTTTTCGATCTCCGGATAAATACAATGCATACCCATTTGTTCTACCGGTTCCTCCCTGATCTCCCCGTCCGTCAATAGGTATTACGGTAATTATATGGTATGGAAAGTTGTGATCGTTCCAGAAATTCCGTTCGATACTAAAAATGTCTTTTATAAGTTCCAGTAATTGATCATCGGCAAAATTCCATTTTCCTCGGATGGATAAATAAACAGGATTGCCGCCGACTTGCTTTTTAGAAATTCTAAAATCTCCGCCCGTAAAAATAGAACCAGAAAATTGAGAGAGAGTGGCCGTAATGTTTTGAACCTTTTCGTTTATTCCAAAACTATTTGAAAGAGTCCAGGTAAACGGCATGTGATTCCACGATATTGATATTTTAAGGTTGCTGTACCAATCCCACATTGGAAGAATAAAAAATGTTTCGCCAAGAAAATGAAAATATGACTTGTTGAGAATTACCATATAATGGTTTCCGAGTTCAACATCGTCATCCCTTATTTCTTCAACCTGGTAATAGAGTTTAATAACTGATTCCGGTGGGTGCTGAACAATTTTTATCTCAGGTTTATCGGTATTACTAATAGTTGTGTTATCGGAAAGTGGTTTTAAGAATTTTATTCCATCTAAGTTTTTTTGTCCCGAAAATTCATTAGGGAGTAATATTTTTGTTTCTCCGGATCTATCTCCGGGTAATTCCATTGTAACAATAAATCGGACTTTATTAACTTCATAGAATGGTTCGATACTGAAATTTAAAAAATTACTGCTTTCGCGTTTGTTAGAAGAAACATTTAATTTATTATCATATAAACTGGCTGATAGCTGGGGAGAGCCGAATAATATCGTGTCCTTAATAAAAAGAGATGAAATAAAAAGCAAAACAGTAAATTTTTTTATCATTCGTTAATTCTTCTAAAACTCCATTAAATCGCCGTTATTATTACGAAATTTTGCCCTTAAATGAAATGCATTTTGTTCTGGAGAATTGAATGCCGTAAATAATTTATATTTAAGCGGCACTAATTATTTTAAAACATTTAAAAATATAGACAACAAAATAGTTTTTATATGCGTCTAATAAATGCATTTTTTAAAGCATATTTCTATAATTTTAAATAGAAAAATTTTTCACATCTGTAATTTATTCTACTGGTTAAATAAATTATATCCATCAAAAACAAAAGGTAATCAAATGAAACTAAGGATTATGATTTTGTTTCTCGTATTTGGATTTGTTGTTTCAAACGGGCAAACAAAGAAAATTGATTTTGTTCAGTATAAACTTGATAACGGACTGAACGTAATTCTCCACAAGGATAATTCCACACCAATTGTAGCCGTTGCCGTTTTATACCACGTGGGCAGTAAGAATGAGGATCCGGAGAGAACCGGATTTGCACATTTCTTTGAGCATCTTATGTTCGAAGGATCTCCAAATATTAAACGGGGAGAGTACTTCAAAATTATTGAAGGTGCCGGTGGCGAACTGAATGCCAATACTTCTTTTGATAGAACTTATTATTATCAGGTTATGCCGTCACATCAATTGGAGCTTGGTTTGTATATGGAATCGGAAAGAATGCTTCATCTTAAGATTGATAGTATAGGAGTTGAAACACAGCGCAAAGTTGTAAAGGAGGAGAGAAAACAGAGCTACGAAAACCGTCCCTATGGCTCGTTATTAGAAAAGTTATTCAGTAATGCTTATAAAGTTCATCCTTATAGATGGACTCCGATAGGAATTGCTCAATACATTGATATGGCTACACTTGATGAGTTTATTGCATTCTATAAAAAGTTTTACGTACCGCAGAACGCAACACTTTCAATTGCCGGCGATATTGATATCAATAAGACAAAAGAACTTGTTAAAAAATATTTTGGAGAAATTCCAACCGGAAAAGAGAAGATAGAGAGACCAAATGTTGTAGAACCCCCGCAGACAGCAGAAGTAAGAGAAGTTGTGTATGATAAAGTTCAGCTTCCTTTAGTATTACACGCATATCATATTCCAGCTCAGGGAACGCCGGATTATTATGCATTGAATATGCTTACACAGGTCCTGTCTGGCGGAGAAAGCTCCCGATTAACAAAAGAGATTAAAGACAAGCAGCAGAAAGCATTTTTTGTTGGAACTATTCCTCTTGCTTTAGAAGATCCGGGTCTGTTTATAATTTATGGTCTTACAAATGTTGGGGTTAAACCGGAAGATCTTGAAGCCGCATATGACACTGAAGTTGAAAAAGTTAAAAAGGAATTAATAAGCAACGACGAGTTTCAGAAAGTACGGAATCAAATTGAAACCCAGTTTGTATCACGTAATTCAACAATGCGTGGTATTGCGGAATCGCTTGCAAATTATTTTGTCTATTTCGGTAATGCAGATTTGATTAACTCGGAAATACAGCGCTATATGAAGGTTACCAAGGAAGATATCAAACGAGTTGCAAATAAATATTTAACAAAGGAAAACAGGGTTGTTCTCTACTATTTGCCAAAACCCGCTGAATCAAACTAAAAGAAATTTTGAATAAAAGGGAGTACAAAATGAAAAAGTTATTATTACTAATGCTGGTATTTGTATTTGCGCAACCGGCGTTTAGTCAGCTTGATAGAAGTAAATTACCTCCGGCTGGTCAAGCTTCCGAAATTAAAATTGCTAATTACGAATCTTTCGAACTCAAAAACGGATTGAAAGTATTTGTAATTGAAAACAGAAAATTGCCAAGAGTTTCATTCAATTTAATTCTTGATGTTGATCCGTCATTAGAAACGGGGAACGCCGGTTATATCTCTGCAACAGGAGACCTTTTAAGAACCGGTACTAAAAAACGGACTAAAGATCAGCTCGATAAGGAAATTGATCTGCTAGGTGCGACTCTATCAACATCTGCTACAAGTATTTTTGCTTCGGGTCTGGAACGCAATAAAGAAAAACTGATGGAAATTGTGAGCGACATTATTCTTAATTCTGTTTTTAAGCAAGAAGAACTGGATAAAATTAAAAAGCAAATGTTATCTGCATTAGCAACAACCAAGGACGATCCCAATTCAATATCTCAAAGAGTACAGCAAGCTATAATGTATGGTAAAGAGCATCCTTATGGAGAACTTGAAACCGAAGAAACAGTTAAAAGCTTTACACTGGAAATGTGCCAGAATTACTATGCAACATATTTCCGTCCCAACGTTGGTTATCTTGCAATTGTAGGAGACATCAATAAAGCTAAAGCAAAACAACTGATTGAGAAATATTTAGCTAAATGGGAAAAGAAGGACGTTCCCAAAAAGTCCTATACAACTCCTAAAGCTCCCGTTGTAAGCAAAGTTTCTTTAGTTGATAGAGCTAATTCGGTTCAGTCGGTAATTGCAATTGGTTATCCTGTTGAATTACAGATTGGAAGCGAAGATGCAATTAAAGCAAGCGTAGTTAATCTTATACTTGGCGGCAGTGCTACGGGTAGATTATTTATGAACCTTAGGGAATCTAAAGCTTATACTTATGGCGCTTATTCAAGTATGAGTCCGGATCGGCTAATTGGAAATTTCTCTGCATCTACACAGGTTAGAACAAGCGTTACGGATAGCGCTATTTCAGAAATTATTAATGAGATGAAAAAAATAAGAAATGAAAAAGTCGGCGATGATGAACTTCAGAAAGCAAAAAATCTATTATCGGGTAGTTTTGTTAGAGGACTTGAATCGCCGGAAACAATTGCACGCTTTGCAATTAACACTGCCCGTTATAATCTTCCAAAAGACTACTATAAAAATTATTTAAAGAATCTGAATGCGCTTACTGCGGATGAAATTCTAGCAACAGCAAAGAAATATATTAAGCCGAATAACCTTCATGTTATTGTTGTTGGTAATGGAGATGAAATTGCTAAAAATATTTCCAAATTCAGCGTTAGCAATAAAGTTGATTATTATGATCCCAACGGTAATCCGTTTGATCCATCTGCTAAAAAGATTCCGGCCGGAGTTACTGCTAAAAGTATTATCGATAAATACGTTGAAGCAATTGGTGGAAAAGAAAACCTTCTTAAAGTGCAGGATAAAACAACTATAATGACCGGCACTGTTCAGGGAATAAATATTACTATTAGTATGAAGCAGAAAGAACCTAATAAATTATATCAGGTTCTTGATGCCGGGGTCTTTCAGCAAAAAACCGTATTCGATGGAACAAAAGGTTATTCAGAAGGAATGGGGCAGCGAAACGATTTTTCCAATGAACAAATTGAAGATTTTAAAGATAATTCTCTCCACAGTATGCTTACATATGATGAAAGAGGAGTTAAGTACGAGTTAACGGGAATGGAAAACATTAACGGAAAAGATACTTATAAAATCACTTTTACGCCTCCAAACGGTAAAAAGAGTTTTGCTTATTATTCAGTTGAGTCAGGTTTATTGATAAGAACCGCAAGTTCTGTTTCTACAGCTCAAGGAACATTCAACCAGACAACAGACATGGATGATTACCGCGAAGTTCAGGGAGTTAAATATCCATTCAAATTGAATCAGAATATGGGCCCACAATCAATAGAGCTTACAGTAACATCTTATGAAATTAATACCGGCATTCTGGATTCTGTGTTCGAAGTGAAATAACCGATACCTCTCGAGTAAAAAAAATAGAGCCGCATTGAAAAATGCGGCTTTTTTATTGTTTTCAAAGAAAAAAAATTGTTAAATGGCGGAACTTCATTAAGTTTGGAAACGACTTATACAATTATTGTTTCCGCCGGAACTAAAATAAGAGGTCCGGTGTTCTGTATTTGTAATTCTAATTGAGGAAGTATGGCATATAGTGAAGAAGTAAAACAGAGGATTCTTAAAACTACCGAAGAAATGTTCTATCAGTTTGGTTTTTCTAAAGTTACGATGGAAGAGATTGCCTCTACGCTATCTATGAGCAAGAAAACTCTGTATAAACATTTTGAAAATAAGGAACATATACTTAGAGAAATAATCAGAACAAAAAAATGTGCTGTTGAAACTTATGTTGAAGAATTAATTGAAGATAAATCAACAGAATTTATAACCAAGCTAAAAAACTTTTTAAGTTTTGTCACCTCACATTTTTCAAAATTATCTCATCCCAATATTCAGGATCTGGTTAAAACACAGCCGGAAGTTTGGAATGAAATACAGGAATTCAGAAGGAAGAATGCTTATGTAACATTCGCCAAGTTAATTAATCATGGAAAAGAAAGCGGAGTGTTCAGAAAAGATTTTAATAGTGATGTTGCGGTTAACTTATATTTTTCTGCCATTCATGCAATGCTAAATCTTGAAACTTTATCGCAGCTTCCAATTACTGTTAACGAAGCATATAACGATATAATCAAAATCTTTTTCGAAGGAATCTTTTCTGAAGAGGGAAGAAAAAAATATATCGATTCAGGAATTATGAAAGAAAATAACGGAGATATAAAATTATGATTTCAAAAAATATTGTCAGAATCGCTTTGGTCCTGTTCTTGTTATTAGCAGTTAATGTTATAAATGCACAGGAAAAATTATCTTTAACACTAGACAGGGCAATAGAAATTGGATTGCAAAACAGTAAACAGCTTCATTCTTCTTTAATGAAAGTTAAAGGTGCTGAAGCAAAAGTAAAGGAGGTTGGTGCAAATCGCTTGCCATCATTAAAACTTAATGCCGGTTATAGAAGATTAAGCGAAGTCGATCCTTTTATAATAAATACTCCTTTCGGTTCTTTCCCTATTGCACCGGGAATTTTTGATAATTATTCTGTTCAGTTTTCAGTGTTTCAACCGCTCTTTACAGGATTCCGGCTTGTAGAAAATGTTAATTTGAATGAGGAGCTCTCCAATGCTGTAAAGGAAGAGTTTAATAAAGATAGAAATGAGCTTCTTTTTAATATAAAAAATTCCTACTGGGGAGTTTTTAAAGCAATGCAATTCAAAAAAGTAATGGATGAAACCGTTGCACAAATTAAAGCACACGTTGAAGATGCCAAGAATCTTGAAAAAGCGGGTATGCTAACCAGGAATGATATTCTTAAAATAGAGGTACAGTTATCTAATGCAATTTACCAGCAGCTCGAAGCTGAAAATGCAGTAAAACTTTCTATGACTGCGTTGAACAGCGCAATCGGTTTATCGCTCAATACGCAAATTGAAATTGCTTCTGATGTTAACTTAAATGAGTACAGAACCGAAGATCTTTCTAAACTGATTGATTCGGCTGTGGGGAACAGACCCGAAATAAAAGCGGCTGATTCAAGAGTAAAAGCAAGCGAAGCCGGCGTAACACTTGCAAAATCCTCCTGGTATCCACAGTTAAGTTTGTATGCCAACTATTATTATTCAAAACCGAACCAGAGAATATTGCCTACTCAGAACAGATTCGACGGAACGTGGGACGCTGGAATAAACCTGAGTATGAATGTCTGGGACTGGCTTACTACAAAACATCAAACAGACCAGGCAGAGGCACAATTAGCTCAGGCGGTTGACGGTATGGGGCTTATTAAAGACGGAATTACTCTGGAAGTAACACAGAACTACCTTAGTCTATCCCAGGCGAACAAAAAAATTGAAATTGCAAAACTGATTGTAAGTCAGGCAGAAGAAAATATGAGAGTAACATCGCAAAAATTTAAGAACGGGCTGGCTACAAGCTCCGATTTAATTGATGCAGAAACTGCACTTATAAGTGCAAAGACCAATTTTACAACATCGGTTGTTGATCATGAACTTGCTAAAGCAAAATTAGAAAAATCATTAGGTAAATAAGAAGATTAATAGGGAGAAATAAAAATGAAAAACTGGAAATTGATTGTTGCAGCTACAGTGTTAATACTGATAATTGCATCCATCCTTTTTATAAATAAAAAGAAAATGTCGGCGGCAAATGTAGGCGGAATTAAAGACGTCTATTATGTAAAAGTTGAAAAAGCTGTCGTTAAAGAACTATCGGAATCCTTCAGTCTTGTTGGCACTATAACAGCCAACAATGATGTTAATATAATTTCTGAGACTGCCGGCAGAGTTACAGCTGTGTTTGCAAAAGTTGGCGATTATAAACAAGCCGGCTCGGTTCTCTTTCAGATTGACGACGAGCTTAAGAAAGCAGCTCTTATGAGCGCCGAAGCAAATTATGAAAAAGCAAAAAAAGATTATGAAAGATTCCAGCAATTGTATAAAGAGAAATCTGCTTCCGATTCGCAGCTTGATCAGGCAAAGCTTGGATTCTCACTTGCTGAAGCTCAATATATTGTAGCTAAAAGACAGTACAACGACACACAAATTAAAACACCTATTTCCGGATATGTTACAGCAAGATATGTTGATGTAGGTTCAATGGTTCAGGGTGCGCCACAAGCAACATTAGTGGCAAACATTGTTGATATATCCAAACTAAAAGTGAAATTGAATGTTGCTGAGAAAGATGTCTTCGCTCTAAAACTTAACGATCCCGTTTCAATTACTGTTGATGTTTATCCGGGAAAAGTGTTTAAGGGAAGAATTGAATCTGTAAGCTACAAAGCCGACGAAATTCATACTTATCCTGTTGAAGTTACTTTATTTAATGAAGCAAAGAATCCTCTTAAAGCCGGAATGTTTGCAAGAGTTGAATTCACATCATTAAAAGAAAGAAGATCAATTGTAATTCCACGCGAAGCATTATTAGGAAGTGTAAAACAAGCGCAGATTTTTGTTGTGGAAAACGGAATTGCAAAACTCAAAAATATTGTTGTTGGTAGAGAAGCCGGAACCTCAATTGAAGTTCTGCAAGGATTATCTGTGGGTGAAGAAATAGTTGTTAACGGACAAAATAATATAGTAGAAAATACTCCGGTAACTGTTATCAAGTAGTGTGATTAAAGATAAAGGAAAATTAAAATGACTATTACAGAATTATCAATAAAAAGACCATCGCTTGTTATAGTGGTTTTCTCGGCATTCATTATACTGGGTCTCTTTGCATTCCAGCAGTTAAAATACGAGCTATTGCCAAAGATTTCCGCCCCGGTTTTAACAATTACTACAATCTATCCGGGTGCTTCGCCAAACGAAGTGGAATCCAGCGTAACCAAGCTGATTGAAGATGCAGTTTCGGGTATGGATAAAGTTTCTGATATCCGTTCAACATCAATGGAAGGAGTTTCATTCGTTGTTGTTGAATTAATGCAGAATGCCAACACAGATTTCTCATTGCAGGATGCACAGCGCAAGGTTGGTGGCGTTGCTGCAAAATTACCTACAACTGCAAGAACTCCAACAGTTTCAAAACTTGCTCTTGATGAAATTCCCGTTTTACGAATGGGTGTTTCAGCGGATATGGATTCACGCACATTATATCAGTTTGTTAAAGATAGAATACAGCCTCAGCTATCCAGAGTGCCCGGTGTTGGTCAGGTGGCACTTGTTGGCGGTGAAGAACGTGAAATAAAAGTAAACCTCGATCTTCAAAAACTTCGTTCATATGGATTATCTATTACACAGGTAACACAGATTATTAAAGCATCCAACCTCGATTTTCCCACTGGAAAAATTAAGGACACCGATGGACAATATATAATAAGAGTTGCCGGTAAATTAAGATCGGTCGATGATCTGAAAAATCTAAGTCTGGGTGAATCGAGAATGGGCGGAGAGATAAAACTTTCTGATGTTGCCGAGGTTGAAGACGGAATAAAAGATTATTCAAATATTACGCGAATTAATTTCAGAAATACAATCGGAATTATACTTCAAAAACAATCCGATGCAAACTCGGTTGAAGTTGCAAGACTTGTAAGAGCCGAAATAAAAAAAATGGAAAGTAATTATGAGAACAATAATGTAAAGTTTGAAATAGCACAGGACGGATCTCTTTTTACAATAGATGCTGTTGATGCGGTTAAAGAGGATTTAGCTTTAGCTGTTGTTCTGGTTTCAATTGTGATGTTAATGTTTTTGCACAGCATTCGTAATTCGTTAATAGTGTTAGTTGCAATTCCCACATCACTCATATCTACATTTATTGCAATCTGGGCTTTCGGACTTACATTAAACCTGATGGTGCTTCTTGGGCTTTCTCTTGTAGTGGGAATTCTGGTGGACGACTCGATCGTAGTTCTCGAAAACATTTACCATCATCTTGAAAAAGGAGAAGAGAGTAAATTAGCTGCATTAAGGGGAAGAAATGAAATCGGTTTTGCCGCTCTTGCAATTACATTTGTTGATGTTGCTGTATTCCTGCCCCTTACGTTAGTAGGAGGAATTGTCGGTAACATTCTAAGAGAATTCTCGCTCGTTGTAGTTTCTTCAACATTAATGAGTTTATTAGTTTCTTTTACTGTTACACCGATGCTTGCTTCCCGATTCGCAAAATTGGAGAGATTAACCAAGAACACATTACTCGGTAAATTTGCAATCTGGTTCGAAAAGAAATTTAAAGAGTTCACCGAATATTATATTGAATTATTAAAGTGGTCATTCAAAAACAGGGGAAAGATTGCTATAATGACAATTATGTTGTTCATAGCAAGCTTCGCGTTAATCCCGTTTGGATTTATAGGTGCCGAATTTATGACTCAAACGGACCGCGGTGAATTTGCTGTTACATTAGAGTTAGCACCAGGTTCTACTATTGAAGAAACAAATCGTGTAACACAATTAATTGAAAATAAAATCGGCGACATGCCCGAAGTTGAAAGAATGTATTCTAATGTCGGCGCATCAAACGAAGGGCTCATCGGATTTTCATCCAGCAACTCATCGGAAATTACAGTAACTCTGCTTCCAAAGAATCAACGGAAGAGATCTACAGATGAAGTTGGGAATGAAATTAAAAGATTAGCACAGCAAATCCCCGGTGTTAAGGTTCGTGTAAATCCTGTTGGTATTTTTGGTGTTGCCAACCAGACCCCTGTTCAAATGGTAATTAATGGTCCCGATTATAATGAAGTTGTAAAAGCAGCAAACGATATTCAAAATATTGTAAAGAAGATTCCCGGTACAGCAGATGTTCGTTTATCTGCAGAACAGGGAAATCCCGAAACACGTGTTGATATAGACAGAAGAAAATTAACAAGCTTCGGTCTTACAATTGCAGAGGTTGGTCAGGCATTACAGGTTGCGCTAACAGGTAATGATGAAGTTAAGCTTGAGGAAAACAACACTGAATATGATGTTAGAATAATTCTGGATAAATTCGACCGCTCTAGAACAGAAGACCTTGGCAATATAAGTTTTGTAAATCGTAAAGGTCAGCAGATTTACTTAAAACAGTTTGCAAACATTTACCGCTCTACCGGTCCTACAAAGCTACAAAGAGAGGCGCGGAGTTCCGCGGTTACACTTTATTCACAGGTTCAAACCGGAGTAACAACCGGAACAATTTCTGCACAGATTGACAAGGAATTGAAATCATATAATTTTCCGCCGGGCGTTACTTATAGTTTTCAGGGCGATGTAAAGAACCAGAGAGAATCGTTTGCAAGTCTTGGCTTAGCATTGCTTGCGGCCATATTGTTTACTTACATGGTAATGGTTGCATTGTATGATTCATTCGTTTATCCGTTTATAATTTTGTTTTCGATACCGCTTGCAATGATAGGTGCTCTTGTTGCGTTGGCGTTGATGATGAAGGCGCTTAACATATTTACAATTCTCGGAATAATAATGTTGACAGGACTTGTAGCAAAGAATGCAATTCTTCTTGTAGATAGAACTAATGTAATGAGGTCTCAGGGCGAAGGTGTTATAGAAGCTCTTCTTGATGCCGGAAGAATGAGAATTCGTCCAATCTTTATGACAACATTAACAATGATCTTTGGAATGATGCCGATCGCGTTATCAACCAGCCCCGGTGCCGAATGGAAATCAGGACTTGCATGGGCGTTGATTGGCGGATTAACAAGCTCGCTCTTTCTTACACTTATTGTTGTTCCGATTGTTTATACAAAAGTTGAAGAATTACGCATATCGATACCCGTGCGTTTTAAAAAGGCTGCAGGATTTTTTGTAAAGAAAAAACCGCAATCCGTAACACCTTCAGAAGAATTGGGAATGAGTAAATAATACGGCAACTATAGCCTTACTAATGAGAGGTCGTCTCAAAAGTAATAATGTATTATAAAATAGACCACGGATAAAGACGATTTAACAGATATTCGCGGATTTTTTTATAGAACAATTACTTTTGAAACAACCTCTTTTTATTTTAAAGATAAATTTGAGTGTAAGTGAATTTGATTAAATATCTATTTTATCTGCTCGCCGGAACAAGATGCAGCAAAAATTTTGCAAGTTTTGAATATGTGTAGTTAGAATTCAATTGACTTTTAAAAAATTAAGTATAGATTTGAAGTGAGAATATAACGGAGTATATCTGAACCTCCGGAAATTAAATATTACCGAACAACTTCTCAGTTTATCTCTCTTGCGACCGCACCAAACAACCGGCATACCTGTAATACTCAGCAAAATAATTTAATAACAAATAAAGGGGGGAAAAATGAAAGAGACATAAACATTAGAACCAGCATTTAGCTAACCTTCCAGGTTGAAGTTGGAAGGGATTATTTTTTATAGTTATAAATAATTAAAAAATATAGCAATGAGAACAAAAAAATTACTTATTTGTTTGCTCTTGTTATCCATTGTGAAAATAATAGCACAAGAATGGAAATTGCAGCACACCCCAACAGCTGAAGCCCTCTTTGATGTATTTTTCATTGATAAAATGAAGGGCTGGGTGGTGGGAAACAACGGGATTGTCTTACGCACAACAGATTCAGGAAAGACATGGCTACAACAAGAGAGCGGTACTATTGTTAATTTACGTTCCGTATTTTTTGTTGATTCATTAAATGGCTACTCTGTTGGCAGTGGCGGAAGAATAATAAAAAGTACCGACGGTGGAAAAACTTGGGCGATTCAATCCAGCGGGACTAATCTTTATCTTTCAAATGTTTTTTTCATAAATACAAAAATTGGGTGGGCTGTTGGTGGCGAGTTATTTAATGGAACTATTCTTAAGACCACAGACTCGGGTTTAATATGGAAAAAAATGATTGATAGTACTGCCGGCTCGTTTAGGGCAGTACATTTTATAAATGAAAAAGTAGGTTGGGTTGTTGGCGCAAGAAGTCTATTTGATAATTTAGAACCACACAGAATATTACACACCACCGATGGTGGTATAACATGGCAGAATTTATCAGATTTCACAAGACCAGGTCCACTAGTAGATGTTCATTTTTTAAATCAAAAATCTGGATGGGTTTTAGGTTTCTCTCCAAATGCCAGGGGTATATTATATACTAATAATGGAGGATTAACATGGACCGATATAAGAATTCAGCGTGGTGAATTATCATGGAGTGATTATTATCGTAGTTTAGCAGTTGTAGATTCAAACAATATCTGGGTTGCAACGAACGATACAATTTACCGAACAATTAACGGCGGAATCTTTTGGAATGCAACTAGAATACAATCTGCAAAAGGTCTGTGTTCAATATATTTCTTTGATAATCACAACGGTTGGGCCGTTGGTGTAGAAGGCTCTATCTGGAAATATGATGATAACATTGTAAGTATTCACAGCGAAAAAAGGGTTAAAAAAAAATCCATTCTTGAAGATTGTTACCCCAATCCAGCAAATCCAATAGCACATATTAAATATTATTTAGAAAAAGAAAGTTACGTTAATTTAATACTTTATAATCTATTGGGACAGGAAGTAGTGACTTTAGTAAAAGAGTATAAATTACCGGGTAACCATGAAACGATATTTGACGGATCTAAATTACCAAGTGGAGTATACTTTTATTCAATCATTTTAGACTCTAATTTCGAGTCTAAAAAATTGTTATTAATTAAATGATATTTTTATTCGGAGAACTAAACATGAGACAATTAAGAAAATTGAAATTAGTTTTTTTATTACTTGCTTATGGAACTATTATGCAAGCAACGATTATGAGAGAAGCTACAATTAAAGAAATGACAAAAGAAGCGAATCTAATAGTGATGGGAAGGGTTGAGTTAATTGAAAGCCGTTGGTCTCGCGATGGAAAAATGATAATGACATATGTGACAGTATCGATTAATAATGTAATAAAAGGAGATCAAGAATTAAAAAACCTTGTAGTTGAGGTTCCTGGAGGAACTATTGGTGACGTTACGGCAACGGCAATGGGAGAAGCAAGATTTCATCAAAACGAAGAAGTTTTACTGTTTTTAGTAAAAAATAAAACCATTCCCTCAGCTACATATTTTGTTGTTGCGTTATGTCAAGGTAAATTTCGAATTTACTCTAAAAGTATTAATAACAGAAATTTGTTAGAGCGAAATCTTGAAGGAATTACACTAGTAGGAAAAAAGAACGGTTTTATACCACAGTATCTCGATGAAATTTTAGTAGAAATTAGAAAGTATATTTAGATGAGCGGAGATAAATTATGAAGAATTTTATTAAATGTCTTTTTTTATTAGTACCACTCAATTTAATACTGTATAAAAGTATTTCTGCACAATGTTATAATTTATGGTATTCAAGTGCAAACGCAGTAAGGCATTGGACAACTTCCTCAGTAATGTTTTATGTAAATGTAAATGGTTCAAGATTTTTCTCTTCACCTCATACAGTTGAAGCTAATGCGATTGGTAGAGCATTTGCTAGTTGGCAAAATGTAGAACCAGCAACAATATCATTTGTTTATGGTGGTTTTGATAATGCTACAAATGCCAATGACAACAAGAGTGTTCTCTATTGGAATAATGATATAAACGTTAGTGCATATGTCATCGCATCATTAACTACGTATGGAAACAATTACACAGGTGTATTAACCAACGTTGATATTTGGTTTAATGATAGGTATTACGAGTGGACAGATGGAACTCTTGTTTTTGATTCAAAGATAATGGACATTCAAAGTATTGCTACACATGAAATTGGGCATTTTTTAGGGCTAAATGAATCAGACCCATGTATGGATAATGCCCCCACTATGATGACAGCGCCATTATGGGAGGCGTATTTTAAATCAGAAGCGGAAAGTCCGAATCTTGGTATAAGAAATTTAGCACAGGGTGATATGGATGGATTGAATTATTTATATGGAGCAACTTTACGCGTACCTCAAATATTTACTACAATTGAGCAAGCTATAAGCTTTGCTCAGTCAGGTCAAACAATACTTGTAAGTAATGGAAATTATTCAATAAGCAATAATCTAATTATTTCAAACGGTGTTGTTTTACAAGTTAATCCCGGGGTAACATTAAATTTTGCAATCGGCGCATCGCTCATCGTCAACGGCACACTGAACGCAGTAGGTAACTCGACTAACAGAATAACATTCACACGCAGCGGCACATCAGGAACATGGGGCGGTATAAAGTTCAACAGCGGCTCAAGCGGCTCTGTTCAATATTGTGATATTAGTTATGCCAATTATGGAATTCACCTTTACAATTCTCCATCTAATATTGTTATAAACAATAATACAATAACAAATGGAAATGTTGGTATTTATTGTCAGCAAACAACCAGCACGCTTTTAAGAAACATCATAACAGGCCAGTCATCATACGGATTATCGAGCTTTGATAGCGACGTTTATCTAACTTACAACGGACAGGGAAACAACGTAATAAGAAACAATAACTATGGAGTTCAGAGCGGTTACGAAAGCGTAACCTACATAAGCAATGGAAATAATTGTGTTCATAATAATACAAACCAGGAAGTATATGCTCTTATGTATAGTTTAGTAAATGCAGAGAACACCTGGTGGAATCATACAGAGTACCCATATTGGACTCAAGCAGATTTTTGGATACAATATTATTCAACGGTTGATGCAGACCCAAATAATCTGAGAAGTGACCCGAATAATTGCCCTTTAATGAAGACCTCCAATCTATCAAGCAACGGAATGATATCCAGCGGACCAGCAATTGATAAAGAAATAATAGAAATATTAGAGAAAGAAAAAGAAGGCAGATATGAAGAAGCCATAAGAAACTATAAAGAGAAGCTGAAAGAAAATAAACCACGGGCAAAAAGGGATTTATACTTGGCAGATTAGCAAAGTGCTATATCAAAACAAACAGAAAAGATTTTACAGAATATTTGAATAAAGAAATCCGAAGTCAGATAAAAAGAGAAAATGAGCTATATGGATACAGCTTAAATGCAGAGAATATAATACTACTATCTGAAAAAGATTATGAGAGAGCCGTTGAGAATTATGAAATAATCCGAAACAGCTATTCATCAAACGGGCAATTGTATAAATGGTCAACATATAATATGGGTATGCTATATAGTTATCAATTAAACAAAACAGAGAAAGGGAAAGAATATTTTAGGGGGTTGGTAGAAAAATATCCCGAAGATGAATTGGCTCTTCATAGCCGGATACAGTTAGGAGAAATGGATTATTATATAAAGGGAGAAACCGAAGGCGGTAAAATTGCAACAGAAATGAAACCCATAGATTACACGATCGACAATTATCCCAACCCTTTCAATCCATCAACAACAATCCGTTACCAGATTCCTCAAGATGAACAAATCAGCTTAAAGGTATATGATATGCTTGGCAGAGAAGTAGCACAGCTTGTAAATGAAGAAAAGAGAGCCGGAGAATACACGGTCAGCTTTGATGGAAGCAAATTATCATCAGGTGTTTACATTTATAAGTTGGTAGGCAACAATGTAAACATCAGCAAGAAGATGATATTGATGAAGTAAGAATTATTCTAATAAGTATATCAAACAATGCCGTTCCGGATTACCGGAGCGGCATTTTTATTGGAATTAATAATCGGTTCATTTAGTGTTTTGTTATCTTTGCATCAGGTAATTTTCAAATAAGGATCGAATGAAATACTCTGTTATAGTTTTTGATCTGGGGAATGTATTAATCCCTTTCGATTACACAAAACCAATTGAATACTTTAATAACATTAAAACCGGATTGGGAAACCGGTTTGTCCAATTGTATAAAGAAAATTATCATATCCACCGTTCATTCGAAAAAGGGGAGTTAACACGTAATCAGTATCTTGCACAAATGATCGAATGGCTCGAGGGAAAAGTAACGGGCGATGAATTCTGTAAAATATTTTCCGACATTTTCACACTCAATAACGATGTAATTGATTTGCTTCCGCAACTTAAAGAACATTATACGCTTTGCTTACTCTCCAATACAAATGAGATACATAAAGAATACGGTTACCAGCATTATTCCTTCTTAAATTATTTCGATAAACTTTTTCTTTCGCACGAAGTCGGCGCAATTAAACCCGAAGAAACAATCTACAGAGCTGTAGAAAATTTTACCATGAAGCCATCAAGCGAACATTTGTTTATTGATGATATTCAAGAATATGTTGACGGTGCAAAAGCTTGTGGCTGGGACGGAATTCAATTTAATTCATACAATGATTTAGTTGATGAGTTTAAGAAAAGAAATATTCTGCTCAATAATTTTTAATTCTTCTCTTCAATCCATTTTTCCCAGGTATCCGGCTGATACCCGATTGTAACCTCGCCACCGTTTCTAATAATTGGTGTTCTAAGCAGTAGCGGATCATTCAGCAGTTCTTCCTCAATATCAAAACGCATGTATTGCATATTCCGTTTCTTATATTGTTTTCCTTCTTTATCAATCAGATCTTCAAGAGAAATTTTTCTTGAGATATTGTCGAGCTCACCTTTCGCCAATCCTTTTTCATTCAAATCGCGGAAATGAAACGGAATTCTTCTTTCCTTAAAATACCGCTCAGCTTTTCTTGTATCGCTGCAGCTTTTTGTTCCTATTATCTGGATATTCATGACAAATAAATGTAGGTGTTAATTCATTGTTTAGCTTAATCAAAAATTATATTTTGCACCGCCTAATTTAATCATTAGAAAACATTTTGGAACAATTATGAAAAAATTATCTGTTTTATTTTCAATAATTATTATGGGATTATTTATTATGAACTGCTCATCCGAACAGAAGCAAGACGATTTTAAGTATGTAACCGAGCAATTTGCAGATTTACGAATTCAGCGTTACAATGTTCCGGGATTTGAAGACTTAACATTACGCCAAAAGACGCTTCTTTATTATCTCTATCAAGCAGCACTTTCCGGAAGAGATATTATATGGGATCAGAACTACAAACACAATTTGTATATAAGAAGAACATTAGAAGGAATTGTAAAAACATATAGCGGGGATAGAACTACTCCCGAGTTTTCAAAATTTATGGAATACACAAAACGTGTCTGGTTCTCCAACGGCATTCATCATCATTATTCCAATAAAAAATTCACACCGGAATTTTCTAAAGAATATTTCCGTCAATTAATTGCCGGATCGGATGAATATTCATTACCACTTCAAAGCGGTGAAATGATTGATGACTTAATTAATAAACTTTTACCAATACTATTTGATCCGAAGGTTGATCCCTTAAAAGTTAACCAGGATTCTAAAGCAGATCTTGTAAAAACCTCCGCCGTTAATTTTTACGAAGGAGTAACTCAAAAGGAAGTTGAAAGTTTTTATGCTAAGATTGTAAACCCGAATGACCCCCAGCCAATATCGTATGGACTTAATTCCAAATTAATCAAAGAGAATGGACAGTTACTAGAGAAAACCTGGAAGTGGCGCGGAATGTATAATGCGGCAATTCAGAAGATAGTTTTCTGGCTGCGTAAAGCACTCGATTACACAGAAAGCGATCAGCAGAAAAAAACGCTTGAGCTGTTGATAGAGTTTTACGAAACCGGCGACTTAAAAAAATGGGACGAGTATAATATTGAGTGGGTAAAAGATTCCAATTCCTTTATTGATATAGTTAACGGTTTTATTGAAACATATAACGACCCTCTCGGTTACCGTGCTAATTATGAATCGGTATTGTCTTTCAAAGATCTTGATGCAACCAAAAGAATAAAAGCTATTAGCGATAATGCACAATGGTTCGAAGATAATTCCTCAATTATGCCGGAACACAAAAAGAAAAATGTAACCGGAATATCTGCAAAGGTTATTACCGTTGTTGTTGAATCAGGGGATGCATCACCTTCTACTCCGATCGGAATAAATTTACCGAATGCTGACTGGATAAGAAAAGAATATGGTTCTAAGTCGGTTAACCTTGGCAACATAGTTTACTCGTATAACAAAGCAGCAGAAACAAGCGGGTTACTTGAAGAGTTTGCTTACTCTCAGGAAGAGATTGACCGTGCAAAAAAATATGGCGCTCTTGCAAGCGATCTTCACACCGATATGCACGAAGTAATTGGTCATGGTAGCGGTCAGTTAAATCCCGGCGTTGGACAGCCTAACGAAACATTGAAGAACTATGCATCATCACTTGAAGAGACCAGAGCCGATCTTGTTGCACTCTATTTTATAATGGATCAAAAACTTGTCGATATCGGCGTTATGCCTTCGCTTGAAACCGGTAAAACTGAATATGATGGATACATTAGAAATGGATTGATGACTCAACTTGCAAGAATTGAACCGGGTGCAAATATTGAACAGGCGCATATGCGTAACCGTCAGGCAATCTCTAAATGGGTTTACGAAAAAGGTAAACCGGAGAATATAATTGAGAAAAAAGAAAAAGACGGCAAAACATATTTTGTAATTAATGATTATGATAAGCTGAGGAATTTATTCGGTCAGTTGCTTCGGGAAATTCAGAGAATAAAATCTGAGGGCGATTACGAAGCTGGTAAAAATTTTATTGAGAACTACGGTGTTAAGGTTGATCAGGAAATTCATAAAGAAGTTTTAGAACGATATAAAAAGCTTAATATTGCCCCGTATGCCGGATTTATTAATCCTAAGTTGGTGCCGGTTATGGAAGGCGAAAAGATTATTGATGTTAAGATTGAATATCCCGAGGATTTTACCGAACAGATGTTGTTCTATGCAAAAGAATATTCTTTTCTAAATACGTATAACTAATCGAGTTGTATAGAGGGCGGTTAGTTGCATTACCGCCCCATCTTAAAACATTAATTCAATCCGCACATTCCGGTTGAGCATCCGCCATAGGAAGGAACGCTGCAGCTTCCATCGGAACACGAACTTCCGCTGTAGCTTGATGAACTTCCCATTGATGCACTGAACGACGAAAGAAGTTTTTTAGAATTTTTCGACTGGCAATCCGGACAAATTACTTCTTCCAGATTTGTAGATGACTTATGAAGCACATCAAATTTTTTACCGCAGTCGTTACATTTGTATTCGAAGATAGGCATAGATTACTCCTTATTTAGAAATTTGTGTTGATATTTTTGCAATGTTTTCGATTGATCCTTCAATTCTATCACCGGGCACAACTCTTCCAACTCCCTCGGGTGTACCTGTAAAAATCAAATCCCCTTTTTCAAGCTTCATTCGCGCCGATATATATTTTATTATTTCAACTGGTGAAAAAATCATTTTTGATAAATCAGAATTTTGTTTAACTGTTCCATTAACAGACAGATTAATATTTTCATCTCCTTTGAGTTTATAATCGCTCTTTAAAATTACCTCAGATAAAACAGCGGCTGTATCGAAACATTTTGCAAGAGTCCACGGCTCTCCTTTTTTCTTCAGCTCAAATTGCAAATCGCGTAATGTCATATCCAGCCCGACAGTATAACCGCCAATAGAATCTTCAGCTGATTTATCATCTGCATTCTTAACGTCTTTGTCTATGTACAAAACAAGTTCAACCTCATATTGAAGATTGTTCGAGTAATCGGGGTGAATTACGTCTTCTCCAGAAAAAATCACATTCGACGCCGGTTTTAAAAATATTAACGGAAACTCCGGAATTTCATTTCCTAATTCTTTTGCGTGCTCTGCGTAATTTCTTCCGACACATACAATTTTGCCTATCGGAACCTGTTCATTACTGTTTTTGAATCTTAGATATTTCATACCGACCTGTTAGATGCTAAAATTTGTAAATGGATTCAGCTTGCGGCTGGATATTTGATGCTAGATACCGGATATTTTTATTTATCCAGCATCTTGAATCCAGTATCCAGACTACGTTTTCTGCTCCTTCTTTTTTGCAGCCGGGAATAGAATGTTGTTAAGTATTAATCTGTAACCGGTAGAGTTTTTAAATAAACTTAAATCCGTTGGAGGATCTCCAACAGCATGCTGATAGTCTTCCGGATCGTGTCCGCCGTAAAATGTAAACGTTCCTCTACCGTAGTTACCGTGAATATATTTAACCTGGTCAGTTCCGGCACGCTCACCTAAAATGTAAACAGAGTTCTTAATAAGCTTCTTCCTGTACATTGTGGTCTGACCCATAAAGCCCGGAATTATATTAACATGGTTCTGTGTTAACATTGTAGGAACCGGATCGTATTTAGCAGAGAAGTCGAACAATGTGAAATAATCATTTCGCTGGTCGCCAACCTCAAGCGGTTGAATATCAATATCGCTGTATTCATAAATTAGAGGATTCATCTCCAGTTTAAAATTCTCGAATGCAAAAGTATTTGGATAATCTAATTTGTCCTGCGCATCAGGATCGGGCGGGTCGCCATCGTACATGCGATCTACTATATCAACATTCATTGCAGAAAGAGTTATATCAAACGAATCGGTAGCAGAGCACATTGCAAATAAAAAGCCGCCCTGACCGACATAATTCTTAATAGTAGCAACAACAGCTTTTTCCATATCGGAAACTTTTTTGAAGCCCAGTTTTTTAGCTTCTGTTTCGTATAGAAGTTGCTGTTCTACATACCAGGCCGCACCGCTGAATGATGCGTAAAACTTTCCAAACTGTCCGGTGAAGTCTTCGTGGTGAGAGTGGAGCCAATCGTATTTTTCGAGGTCACCTCGTAAAATTTCTTCAACCCAGATTTTATCGTACTTAACTTCAGCATAATCGAGTGCAAGCATAACAGCATCGTCCCATGGTTGAAAACCGGGCGGAACGTAAACAGCAATATTAGGAGCTTTTTCGAGCCGGACAACATCCATGTTCTGTTCTTCACTTTGAACAAACGCATATAATTGCACCGCTTCTTCATTTGATAATTGAGAAAACGAAACACCTTTTAATCGGCATTTTAAAGCGAGTTGATCCGAATAATCGAACATAAACGAACCGCCGCGGTAATTAAGAAGCCAATCCCCGGTGTAACCATCTTTCAGCGCATTGAATGTAACTCCGTATGCTTT
>JBBIHP010000025.1:0-19652 GCA_037446915.1 Ignavibacteria bacterium
AGCGGGGTTTTATGGCGGAGAGTTTACGAAGTGAGCGGCGGCGATTGGATTAAAAAAGGAAGCGCATGGATTCATAAAGTTTATGCATATAATATTTCTATGGCGTGCAACCATTGCGAAGAGCCGATATGTGCAAGAGTATGTCCTTCCAAAGCAATTTATAAACGCAAAGACGGAGTGGTTCTAATTGATGAAAAAAAATGTATCGGATGCAGATATTGCGAGTGGGCGTGCCCTTATGGTTCGCCACAATACAATTCCGATAAAGGTGTAATGACAAAGTGCACGCTCTGTTACGATTATATTGATGATGGCAAAAATCCTTCGTGTGTTGACGCATGTCCGATGCGAGTACTGGAATTTGGCGAGATTAGAGAGCTTAGAAAGAAATTTGGCGATACCGCAGAAATTTATCCGCTTCCGGACAAAAACATTACAAAACCGGCGGTTGTAATTAGTCCTCATAAAGATTCGCGTAAGCCGTCAAGAAATTTTCATGTAGCAAATAAAGAGGAAGTTTAACATGCTCTCGTCCGATTGGCCGCTGATATTGTTTACGTTGTTGGTTCAAATGTCGGTTGGCACATTTTTGTTTTTAGGAATTCTGCACGATGTAAGTTTTGTAAAATTGGAAGAGAAGATTTTTGAGACGTTAAGCAATTCATTGCTCAAACTGATTGCCGTTATTCTCATGCTCGCAGTAATTGCATCTCTCTTTCATCTCGGAAGTCCGCAAAAGGCAATTAATGCACTGAATAATCTGGAATCATCCAATCTTAGCAAAGAAATACTTTCTCTGATTATCTACATTCTATTTGGCGGAATTTTTCTTCATATCTATAAAAAGTATAACACTAAGAGATTGTTAATATTTTTCTCAGCATTGATTACTGTTTTATTCGGTTTCCGGACAATTCATTATATGTCAACAATTTATATGCTGGAGACTGTTCCTGTCTGGAATAGTCTATTTACACCATTATCATTTTATTTATCCGTTTTATTATTGGGAAGCAGTGTGCTATTCTATTCATTAATAAGAATTATCAGTAGAAAATATTTGTTAACATCTCTTGACGAAACAACGGGAGAAAAATTAAGCTATACATTGAACTTCCTCCTTATCACAATAATCTTTCTGATATTGCTAAACCTTGCTCTGTTTTGCATACAAATTATTTATTTAAGTAACGGCGATGATACGCTAAGAGTAAGTTACGATCTGCTGATCAAAGAGAATCTGTACTTTGTTATTTCAAAGATTATATTATTAGTAACAGCAATTGCATTTTCATTAATAAAAAAATTCCGCATAGAGAAGGGCCTGTTAAGTCTTAATCGGTATTCAACTTTTTATTTTGTTCTGATAATATTGATCGAACTTATTGGCCGCTCTCTTTTCTATGCAAGCTATCATAGAATAGGAGTTTAAATAAGTGATGATTTCGAAAATGAAACTTTTAAAATTCTCGTTAATCTTATTCAATCTGCTCTCTTCATTCCCAGATCTAAATTCACAACCCATTCGCCCTATCCGCGATGATGTGGGTTTCTGCTGGAATGCTGATGAAATGAATTCTTTCATTAAGTACCTTTCTGGCGAGAATAAAAAGGTGAAATCAAACGGACAATTAATCGGCGGAATTTCCGTTCACGATGATTACCTCTATGCCGGTAAAATCTATTATCCGTTATTCAGCCAGATTAGTGCTAAAGAGGTCGTGATATTTGGAGTGACACACGGAACCGTCCGGAAAGAAATGAACGACCCTAAAAATGTTTTAATACTTGATGAACACGATAAATGGATTGGTCCTTATGGTAATGTTGAGATCTCTCCTTTGCGAGAGCTAATCAAAAATAATCTCGAAAAAGATTATATTCTGATTAGTAACAAAGCGCATCAGATTGAACATTCAATTGAGGCTTTGATTCCCTTTCTTCAGTATTATAATCGTAATATTAAAATTACGCCAATTATGATAACTCAAATGTCTTACGAAAGGATGGAAGATTTTAGTAGTAAACTTTCCCAAATTATCTATGATTACATAAAAGAGAAAAATCTTAAAATAGGGAGCGATATTTTCTTTCTGATTTCCAACGATGCAAATCATTACGGTGAAGATTTTAATAACTCACTTTACGGATTGGATGCATCGGCTCATAAAACAGCGACTGATAATGATCGAAGAATTATCAATGAAAATTTATCAGGCGAAATAACAGCAGCAAGCATTGTTAACCTTACAAAAGAATTATGGCCGGATGAGGAAGGGAAGAAGAATATTCCTATCTGGTGCGGCCGGTATCCAGTTGTATTCGGTTTGTTAACTATCAAAGATATTGCGGGTAAAGTTTATGGCAAATCGGTTAATGGTGAATTGTTTCGTTACTCCGACACATTCACAGAAAGAGTTCTTCCGTTTAAAAATTCCAGTATGGGACTTACTGCACCATTTTCATACCGTCACTGGTGCGGTTGGTTTACACTCGGTTTGTATTTTAATTAATAAGAGAGTATTATAAATTATGAATCCATGGCTGCAAATACTATCAAACGAATATGAAGAGCATATGTCAGCTCCCGGAGTTCAGCAGCTCCAGGCGCTAAATGAAATTTTCCGTAAAGTTTTAGATCAATTCAATCCTCGCTCGCTTTGTATTCTTGGCTGCACAAACGGAAATGGTTTTGAACATTTAATTGGAAGAGACCTGGATACAATTATAGGTGTGGATATTAATTACAGGTATCTTGCAGAATGTCGCGCATGGTTTGCAGAAGAACTACCATCACTTAATCTTCTGTGTGTCGATATTGATCAACTCGATTTACATGATTCCGGATTAGAACTTATTCATGCCGCATTAATATTTGAATATGTTGATGTTAAAAAGCTGCTTACAAAAATTTCCGGCTGGCTGAATTACGGTGGAGTATTGAGCGTTGTGCTGCAAATACCAAGTGAATCTTCAGAACCGGTTTCGGAAACCGAATTTGAATCGATAAAGAAATTAAGTTCTGTAATAAAATTAGTTGAGGTAAAGGAGTTTGTTTATCTGGCAGAGAAAAACGGAATGAAAGTGATTTATTCAACATATATTAACCTGCAAAAAGGCAAAAAGTTTTTTGTGGGTTATCTTAAGAAGATGGAGATGTTTAAGATAATTTCTTAGTTAATAGTAATTATAAAGATTAACTTGCAGAGATCACGGAGAATTCGCAGAGAACGCAGAGTTTTTCTTTGCGCTCTCTATTTATATGCTTTGCGAACTTTGCGTGATTTTAATATTATTGAAGCAATTTACCAGCAAAGCTCTCAATGTCATCCATTTTTTTTGAGCCTTCGACAAAAATCATTTCGTTATTGTTAAGCATTTTTACTAAAAGGGTTTTATTCCCACTTTCGCTTTTGGAATATTTAGTAGAAGGATTTATTTCTATTCCTGCTCTCTTCAAAAAATTATTTACATCAGTTCCAGAATGGAATTTAATCTGAGCGATAGCAGCTTCACCTTTATCGAACTTGGCCGGAAGAACATATATTTCAAACTCACCAAGACCGTCAAAATAGTCGTACCAATCCATCATACCGTTTTGAACGCCTAAAATTCCTTTAAAATATTTTGTTTGATCCTTCTGTTTACTTAACAGTTTATTGTTGAATAACGGAGGAAGCGAAAAATCCTTCCCGGAAATTTTATTAGTGACATGATTAAATAGTCTATTCGATGTTTCCTGTTCCTCTTTGCTTCCATTAGTATTAATTATAGAAATGTAATAACAATCTATTGCACATTGTATCTGATACTGTGTTAAACAACTATATTTAACCGACTTTATCTTGTCCTCACATTTGTAGTGCGAAACCGAATAAATTCCAAAAGCGGAAACTGGGTTATTCATCTTATATATCTCAACCTTGAAATTCAGACCGTTGATGCTAAGCTCCTGAAGCAGAAGTTTATCAAAACCGTATTCAAGAAATATATCTGCACCACCGTTTATGTATCCCCACAGACTGCTTCCATCAAATGTTTGTTCGCGTGTAATTTTAATTCCGGGTAAATCATTTTCCGTCAATCTGGGGAAATCGTTTATCTGTGCGTTGATTGAGATGGTCAATACAAGAAAGAAAAATATGTTTGTAATTACTCTCATCGTGCTCTCATAAATTTATTAAATAATAGAACGCAGATACAGCGGATTGATTATGATCAGCTCAGATCATAATTAATCATAAAAATAAGCGTTCTATTTTAATTCTATTTTTTCCCATTTTATTTTTTCTAATTCAGCAATACCAAGATTAAGATTTTGTGCGAGATCCATAAAAATTCTTCCGCGTGCATTTTCTTCCTTCTGAACACCGCGTTTTATCCTTTCATTTATTACAATGTCGTAACCAACACGATCAACCGCAACCGGATCAGTTCCTACTAATACTGTTTTATACTCGCAGAAAAATTGGGGATTAGCACCGGGTCCACCGTTAAAACATCCTTTTATTCCGTCGACTATATTTAATACTACTTTATCGCGCAGTGGAGGAAATGCATTTACCTCAGCACATGTTTCTGCCCATAACTGCTTGTGCAATCTTCCTGTATTTGTAACAGATCCGTATGCAAGATTTTTTAGGCAGAGTGTAACCGATGAACCTGCGTTTTTAAGTATAGGCACATTTATAATTTTATCAACCATCTGTGTTACAATTTTTGTGAAGTAAGAATATTTCCCTTCATTCACCATATACGGAATTGTTGCCGAATCGTATTTATCCTCGCAATCAGCCCAATAGTACCATGTGGTGTCAATCATTTTTAAGCTGTGGAGTTTTCCATTCTCATCGTACATAGAACCATTCTCCGGTCGTTCAGTGCCAATGATTTTTATACCCGGAAAATTTTCATGGTTAAACCCGGCTTCGAATAATTGTTCTTCGCGTCTATCCCAAATAATTATATTGCTTCTTTTTATACCTGCAATTTCGAGTTGACTTACAATTGCTTTAGTCACCTCAACACTTGTTGATAATTGCGGTCCGGCAACAGGATTTACTTTTAATCCTATTCGTTCTTTCGGGGATACAAATTTCAGCCACGCAGCTTTAATATTTTTTTCTCCGGTTAATGAGAGCATCCCATTTTCAACCATGTCGTAAGCTGCCTGATAAATAATTTTATTCTCAGAAGTACAATTATCATGATTTACCTGAACAACTTTAGCGGGATATTTGCCGGGCATTGAATTCTCGTTGCGAGCATATTTCAAAGCATCTTCAATGTTTGTTTTCGGCTTGGCTGGTGGTTCAGAAGTTATTTGTGCAATTGAATTGTTGGTTACTAAGATCATAATGATCAAAAAAAAGTAATAATTAATTGAGCGGCTAAAAAGGGTTTTCATTTTATCATTCCATAGTTATTGGAAAATGTTAGAACAAAATTATCGAGTTGAGAATTAAATGGCTAATAATTATGAAAGAAAAGGAATGAATAAAATAGCCCCGCTTTTAACGGGGCTTGATGAATTAATACTAATAAATTTATTTGACAAGCATCAGTTTTTTAGTTTCACTGAAGTTGCCGGCTTCAAGACGGTAGAAATAAATTCCGCTTGTTAACTTTGATGCATTGAATGTTACATTATAATAACCGGCATGCTGTTCTTTATTAACGAATGAAGCAACTTCGTTTCCAAGAATGTCGAAAACTCGTAATCTTACAAATGCTGTGGTTGGCAATTGATAGCTAATTACAGTAGAAGGATTGAATGGATTGGGATAGTTCTGATTAAGTGCATAACCGGATGGAATAATATCTTTACCATCTTCAACACTGCTTGCAACCTCAATTTCTGCGGCAATCCAAATATCTCTATCCATATTATTCCATGCATCCTGCATAGCGTGATAAGTATTGTCGCTCCATTTTTCCCATGCACGCTTCTGACCGTTACCTTCGGCATTTGCATCCATAATTAATCCGAAGCGATCATCAATTGAAGCACCCCATTCAATTCCAATAAAGAAAGGTGTAGTTAAACTAATACCGGGCGAGATTGCGAAAAAATTGTGTGATACACCCGGTGTAGTTATATCAATTACACTTGTACTGTACGATTGAGTATAAAGTGTTGTTCCGGGCGAACCGTCCGGATTTCTTTGTTTTACCACAACATTAAAATTATCGGCAGAACCGGTAATTGTTTTACCAGCAAAGTAGAAGTAAGCTCCGGTTAATTTTGCGCTCTGTGTAATATCAAATCTCTGGTATTTACCAAGATCTGTATAACTATTTGTTCCGGCTACATAACCCCAGTTACCCTGATCTGTTGAAACAGTAACAGTATAAGCTGAATTACCATAGAATAAATTTTGAATTGTAGTTTGACCGGTGAAATTTAGTTGAACAACATTACTATTATTGCTAAGATTATTCGAGGTATCGAACGCCTTTAACATAAAGTAAACTGTTCCGGCCGGCATTCCGGTAATTGCAAGATTATTTTTACCAACTACAAGGATTGGAGAATTACCTTGAGCAGCTCCTGTTCCATTCCACGTAGTTTGATTAGGTCCATAATAAAGATAGTAACCGGCTAAATCAGATTCGCTATTGTTATTCCATGTTAAGTTTGCTGCTCCATTTCCGGTTACTTGCCCAGCCAGATTCGTTGGTGCTGCCGGTGCGGTCCCGTCAGGAACGTTGACGCTTCTATTAACAACTTTTGCCGTTGCATTTGTTGCAGTAATTGTTGCTTTGTAGAGATTAAATCCGGAAATATTTTTATTTGCGTTAATAGAATACTCAACAGATTTTGTAGAATTGCCGGCAATATCGCCAAGGCTTCTTACAAGTGTACTGGTTGCAAGAGTTAATCCGTTAAAGAGTTCTAATGTTACAGTAACGTTTCCAGCAGCTACTGTTCCTGTATTAAAAATATCAAATTTTACTGTGAACGGATTTGGAGTTAAATTTCCACCAGTGAGAGTTAGGCTTGAAGGTGCTGTTACAGTTACTGCTAATGGTGGTAATAAATCTCCGTTTGGTTTTATACTACGTGTAGCTTTGTTGTTAGATTCATTTGATTCGGTTATTTGATTTGTAGGATCAACTTTTATAACGAGGAAACGGTACTCGGGACTGGTAGGAACGCGATATTGGAATGTAAATGTTCCTGTTCCGCCAACAGGAATACTTGGAATTGTTCCGCTTCCAACAACAGGTGCATTTCCACCGGCATCAGGGTCCCCTTCGTATGCATAACAAATTACATTTGATGCAGCAACGTTTCCGTAATTATTTACTGTAACTGTAACAGTGATTAAGTCGCCAACCTGAATGTCAGTATCAGCTTTGCTGTATGCTATGCCGCTTGTAGAAATTGCAAGGTCTGGATAATCCAGCGAGTAAGCAAGTGGAACAAAGTCTGCACCTGCACCACCATTACTTTGAATAACCGCAACATTTTTTGTGCTTTCAATTTTATAAACATATTTACCGCTTGATGATGAAAAATTATAATATTTCCCCTCATCTAATGTCCCAGTCCACACTTGTGAAGGGGTTGTATATGGAAATGTTGTATAAACGCCCATTCGTGTTATAGTAACTGAGTTACCATTTTCATATGAAAAGACATGAATGTTGCTTCCAATTGTTGGCATATAGAAAAACTTCCCGAATCCTCTTCCGGTTTCATCAATAGCACGAGTCATGTAATAGTAACCATTATCTGTATAAGCAATTGGCGTATTAGAAACAGAAACTGCACCAGAGGAAGTTACCGACCAAAAAGTTGGAGTGTTAATTGGATCGACATGTACCTGTCCTTTTTGAAGTGTAAATGAGCTTATTGTTGCGCCAGTGGTTGTGTTTTTTACAGTTACAGTATTGTTGTCTGCGTATGAAGTTACTGTAATACTATTTGTCCAGGAACCGTTAAATGCTGAAAAGCCGTAAAATATAGTTCCAACAAATGTTCCATTACTTGCCGGGATATAATAATCCTGATCTTCATATGATAAAGCAGAAACAGGTTTTGTTCCAGTTACTTGTAAAGGAGTATTCCATGGAACTCCAACGCCATTTCGGAATGAATAATGTTCACCAGCGTTAAGAGAACCAGCGGCAATAATATTACCAGTATTTAAGTTTCGAACTGTAAATCCGGTTGCATTTTCATAAGCAAAGACTATAAAATCATCCTGGGACGAAAAAGACTGCATGGACATCCAGGTGTTTAGTTTTGTAGAAACACCTCGCCCGGCTTCATCAACAGCAAAGAAACCATTTACAGTTGAGGAGATAGCGTCGCCTACAAGTACAGTATAAGTCTTATTACCAATAATTCTGAAAATGCCGCTTCCAAAATTGAAAGTGTAATACTTATCTGTATTTAAAGTTTGAGTTCCTTTCTGAACACCATTTGCATCATATACTGTAACTATTGTGTTATCGAAGTATGAGAATACAGTAATATCCCCAAAAGTATAAACCGTGGTTGCAAAATTTGCATTTGTTTCCTGTGGGGAAAGGAACGGACCCGGCATAGGAATATTCATAATTGATTCAGGAATAGCTTTTTCTTCTTTTATATCTTTTTTAATGCTCTGCCCATAAGAGGCTGAACAAAATGAAATAGTTAATAAAAGAGCAATACGTGTAAGTTTATTTTTCATATATCCTCCTTAACACATAAAGTGTTGTAAGAATTATTAATATAAGATTGGGTTGAAATGATAGGTTTAAATTTAACCGGGAAAAATTCTGATCTGTCAGAATAATTGATGGCGGCTGGATATGATTATTGCATTTTAATATTTGCATTCTGCGCTAACGAATTCATCTTTAATCACAACATAGAATTCGTCAAGAGTGAACATAGAAGATGAATTCTAAAAAGTCAATGATATGTTAAATTGATGTGACAACAGATAAATATTTCTTAAATATAGAATTGCAGAAATAAAAACGCCGGACACGCCGGCGCTTAAAAACACCTTTGGTGCCTTTATTAATTTGTTTCGATTTCCTGTTTTTTTCTGCCTTTCATAAAGTACGCAATAATTAATACAACAATAACACCAATTAGTATCACGTAGATCCAGTTAAATACCGATGCGGGTGCAACTTTTTCTTTCCACATGCTTATTCGGGATTCAATCGTGTCCTTGTTTGCTTCGGTCATCATGTTATTTTCAATTAGTATTGGAATCCAGGTGGGTTCTACTTTTGCAAAGTAAACACTGTCAGTAAATGTGTAAAATATTTTTTCGGATTCATCAGAACTTTTTACACCGAGATTCTTTAATTCATCATCAATAAAAGAAGTAGTGCTGTTTGTAAATTGATCCCCGCTACTGAAAGGTAATAGCTTAAGATTTTTTTCTCTGAATAGTTTGCCAACCTGATTCCACATTTCTTCGTTTATTCTTTGATTCCAATCGATAAACATATTGTCGATGCCGGCTATTTCAGTTGCTTTATCGCGCTTGTTTAAATAGACATCGGCTAATTTGGGTCCAATCTGTTTCCACACTTTGTTAAAATCTTTGTATTGCTTTTTCATTTCCGAAAGATCATCGGGTGTTAGTTGTGTAACCCGCATAAATTGAATGTTGTCGTTAATAGTGCGTTCAATATTATAGAAGAGGTTTCTACTATCAACTTTGGAAATAATGGATTGTTTTTCTGCATCATTTAATGTTGACGGCGCTTTTACAAATTCTGCAAGAAGACTATCAACTATATCCCGGACTAATAGGTCGCGCTGCTGAATGTTAGCTTTCAATTGTGTAACTAATTTTTCGAGTGATGCTATTGTAGCTGCATCTTTCTCAACTCTTAAATTAAGTTGACGGATCTGTCCGAGCAAATCCTGATTCTTTTCACTCAATTCTGTTACCTGTGTTTTTAAGGTGCCGACAGTTGTAGTGAGCTCGACAATTTGAGTAAAATCTCCTTTTCTTACTTCAAGTGCGCGTTCAATTTTTTGAAGAGATGCTTCAAAATTATCCGGGTAAAGACTCTTATCCAGAAGCTGCTTCTCCGGTGTAAATTCCTCTCTAAGTTTCACAATACTCAATACAATCTGATTACATTCTTCCAGCGATGTTGCATTCTTAATTGCGTCTTCAATTTGCTTGTGCTTTGCTTTAAAGTTCTGTGTTTTCTCGTAATCGGATTGAGCAGCGGAGATCGAACAAAAAATTAATGATATAATTGCAAGTGTAAACACACGTGATTTCATTTTTCTACCTCACTAATCCTTTGTAATTCAGTAAATATTTTTTTGAACCGTCTATTAATTCGATGTTGGGTAATTTCTGATTGAAAACTGGTGCGGTTAAACCCTCTGTCTCTAAAATTTTAATTTTGTTCTCCAACCTCATACCGTTTTCAACCGGTAGAAATAAATAAACATTTTTGAATTCTTTACCCGTTATATAATAATATCCGGACTTATCACGAATAATTCTTAACTCTTTTCCGGAGTAATTAGTTGAGTCCTTAAATTCTTCGAAGAAAAGTTTTTTCACACTTATCGAAAAAGTATAACGGTCTTCTGATATAAATCCTCTTTCATCAACTTTTAAAACATTTTCAATCGGCCAGGAAAAATCGGATGGACTTAATATTAGAGAAGAACATGCATATGTTATAATCATAGTTAAAGAGATTGCGAATACGCGCACTTTAAACATTTTATGATCTCCCATAAATTTATCGCTATTAACTTAACTAAATAGCAGATTATTTAGAAGATACTATTTACTATTTTTGCAACGTTACATAATGATTGATTCAAGCTCGATTAAAAGAACTTGATCAAGAGCAAGAGCATGAGAATGATAGTGACCCGGGAATAAATTCTTATCTTAATAATGCTCTTATTCTGCATCAATTACAACATAATGTCAGGTAATGAATGAATCTGTGGCGCGGATTAAAAGAGATTCCACATAATATCTGGATATTAGCGTTCGCTACGCTTATAAACAGATCGGGCACAATGGTCCTTCCGTTCCTGGCATTGTATATGGCAAAGGACTTTGGAGTAAGTGCCGGTAGTGCCGGACTTGTTCTCGCATTTTATGGATTCGGTGCATTGTTTACAGCCCCCATTGTTGGAAAGCTATCAGATAAACTTGGCGCTCTTCGTGTTATGAAACTCTCTTTAATTATAACCGGATTAATGTTGTTCGTTTACCCATTTATTACCGACTACTATTTAATTTTAGGTTATACAGTTGTGTGGGCAGTTATTAGCGAGGCATTCCGTCCTGCAAACCTTTCGTTAATTTCTACCGAGTCAGAACCAGCAAAAAGAAAAATTTCTTTCGCACTCAACCGACTTGCAATTAATCTGGGCATGAGTATCGGACCAGTTGTTGGCGGAATATTGACAACGATCGATTTTAAATTACTTTTTTATGTAGATGGAATTACCTCTGTTGCTGCCGGATTGTTTTTGATGATAGTGCGTTTCGATGCTCATGCAAATGTGGACACTATCAGGAATTTAAGTTCAGAAAGTTCGGACTTAGTTTCGATTGAAGGTGATACTAAAATTATTAATCAAGTAACCGGCATCCAGCATCGCAATAGTATTTTTAAAGATAAATTTTTTCTGTTCTTCCTGTTATCATTAATTCCTGTTAACATTGTTTTCTTTCAACACATTGGTGGATTACCGATTTATATTGTAAGAGATCTTGGCTATTCCGGGGCCGTATTTGGATTTTTATCGGCAATAAATACCGTAATAATAATATTTGTTGAAGTACCTCTTAACAATGCAATGGCGCATTGGGATGATAGAAAAGCTCTGGCTCTGGGTGCAATTTTATGCGGAATTGGTTTTGGTCTTATGGCTCTGTGGGGAAATATTTATTTTATTGCATTCACAATTGTAATATGGACTTTTGGAGAGATGATTTTTTTCCCGGCAAGCACATCATTTACATCAACAATATCTCCCGAAAACAGACGCGGTGAATATATGGGATATTTCCAGATGACATTCAGTCTGGCTCTTATGATTGGACCATGGCTTGGTACAGAAATTCTAGATTTACTCGGCGCTCAAATTTTGTGGATTTTTACATTTATTCTAAGCAGCATCTCTGTAATTATGTTTTTCTTCTTTAAGAAAAAAGGGAAGGCATCCCATATTTCTGCCGGATAAAAAAAGTTTACTCTTCTTATAAAAACATTTATTTTAATCTATACCTATCAGGTAAAAAACATTTAATAATTTTTATAGAAAGGGAATAAAATGAAAAAGATATTGATCGCTATGATGCTCTTTGTCGGAATTAATCTTTGCGCACAAGATCAGCTTGAAGCAATGAAAGCCTGGACTGAGTATATGACTCCCGGTCCAATGCACCAGATGATCTCTAAAATGGCCGGTAACTGGAAAACAGTTACAATTTTTACAGACCCGGCAACCGGTCAAGAATTAAAATCTGAAGGCAAAGCCACGTTTGAATTAATATTTGGAGGACGTTACATGAAATCAGTTCACACCGGGGAAATGATGGGGATGCCATTCGAGGGATTGGGATTGGATGCTTATGATAATGGCAATAAAGAATTTGTGAGTATCTGGGTAGATAACATGGGAACAGGTATTATGGTTATGAAAGGTAAGCTTGATGAGAAATCAGGTTCTCTTGTCTTTACGGGAGAAGGATATGATGCTTCAACTGGTAAGAATATGAAATACCGATCGGTATCTAAATGGATTAATGATAATAAAACAGTTTTTGAAATGTATGGTGTGGTTAACGGCAAAGAAGAGAAGATGTTTACAATGGAGTATACAAGATTATAAAAGATTTACAAGCCCGGTATCAAATCGGTTCCGGGCTTTCCTTTCTCTTAAAATAATTCGTTTAATTATCATTTTAAAGAGTTTTTAATCCCCATCATTAAATTCGCACTCTTGTTTTTGGAACCCCGAAATAGGTTCGATATATTTCAGTATAAAAAAATTAATCTTTGGCGGTAAAACTTTTCGAAAAATCCCGATTCATTTTTTGAAATCTTTTTAAAATAAATAAATAACAAAGTTGGACATTCTAAAAATCATTCGGAGAAATCATGCTTACAAAAGACTACATTGAATTAGAAGAGAAGTACGGCGCTCATAATTATCATCCGCTTCCAGTAGTACTTTCTAAAGGAGAAGGTGTTTTTCTGTGGGATGTTGAAGGAAAAAAATATTACGACTTTCTTTCAGCTTACTCTGCAGTTAACCAGGGCCATTGCCATCCTAAAATTATTAACACAATGATTGAACAGGCAAAGACGCTTACACTTACATCACGTGCTTTTTACAACAATTGTTTAGGACCTTATGAAAAGTATATAACAGAGTATTTCGGTTACGATAAAGTATTGCCGATGAACTCCGGCGCAGAAGCCGATGAAACCGCACTTAAACTTTGCCGCCGATGGGCTTACGATAAAAAAGGAATTCCCGAGAATGAAGCCAAGATAATTGTCTGCCTCGGAAATTTTCATGGTAGAACTATTACCGTTATATCAATGTCCAACGATCCCGATTCTTACAGAGGGTTCGGACCATATACGCCGGGATTCATAAAAATTCCTTATAACGATTTAACTGAACTTGAAAAAGCTCTTAAGGATCCGAACGTTGCGGGATTTTTAGTAGAACCAATTCAGGGTGAAGCCGGCGTTGTTGTGCCAGATGAAGGATATCTTGCCAAAGCTTATAAAATGTGTAAAGAAAAAAATGTTCTCTTCATTGCCGATGAAGTTCAAACCGGATTGTGCAGAACTGGAAAATTATTAGCATGCGAACATGAAAAAGTTAGACCGGACATTGTAATACTTGGTAAAGCATTAAGCGGCGGAACAATGCCTATAAGCGCCGTTCTTGCTGATGATGAAATTATGCTTGTAATTAAACCGGGCGAACACGGTTCTACATTCGGTGGTAATCCGCTTGCCTCTAAAGTTGCTGTTGCTGCTCTCGAAGTACTTAAGGATGAAAAACTTGGCGAAAATGCAGAAAGATTAGGTAAAGTATTTAGAGATGAAGTGAGCAAAATTAAATCCGACATGATTGAGCTTGTGCGCGGTAAAGGTCTGCTTAATGCAATTGTAATTAAACCCAAGAATGGAAAAGAAGCATGGGATGTCTGCTTGCAGATGAAAGAAAATGGTTTACTTGCAAAGCCAACACATCAACATATAATCCGTTTTGCCCCGCCGCTCGTAATTAATGAGGCTCAAGTTAAAGAGGCTGTGGCAATAATAGAAAAGTCGATTAAAGAAATAGAGAACGCTTAGAAGTTGGAAAAATTCCCCCTTCAATTACGAAGGGGGAATTTAATTTTATTATCAATCAAAATTTGCATTAATAAACGGAAGTACTTTTGCTATTCCTTTGTTGTTCTTAGCGATGTTAATTAATCCGATCTGAACACCGTGCAATTCATCGGCAACGTTAAATAAACCAATTACCAATCCTCTTTGCGAATTAGCAACCTTGTTATATACTGCAGCAGAAAATCCTCTAAAGTCTTCAACATCCATCCAACCGCTGACATTAAATCCTCTAAAATCCGGTGTTTCAATTTTGTATCCGGCAACAGTTAATCCTTTTATTTCATTCTTACTAACAACAGCTAATAATGCCGCATTAACTCCTAAAATACTTTCCTCTCCAACAATGGCTAATCCGGCAGTATTAATTCCTTTTAAATCTCCTCTCGAAACAATAGCAAGTCCGCCAAAATTTACACCGAACATATTACCTTCTGAAACAGTTGCCAATCCACCGAAGTTGAATCCGAACAAATTACTATTGGCAATAACAGCAAGTCCGCCTATGTTAATTCCTAACAGGTCACCTTCGGATATCGTTGCAAGACCACTGATATTTATTCCTCGAAGTTTTTTCTGAGCTACAACAGTCAATCCTCCAATATTAATTCCGTCGATACTGCCTTCGGAAATAGTTGCTAATCCGCCAATGTTAATTCCTTGAAGTTTGTCCAAACCCATTATAGCAGCAATTCCAATTGATATCCCTTTCAATTCATATGCAAAAGGAGCCGCACCAATTGAGATGCCGTTAATTTTTGATCCGGGATTACGCCCCGGCTTCCAGAATGTAATGTTTATTCCGTTAATTCGTTCAACTCCGCAGTCAGAAATATTGAACCGCAAACCATTCCACACAGAAGAATTACCGAAACTAATTCCAGAATTCTTAACACCGAGATCAAAACTTTTTTGTGAACAATCTGTTTTCGTAGTATCGTTTTCATCAAAAATATCAACCTGTGCAAAGATGGTTGGTGCTAAAATTACAAGCGAGATAATTAATAATATTTTTTTCATGATTGTCCCGGAAAATTTATTTACGTAGAAATTTAGACTTACTGCCGGTATGCAAAGTTACATTTTTTTATTATCTATTTTTTCTTAAGGAATCCGTACTTCTTAAGATGTTTGTAGGCAAGATAAGCGGTTGCTCCAAAGGAGACCGAACCGAGGATGGATTTTAATGTCCTCATACTTTGTGAGCTCACATAATTTTGATAAAGAGGGCTTAAAACATTAGCAGAATTATTTTGATTGTTAGAAAAATAACCTGATAGTGCACTTACTTGAAGATTTGTTCTTATCCATAATGAGGTTGTGTCGCTCATTAAATTAGAGAACAGAAATAATCTGTTGGTGGGGTTACTTAGTTCTAAATCATTTAATTGAAGCTCGATTACTTCGTGTGGAATGTTTGTTTTAAAACCGCGTAAACCTTCCGATTGTGCATTGATAATATTAAATGACAGTATTACAAGAAAGAAAAGAAGTGCAATCCTAAAATTTGAGATCATCGTCCTCCTCTTCCCCCTCGTCAAATAATTCGTTGTCATCTAAATCAATGTCTTCGTCAGGAATTTCATCGGGTTCTTTATCAAGATCAAAGTCCTGATCATCTCCACTGCTTTCGCTTTCTTTCTCGGCTCCATAAATAGGTTCGGCGTGTGTAAAGAATGGATCTCTCTCAACATAATTTTCGTCCATCTGATCCATAACCCGTCCTAAGATTTCTTCGGAAAGGTCTGATTTTATTTCTTTTACATCGGGCTTTTTGTTCTCATCAAACTTTTCGTCGCCGGTGGGAGTTTCTTTCCACATTTCAACAAGTGATTTTTTGTCAACCTTTGTCAAAAATGTATCAATCTCTTTCTCAATAACTTTAATATGTTTCTGGTCCCATTCGCCTTCATCGGCTAATTGACTTTTCATGAACTCCCAGAAGGATCCTGTTTTCTTTCCGGGATGTGGAAGTTTTTTGAGTGTTGTTATAATCTCGGAAACAGTTTTTTTCATTGTGTATTGCATTGGCATCTCCTTATAGGTAATATTCTCACAAATAAATTAGCAAAATCCTTTGAAAGTCAATATAGATAAAAAAATGACGCATGTTTCAAAAAAGATTATCTAAGGAAATAGAAATATTTTATTGCTATTTTCCGAACAGCAGTGAAATAATATACTGTAAATATGTTCTTCTAATTCAATAGGAAATTTAAGAAACCGGATAAGAAAAAGAAATAACTGCCCCCGTAGCTCAGTGGATAGAGCAGTGGCCTCCGGAGCCATGCGCACAGGTTCGACTCCTGTCGGGGGTACTGATAGAAATATCAACGCTACTATCAAAAATTTGCAATTAAAGGTTGTTTATAATTTTAACACCACTGTTTACGGTGGAGATAAACGGCTGTCCCAAGTATTAAGTCCATTAGGACAATTAAAGATTACTAAAGTCATATATAATTAAGAAAAATGTCAGTTGTTAAGATTTGGGTACACGTGGTATTTGGTACAAAGAACAGAACCCCATTTTTTCGTGGAAGCATACGCCAACAGGTTCTAGATCATATTTTAGAAAATACCCGTAAAAAAGAAGTCTATTTTAATTGTATTAATGGTTTTGCTGACCATCTTCACTGTCTCATTTCACTTGGATCGGAGCAGAATATCGCAAAAGTCGTAAATTTAATTAAGGGAGAATCATCATATTGGATTAACAAGAATAAAATTACTAAAACAAAATTTGAATGGGCAGATGAATATTTTGCGGCTTCAATTAGTGAAGCACAAATTGATAAAACAAGAAAATACATACAGAATCAGGATTCACATCATGCAATTAAAAGTATTGAACAAGAGAATGAGGAAATTATCAACAAATATGGATTCAAATAGTAGGGCTAAAGCCCTTTTTATTCTTGATTCTTTTACACCACATCATAAATGATGTGTTTATATTGGCATTGAGTTTATTAATTCAATTGGGAAGTGATTACATGATTAATCTATTAAACGGGGGTCTGATGAAACCGCTTAAAAACTTACTACTGATTCTTTTTGTTCTATTAAACTTTTCTCTTCTTGCACAGCAGGAGGATAAATCACTTTTAAACCTCGACCGTATATTTAAGAATTACGAATTCTTCGGAGACAGGTTCGGTCCCGCACGATGGATTGACGAAGGTAAATATTACACAACCTTAGAAAATTCAACTGAGGTTAAGGGCGGTAGAGATATTGTAAAGTACGAAACTGTTTCCGGTAAAAAAGAAGTAATGGTCTCTGCAAAACTCTTAATTCCGGAAGGGAATGAAAAGCCGTTGGCAATAAACGACTATATATGGTCACCGGATAGAAAGCTGTTAATGATCTTTACTAACACATCACGTGTGTGGCGTTATAATACAAAAGGTGATTACTGGGTGCTGAACCTGGAAAATAATCAATTAAAAAAATTAGGCGGTGATTCTAAACCTTCAACACTAATGTTTGCAAAATTTTCTCCCGATAACAAGAAAGTTGCTTATGTAAGAGAACATAATGTTTATGTCGAAAATCTCTCCGATGGAAAAATTACCCAGCTAACATTCGACGGTTCAGAGACAATTATCAATGGAACATTCGATTGGGTTTACGAAGAGGAATTCGATTGCCGCGATGGTTTCAGATGGAGCCCCGATAGTAAGCAGATTGCATACTGGCAACTCGATGCTTCCGGAATAGGCGTTCATTACATGATAAATAATACCGACTCTCTCTATGCTAAAATTATTCCCGTTCAGTATCCAAAAGTCGGGACACAAAATTCATCTGCGAAAGTAGGCGTAATTAATGCAGGTGGCGGCGAAACAGTATGGATGAAAACAACCGGCGATCCGCGCAATAATTACATCCCACGAATGGATTGGCACAACTCTTCACAAGAAATCTGGTTCCAGTATTTTAACCGCGCTCAAACAATGGTCGAAATTTTTCTGGGCGATGTAAAGACCGGTGAAATTAAATCAATATTAAAAGAAGAAGATAACGTATGGATTGATGTTGTTGACGATATGCGCTGGCTGAATAAAGGAAATAACTTTACATGGATAAGCGAAAGGGACGGGTGGCGCCATATTTATTTAATTTCTAAAGACGGAAAGAAAGTTCAGCTTATTACTCCGGGCAATTTTGATGTGATCGATATTCAGAAAATTGATGATAAGAACGGATGGATCTATTACCGTTCATCTCCCGATAACGCTACTCAACGTTATCTTTATAGAGTTTCGCTTGATGGCAAAGGAAAAATTGAAAAGTTAACTCCAAAACAAATTACAGGTGTTAACTCCTATCAGGTTTCTGATGGAGCTAATTATGCAATTCATAATAATTCAACATTTGATAGTCCCTCAACAATCAATCTTGTTGAATTACCCTCACATAAAGTTGTAAGAACTCTTGTTGAGAATAAATCCTATAAAGAAAAAATTGATGCATTGAAACGGCTTCCCACAGAATTTTTCAATGTAGATATAGGAAATAATATTGTACTTGACGGATGGATGATGAAACCGCCCGATTTTGATCCGGCTAAAAAATATCCGGTTCTGTATTACTTATATGGAGAGCCGGCGGCGCAGACTGTCCTTGATCAGTTCTTTGGCATTCAATATCTGTGGCATCTAATGCTTGCACAGCAAGGATATATAATTATTAGTGTGGATAACAGAGGAACTCCGGCACCAAAAGGAAAGGAATTCAGAAAGTCGCTTTACAAAAAAGTTGGGACCGTTACATCACAGGATCAGGCGGAAGCAATGAAGGCAATAATAAATAAGTATAGTTTTATTGATCCATTACGAATTGCAGTGTGGGGATGGAGCGGAGGCGGTGTTTCAACTCTTAATCTGATGTTTAGATATCCGGAATTATTCCAGACAGGATTAGCTGTTGCCGCTGTTAGTGATGAACGTTTGTATGATACAATCTATTCCGAACGTTATATGGGATTGATAACAGATAACGAAGAAGGTTATAAAGAGAGCGCGGCAATTACATTTGCTCACCAGTTAAAAGGTAATCTGTTGATGGTTCACGGAACTGGCGACGATAACGTTCATTATCAGAATATGGAGTTGCTGATAAATGAACTTGTAAAACACAATAAACATTTTACAATGATGGCTTATCCGAACCGTTCGCATGGTATTTACGAAGGCGAGGGGACAACTATTCATTTGTATACATTACTAACAAAATATTTGAATGATAATACTCCGGCTGGAGGAAAATAATTTATTACT
>JBBIHP010000025.1:19752-28079 GCA_037446915.1 Ignavibacteria bacterium
GGGCTTCATTCATTTAGAATGCATCCCGTGTTTAATGGATTAAACGGCGGTGCTTATATGTTCAATCCAACAGTTGATATGAAAACGCGGCAGATCGGATTTTTCGGTTCGTCAATTCCACAAAACGGAAAAGTTGTTGCTGTTGATTGGTCATACATAACATTAAAGGAAGATTCCAAACTTGTAATTGAATATAGCATCGGTAAAGGAAAAGTATTAGCAGTTGGCGCTTATACTTATTATTCAATTCCCAATAACAGCAGAGTACATCTGGAACTCTTTACAAAGAACTGTTTGAATTATTTAGTTGGTAACTATGAGGGTCAAAAAAAATATTATTGGAATTATTCTGCAAATACAGTAAAAGAGTTTTCATTAAAAGAAATAGGGGATAGCACAGTTCTCAATTCAAAATTCTCAATTCTAAAATCTGTTTCAGCTACGTGGCAGCAATCGAATCAAAATTTATTACTTACAAATCAATTTGCATCGGACAACTATTGGAATGTTGCCGGTGAACGAATGCTGATAATGGGGAAAGAAAAAGGGGGAATAGATGAAATATGGGCGCATCCATTTATGGCTCTGCGTGATTACGAAGTTGGAATTCAATTTTCATATAAAGATACGGTTTACTGGTTGAACGACGCACGTCCGCAAATTGAAGTAAGACCCGAATCGTTTACACGTATCTATAAATTCAACAGAGCATATTTAACGGAAGTTGTAACAGCATCAATTAATAAACCATCTGCCGTTATACATTATGAATACCGTGGTGTCTATCCGGCAAAGCTCGTAGTCAAGTTTAAAAGTAATATGCGATTCATGTGGCCTTATTCCGAAAAGGTTTTCAACTCTATTGAATATGCATGGGACGAAAGCTCAAATAATTTTGTAATAAAAGAAGAGAGTGGTAACCATGCTGTCTGTGTTGGTGCAAATAGAAAACCTTTGCAAAGAGCAATAGGCAGGTTTACAAATTTTGAAAAACATGATTCGGTTTACTCAGGTAAACCCACAGATAATTTTTTAGTTGCTGCTGTTGCACAGTATAATCTCGATATGAATGATAATATTGATTTTGTAATTACTGCAACAAACGAAGGCATAGAAACATCCTATCTGGAATATTCGATCGCTTTAAACTATCCACAAAGGATATATGATGACGCATCAAATTATTATCAAGATGTTTTAGATAAATCATTAATGATAACAACGCCGGATAAAGATTTTAATGACGGATATAGATGGTCGCTTATCGGAACGGATCGTTTTTTTGTTAACACTCCCGGATTAGGCAAAGCGCTTGTTGCCGGTTATTCAACAACTGCAAAAGGATGGAACGGGGGTCATAAAGTGAATGGACGTCCCGGATATGCATGGTACTTTGGACGCGATGCAGTCTGGAGCTCGTTCGCATTGCTGGATTACGGTGATTTTGAAAAAGTTAAATCACAGTTACAGTTCTTCAACAAATACCAGGACCTTAACGGAAAAATATTTCACGAGTTAACAACTTCCGGTGCGGTTCATTACGATGCCTCGGATGCGACACCGCTCTACATAATTCTTGCCGGCAGATATTTGCTTCATAGCGGAGATGTTGAGTTCATTAAAGAAACCTGGCACAACATTAAAAAAGCAATCGACTTTTGCTTTTCAACTGATACCGATAAAGATCATCTGATCGAAAATACAAATGTTGGTCACGGTTGGGTTGAGGGCGGCGGATTATATACTGCTCATACAGAAGTCTATCTTGCTGCTTGCTGGGCAGAAGCTTTGCGAATGGCTTCGATTATGGCGGAGAAATTATTGTATAGTGAAGAATGTAAAATGTATAATGATGAATATGAGACTGTTAAAAAAATTATAAATGAAGAATTCTGGAATGAGCAGAATAATTTTTTAAGTTTTTCGAAATTGAAGGACGGAAAATTCAATCCGGAAAAAACAGTTCTTGCAGCCGTTCCGGTCTATTTTGATATGCTCGATTACGGCAAAGCACAAAATGTAATTGATGATTATGCAGAGAATTATTTTTCATCCGATTGGGGCGTTAGAATTTTACGCGATGATTCGCCGATTTATAATCCGCGAGGATATCATACGGGTTCTGTCTGGCCTCTGTTTACCGGGTGGAGCGCATTAGCGGAATTCAAATCTGGAAATTCTCTTCAGGGATTTACTCACATGATGAATAATCTGCTTGTATATAAAAACTGGCAGCTCGGTTTTATTGAGGAGGTTTTACATGGATCGGAATACCGTCCCTCGGGAGTTTGCTCGCACCAATGCTGGAGCCAGACTATGGTACTTCAACCGGCAATTGAAGGAATGCTCGGATTAAAAGTTGATGCATTAAATAACCAGATTATTTTATCTCCAAGATTTCCGGCTGATTGGAATTTTGCAAATGTTGAAAGGATAAGAATTAATGACAGTTTTGTTAATTTCGAAATGAATAGAGAAGTTGATAAAACAGTTTTTACTTTTTCAACAAATTCATTAACTCCTACCCAGATAAACTTCAATCCGGAATTTCCTCTTGGAACAAAATTATTAAATGTGTCAATCAATAATCATCCAATATTATATAAGCAAGCTGACAGTAAAGTAATAAGTGTTGTATTTACACTAAATCGAAAAACAATTATTGAAATAAATCATGAAAATGGAATTGCAGCTCTACCGCACATAGTATTACCAAAACCAAATTATTCATCTGAAGGATTAAGAATCCTGAAGGAAAGAATAGAAGGAAATCAATTTATTGTAACTGTTCAGGGCTTAAATGGAAGTAGTGGAAAAATAAATTTATGGAATAAAGGGAAAATAGAAACTCTGAACGTCGAATTTAACGGTAATAACGAAAAATATGTCGATAAAGAAATTAAGTTCAACATTTATAAATAAACATTGGTGAAAGGGATTATCAATGGAGGGGTACGACTTAAATCAAATAAAATCGCAACTCGTATGGCGCAAAAATAAAATACAGGAAGCATTATCCGGCCATATAGTTCCAATGCATCTCGTCAATTTGCTTAAAGAAGTTGATTCAGCGCTGGAGCGGATTGATAGCGGCACTTATGGTATTTGTATTGTCTGCAGCGACCCGATTGAAAAAGAGAGGTTGCTTGTAGATCCGCTAATTAAAGTCTGTCTGGATCACCTGACTACCAACCAGCAGAAAGAACTTGAAGAAGACCTTGTAGTTGCAAACAACATTCAGAAAGCGATGCTTCCTAAAAATAACCAGCAATTAAAAGGTTATGAAATTTATTATTATTATGATGCTGCGGGTGTCGTTAGCGGCGATTATTGCGACGTAATTGATCCGGGAACAGAGAAAGATTCTCTTTACTTTATACTTGGAGATGTTTCGGGAAAGGGGATTGCCGCTTCAATGCTGGTGACTCATATTCGTGCAATGTTTCAAAGCTTAATTCCACTCGGATTAACTACTACACAGTTAATTGTAAAAGCAAGCCGTCTGCTCTGTGAAAGTACAACTTCAACTCATTATGCTACGTTGATCTGTGTTAAATCAAATATTACTGGAACAGTGGAGATATGCAATGCCGGCCATTGTCTGCCGCTTCATATAAGTAAGACCGGAATTAGAAAAATTGAATCTACCGGTATGCCAATTGGCATCTTCTGCGAATCAGATTATGGATTAGCTTCATTTAAAATTAACAAGGATGAAATGCTTTTATTATATTCAGATGGGCTAACTGAATCGATGAAAAAAGATGAATTGTACGGAATGGACCGTCTAGAAAAATTTGCTTTCGAAAATAGAGAGTTATCACCCAAAGATTTTATCGATAAACTTATTGTTGATCGGAAGAATTTTCTTGACGGAAATCCGGGGAGTGATGATTTAACAATTATGGTTATTAAAAAATTGAGTGACCCCAATGAAAGAGATTTTAACTGATTTTGAAAATACAATATTCGACTCGGAAAAAAGGCTAAGAGAAATCACTGAATTACAAAGTGAAGTTAAGCCCGAGGTTAATAAGTGGTCGAAAAAAGAAATACTTGGACACCTGATTGATTCGGCTTTTAACAATACAATTAGATTTGTAACTGGACAGTCTAAGATGAATCTGGTTTTTCCGGGATATGACCAGGAGTTGTGGGTTGAAGTTCAAAAATACCAGAAAAGGAACTGGTTTAAATTAATTGATCTATGGAAACTTTCCAATCTTCACATCTTAGAAATTGTAAAACAGATTCCTGAAAAAGTATTACAAAAACAATTTTATGAACACAATCTTGATGAAATTGCCTGGAGATCTTTTGAAAAAGAAAAGCCGGTTAATCTGGAATATCTTATACGGGATTATGTCGGCCATATGAAACACCATCTAAATCAAATCTAAAATAAATTAAATCAATTTCCCTCATATATTCGACAACTCCTCATTTAATCTTTATATTTGCCCCAATTAATTTTGAGAGACTATGTTCAAAGATAATTTTGCACCCGGATCATTAAAAGAAAAAATGATAACGCTGGAGGAATACATTAAACACAATATTCCTCTAACCAATTTTATAAATTTTAGTATTACAGAACTTACTCACAATTCAATAAGAATTTCAGCACCATTAAAACCGAATGATAATCACTACGGAACTGTCTTTGGCGGAAGTCTTGCAATTTTAGGTATCCTTGCCGGGTGGGGACTACTTCATTTCAATATGATGGAAGAGAACATAAAAGGAACGCTTGTAATCAAGGAGGGGACAATGAAATTTTTACGTCCTGCCCTTAAAGATTTTGAAGCGGTAAATAACTCGTTGCCACCAGAAATCTGGAATGACTTCAAAAAAGAATTTTCCGAAAAAGGGAGAGCAAAAATCAGAATTAAAACCCAGCTCTATTCCGAAGGAAATCTGGTTGCTGTTCACGAAGGTACTTATGTAATGCTTTCTAAACCGATAAGGGAACATAGGTAGTTAAATAATAATCGCCAGCGGTTTTTATACTGATGATTAGCATTTTACCTCCTTATTAAATTCTCCGGAACATTTTTAAACCATTCATAAATTTGGTCTGTCCAAAACACGACAGATAAAAAAACACATTTTAATATTTACCCCCTTCACACTCCCCTTAATCCGCTCTGCTATTATGCGGGGCGGATTATTTATCCTATAAATCCGCCATTTAACTTTTGTTGCTAATTCTTTTATTTAATAAATGATAGGATATAATAATTACAATGTTTTTTTAATTTTGGTTAAATTTAGACTGAATTATGCAGAAGAAAGGTTGATGAAATTAAATATTAGCTTGTTAAGAACCGCAGTGATTAATGTTGTAAGAAAAACCTATCATGCAATTTTTAGAACAGACTACACTTCATTTATTTTTCTTGCTATAATAACCGGTGCTGTAGTTGGATTTGCAACGGTTCTCTTTCACCACTCGATTGAATTTTTTAATGAATTATTTTTTGAACAGACCGCCGGGGGATTATATTTTTTAGGAGCCGCCGCCGTAATTGCATTACCTGCAATCGGTATGTTTATTCAAAGTATGATGATTATTGCCGCACCTGACATTGCATCAAAAAAAGGTGTTGCAGAAGTAATTAAATCTGTTGCAACAAAAGGATCCATAATACCATTTCGCAATACTATTTTTCATTTCTTCGCACCGGTAATCAGCATTGGTTCCGGCAACACAATGGGTCCGGAGGCGCCGGCAGCTCAGCTTGGAGGCGGTGTTGCAAATAAGTTAGCCCATTTGTTCAAATTATCCGATTCGCGTAAAAGAGTCTTTACTGCCGCCGGTTCAGGCGCTGCTATTGCCGCAATATTTAATACTCCACTGGGAGGAATCTTTTTTGCACTGGAAATAATTTTATTGAATGAATTTCAGACCGCTACTTTTTCTGCATTAATTCTTGCAACTGTTACATCCAGCGCAATATCAAGAATTTTTCTGGGTAATAAATCGGTTTTTTATTTTCACAGCCCGGATGTTGGTGGTTATGAACATTTATATTTGTATGCAATACTTGGAATAATAGCAGGATTAATTTCTCTTCTGTTCATTCGATATTCGCACGCACTGGATTCTATCTTCAAGAGAAAAATTTTAAAGAGATATCCTCAATGGATTATTATGACGCTGGTTGGTTTGATTATGGGTGTATGCGGATATTTCTACAAAGATATTTTTGGAATCGGTTATGTTGGCATTAATAATATTCTTGCCAATTTGTTATCCTGGAAAACAGTTCTTGTTCTGATCGCTTTAAAATTATTTCTTGTCCCGCTAATTTTAAACTCAGGTGGATTCGGCGGAGTTTTTGCACCATCACTATTTATTGGCGCTTCGCTCGGTTATTTATATGCGGTTGGATTAAATTATTTCTTTGGATTTCAATTTGACACGACTGCTTTTATACTTGTATCGATGGGAGCTGTCCTCGGAGGAATTAATTCAATTCCTATTTCTGCAATACTGATAATATTTGAAATGACAAAAGATTATTCATTTATTCTGCCTTTGATGCTTGCTGTAGTTGCCAGCACCATGGTTATGCAAATATCACTTAAGAAATCAGTTCACGAAAAACATCTTGAAAGACAGGGATATAAACTTGCTCAATCCAAAGAAGTATTATTATTAAGATCTATTCAGGTTCAAGAGGTTATGCAGAAAGATATAGTTCTTATTCCCGAAGAAACCCCGCTCCCCAAAGTATTAAGTGCATTAATGGAGAGTAAACACAACACATTTTATACTATTGATCAGAAAGGAAATATTGTAGGTAAAATTACTAATTCGGAAATAAAACCGATTATAACTGAGTATGAACATATAAGAGAGGTTCTTGTTGCCAGAGATATTGCCTCAAAAGATATAATTACTGTATCGGAATCGGATGATCTGGATTATGTAATGAAGCTTTTTGAGAATAAAGATTCCGATGAATTTCCGGTTGTTAACAATTTGAAAATTATTGGAATTATACGGAGACAGGATGTTATTGCTGCTTATAACAGGGAGAGCTTTAAATACAATGTTGTGGAAGGATTTGCAAGAGAACTAAAATCGATAAGTGTTAATAAATTTACCCGGGTAATTGAAGGATATTCAATTGTTGAAAAATCTCCACCGAAAGAATTTATAGGAAGAAAAATTGCCGATATCAAATTAAGAAATAACTACGGACTGGAGATCTTGATGATAAAACGGAATAATTCTCCTTACACGGAAGATGAAATTGAATCGAACAATTATATTCTACCCAACCCTCAATATGTAATTGGCGTTGATGATATTCTAATCCTATTTGGTGCAGACGATAAAATTAAAATTACCGGCGAGTGGGAAAACAATTAGTTGTTAATATGACGAGAACAGAAAATTTAGCAGAGGAATTTTATAGTTCTATATTCGGCAACCCATGGCATGGTTCTGCTGTTAAAATTATTCTGGAATCAGTTAACCAGGATAAAATTAATATTAAGGTCTCACCATCAACCCATTCAATTGCAGAGATTATTTTACACATGTTGGCATGGACAAAAGAAGTTAACAGCCGATTACTTGGCGAATCACCAGAAGAACCGGAGATGGGTGATTGGCCGCCAGAATCGAGTTATAAGCATTTGAGCTGGAAAGAATTAGTAGATAGTTTTCTTAATCAATCCCTGTCAACTTATAATACCATAAAGGGTTTTCCCGAAAATAGGTTAGATGAACTTATCGGTACAGAAAGAAATGCACCACTTGGTACAGGAATTTCTTATCAAACCATGATTACCGGTATTATTCATCATAATATTTACCACTCGGCACAAATCTCAATTCTGAATAAAATAAATGGGGAGAGTATTAACCCCGATTAATTTTTTTCTTGATATGTTCACGGTATTACAATAATTTAGTTGTGCAGCGCGTTAACAGTTATTAAAGTTGAACTAATCCTAAACCACATCGGGGGGAATATGAGTATTGCCAGAATCCTTGTCTACTTTGTAATTACATGCATAATTGCATCACCGGTTTATTCACAATTAGATCAGAGTCTAATTAAAGAAGGCGCACCAAAGGTATATATCGATTGCAGTCTGTGCGACATCAATTACATTAAGGAACAGATCCAGATTGTGAATTATGTTAATGACCGCAAAGATTCCGATGTTCATATTTTATTTGTTTCGCAGAGAACCGGCGCATCGGGAACCGAATATTCTCTTTTTTTTATCGGGCAGAATCAATTTAATGGAGTGAATGATACGGTTAAGTTTGCAACTGATCAGACCGATTCAGATAACAGGATACG
>JBBIHP010000026.1:0-27708 GCA_037446915.1 Ignavibacteria bacterium
ATGGGATAGAATTAAACCCGGTTTTTATTTCACATCCAGCGATGTACTTAACCGTTTTTCAAACTTCGGCAGTGCTTCAATTAATAAAAAACTGGAACGGGACATCTATTTTCTATTCGAATACCGGGATAAATTCCCGATACTCTATTCTCTCGGATTAAAACCCGAATTCGGAATTGAACTTTACAGCATAAGCAGAAGTACAAACTTCGATCTTCAATTCGGAATTGATTCAACTTTTACTCCGCCTAAAGTAGACTATAATGTTCCTGTTGATGTTACATATAATCTTTTCGAAGTTGATTTTATTTCCCGTCATAAAGTATTTACTGAAGGGAATAAAATAGAATTGCGATTTATTTATAGCCAGTATGTTTCCAATCTAAGTAGTTTCATAATTCCGGAAACCAATAATTCTCTCTATCCGGCAACTAACGATAAATATTTCATCGGCAGAAATTTTCAATTCAAGTTTACTCACGAAAATTTAATTCCAAATGTTGATACAGATATAAATCCGGTTGGTCGTAAAGTTGAACTACAGTATAATTACGAGTTTAATCGCTACAATAATGAAGGGAATTATGAAGTAGCTGATGGAATATTAAAACCACTTTATAACGATTACAATTTCCATAAACTGGAATTAAACTGGAAAGAATATTTCGACCTTGGTAAAAAGAACACACTTACTCTTCAGTTTAGAGCCGGCTCAATTTTAGGTCCCGATGTTCCGGATTTCTTCGACTTTTATCTGGGCGGATTAATCGGAATGAAAAGTTATCCCTTCTATTCCGTTAGCGGTAATGAGTTAGGGTGGTTGAATCTTACTTATCGATTCCCGTTACTAACAAATATTGATGCAAGGTTTGGACATTTTTATATCGATAAAATTTATCTCTCATTTTATAGCGATTTGGGAAATGCATGGACAGGAAAAATTCCTTCTATTGGAGATTTTAAGAAAGGAGCCGGAACAGAGATTAGAATAAAAATGAACTCGTTCTATCTTTTCCCGACAAGTATTTTCTTTAATGCTTCTTACTCGTTCGATAAATTTACACGCAAAATTAGAGGCGAGGATGTTACTTACGGAAAAGAATTTCAGTTTTACGGCGGTATTCTGTTTGACTTCAGTCTTTAATTGAATAGAGATAATCAAATGAAAAAAGTTTTCGTAGCAATATTTATTCTGGTTTCAGCTTTGTATTCCCAAGAAAATCAGTATGGAAAATTAACCGGACATTTATTTTTCGATTCCAGAATTACTTATTTAGAATCCGCTGCAAATTTTAAAGTTGAAGATCAATCTGATGTTATACAGAAAAAATCACCTTTGCTTTCAGGGGTTTTATCATTTGCTCTCCCCGGTGCAGGTCAATTCTATTCAGAACGTTATTTGAAATCAGTTATATTTGTTGCTGTTGAAGTTGCTGCAATTGCTGTTGGACTTATTTATGATAAGAAGGGAGACGATCAGACAATTTCATTCCAGAATTTTGCACTATCGCATTGGGATGTTAAGAGATATGCAAAATGGACAGTTAAAAATGCTTCCTCAATTAATCCACTTGTAAATGTTGCTGAGTACAATATTTTTGATATCAATGGTAATGTTATATGGACGGAATTAAACAAATTGGAAAGTGCAATCGGTAAGTATTATTCTCACAGGTTGGCTCCGTTCAAAGATCAGCAATATTTCGAAATGATCGGTAAGTATCCGCAATTCAATGTTGGTTGGGACGATTTTGGCGACGAGAATACTCCTTTCACTTATGGAGATCCATTAACAAGTAAATTTCTATACTATTCTATAGAGCGTGGTAAGGCAAATGATTTTTATAACATTGCATCAACAGCAGTTATCGTAATAATTTCAAATCATATACTAAGTGCAATCGATGCTGCCTGGTCTGCAGCAAGCTATAACCGGGATTTGAGCATCTCATCGGAAATTAAAAAAGTCGATTTTGGATTTAGGACTTTTTATTATCCTCAGTTAAATTTGCAGTATAATTTTTGACAATTTTTTATAAATAGGATTTTTTGTGAAAGAACCGATTGTTGTAATTGTAGGAAGACCTAATGTTGGTAAATCAACTCTTTTCAACCGGCTTACTAAAAGTACTACATCTATTGTTGATGATGTAAGCGGTGTTACAAGAGATAGAGTTTATGGAGATGTTGAATGGAATGGTAAACATTTCAGGTTGATTGATACAGGCGGATATGTACCCGATTCCGAAGATACTTTTGAAAGTGCTATACGCGACCAGGTTGAAATTGCTTTGGATGAATGCGATGCAATTTTGTTTGTTGTTGATGGTAGAATCGGTTTAACTCCATTTGATAAGGAGATTGCCGGTATAATCCGAAGATCGTCCAAACCGTATTATTTGCTTGTTAATAAATCCGATACTACTGCATTAGGAGTTTATAAAAATGATTTTTATGAACTCGGTTTTGAACATATATATGATATAAGCGCACTCAACGGAAGAAACCTTGGAGATTTTCTCGATGATCTTCAAAACCATCTTCCATTCCCCGATGAAAAAGAAACACCGGATTACCGTCTTCGGCTTTCAATTATTGGAAGACCTAATGTTGGCAAATCATCCTTAACAAATGCGTTACTCGGCTACGATAGAAGCATTGTCACAAATATTCCCGGAACAACGAGGGACAGTATCGATTCTGTTCTAAAATATTACGGCGAAGAAATTATTCTTGTTGACACAGCCGGGCTTAGAAAAAAAACTAAAATAAAAGAGAACATAGAATTTTTTGCGAATGTCAGAACATACCGCGCCCTCTGGGATAGTGATGTTGCAATTCTTTTAGTTGATGCCGAATTAGGAATAGAAAATCAGGATCAGAAAATTATTCAGGAAGCAGTTAGAAGGAGAAAGGGACTTATTATTGCTATCAATAAATGGGATCTGATTGAAAAAGAAACCAATACCGCACGTCAATTCGAAATTGCTGTTAAAGAAAAAGTCGGTATGGCAGACTACATTCCTATTATTACAATTTCTGCTCTTACAAAACAGAGAATCTACAAATTGATTGACCTTGCCAAAAAGATTAATGAAGAGAGAAAGAAAAAAATTCCAACAAGCCAGTTGAATGACGCATTACTTCCTCTAATTGCAGCCACACCTCCTCCAGCAACACCAACAGGTAAGGAGGTTAAGATTAAATATATTACTCAGGTTGGAGACCATTATCCAATTTTTCTATTCTTTGCCAATGAACATAAATTTGTACCGGAACATTACCGCCGCTTTTTGGAAAGACTTATACGCGAGAATTTCGGTTTTGAAGGTGTTCCGATAACAATTTCATTCAAAGAGAAATAGTAATATTTCCATTAGATCCGCATAATCATTATACAATCCGTATCCATTAAATCCGAAAATAGTTATATTTCCAACCGAATAATTAACTATTCACACTATGTTAGTGCCAAAAAATATAATTGTTGTTGGTGGAAATGCAGCAGGACCGGCAGCCGCAGCCAAAGCAAAACGTGTTGCTCCCGGTTCAAACGTCCTATTATTCGAAGCCGGGGATTTTATTTCAACTGGAACTTGCGAATTACCTTATGTTTTATCCGGTGTGATAAAAAATTATAAGGACATTATTTTTTTCAATCCCGATTCATTTGAAAAAGAAAAAGGGGTTAAAGTTCTTACAAATCATTTTGTTGAAAAGATTGACCGCTCTAATAAAAAAATTACTGTTAGAAATTTAGTTTCAAACCAGACTTTCGACCAATTTTATGATAGACTAATACTTACTACCGGTTCTAATGCAAAAAAACTTCCGCAGATAAACGGTAATCCTTCTAATCTGTTTACATTAAAATCTGTGAAAGATTTGCTGCTTGTTAGAGATTATCTGGATAAGAATTCTGTAAGAAAAATATTAATAATTGGCGCCGGATATATCGGATTAGAAACATGCGAGGCATTTAAGTTATTGGGTTATGATGTTACATTGATTGATAAGGAATCTTTACCAATGCCGGGTGTTGATGATGAAATACGGCATCTTATTTATGAACTGATGACTAAAAACAAAATTGAGTTTTCCGGTGGAGTTAGAGAAATAAAATTTGGTTATAAGGATGATAAGATAACAACAGTAGGTTACGATGGTTACACAAAAGAATTCGATCTGTTTATGCTGGCATTGGGTTTTGAGCCGAATAATACTTTGGCAGTCTCATCAAAATTAGTGATTGGGAAATTCGGTGGATTGAAAGTTGATCAGAAACTTAAAACATCCGATCCCAATATTTATGCTGCGGGAGATAATATTGAGATTATTAACAAAATTACCGGTCAGTATGATTACATTCCAGTCGCTACGTATGCACAACAGATGGGTCATATAGCCGGAGAAAATGCCGCCGGTGGAAATTCTTTAACTCAATCAGTAGTAAAAAATATGGCAGTTAAGATTTTCGATAAATATCTCGTTACTGTTGGTTTAAGTTCTGCCGAAGCATCTCAAAACAAAATTAGTTTTATTTCTGCAAATTCAATTGCAGCAAACCTTGTAAAGGTTATGCCCGGTTCCGATAATGTATTTGGAAAGCTATTAGTCGAAAAATCGTCGCATAGAATTATTGGCGGTTCCTTTTTAGGTGGAAAAGAAGTTTCCGGTTACGGAGATATAATAGCTACTTTTATAAGTCAAAAAATAAAAGTAGGCGAGCTTGAAAAAATTAATTTCAATTATTCACCGCCACTATCACCATTTATTAATATTCTTTCACTGCTTGGTAGAAAACTGCAAAAGGAATTATCATGAAAAATCTGACCGTAGTAAACAATCCTTTAGTAATGCGCGATGTAACAATATTAAGAGATAAGAGAACTGAATCCCATGAATTCCGTGCCGCACTTAACAGAGTTTCTTATACTATTGCAACAGAGATTGGCAAAGGAATAGAACTTGTTGAGTTTGATGTTGAAACCCCATTAGAAATGACTAATGGTTATCGATTGAAAAAACAAATTGTGCTTGTACCTGTTTTAAGGGCTGGTTTAAGTATGGTAAGTTCATTTCTCGATATGATACCTGATGCTAAGGTAGGGCATATCGGTTTACAGCGGGATGAAAAAACCTTGGAACCAATTGATTATTATTATAAAACTCCAAAAAATCTGGATGATTCATTAACAATATTGTTGGATCCTATGCTTGCCACCGGCGGAAGTGCTGTTGCATCGTTTAAGTATTTAAAGGAACGGGGTGCAAAAAATTGTGTTTTGGCTTGCCTGATTGCTGCTCCTGAGGGCGTTAAAAAAATGCTTGATGAACATCCTGAAGTTCCTATCTATACAGCTGCATTGGACCGCCAATTAAATGAACGGGGATTTATTATGCCCGGCTTAGGAGATGCCGGCGATAGAACCTTTGGAACTTTTTAACTGTTGATTCGATTAAAATTCTAAATCGATTTAGGATAATAGAAAAAGATGGAAGTTGCAATTAGCATAAAACACAAGAGAATGCTCGAAGACCTGCTTAATACATGTAAGCAGAATCTTCCATCTGTAAATGTTAAGCTGATCGAAAAAGCTTTCCAGTTAAGTTATGAATCGCATAAGAACGATTTTAGAGCTTCAGGTGAACCTTATTTTAATCATCCTTACGAAGTTGCAATGATTGTCGCCAGAGAAATTCCACTTGATGATATTTCGGTTATTAGTGCTCTTCTGCACGATGTTGTGGAAGACAGCGATATCAATCCCGATTTTATATCTCATGAGTTTAACAAAGAAGTAGCAGAAATTGTTGATGGTGTTACTAAGATTGGCGGAGTATTTAAAGGACAGGAAATTACACAAGCAGAAAATTACCGTAAATTACTTCTGTCTATGGTAAAAGATGTCCGTGTTATACTTGTAAAATTTGCCGATCGATTGCATAATATGCGCACACTCGAATTTGTCCATCCGCAAAAACAGAGAAGAATTGCAAAAGAAACTTTAGAAATTTATGCACCGTTTGCTCACCGGTTCGGTTTGGGAGCCGTTAAATGGGAACTTGAGGACCTTGCTTTCAAATACCTTAACAAAGAAGCATATGAAGATATTGCTAAGAAAATTAAAGACACAAGGAAAGATCGCGAGTCGTTTATAAATAAATTTACCAAACCGATTTTAGAAAAACTTAAGGAACATAAAATCAATTACGAATTAGGCGGTCGTCCCAAACACCTATATAGTGTTTATAGAAAAATGATTATGCAGAACCGCCCATTCGAGGATATTTACGATTTACTTGCAGTAAGAATTATTCTGGAAGGGAATGATCCTAATGAATGTTACTACGTATTGGGAATAATTAATCAGCTCTATAAACCGATTCCGGACCGATTCAAAGATTTCATTTCGATCCCTAAAAAAAATAATTATCAATCTATACACACAACTGTAATTGGACCGGAAGGGAAATTAATTGAGGTTCAAATACGTACACGTAAAATGCACGAAATTGCCGAACGTGGAGTTGCTGCTCACTGGAAATACAAAGAGAATCTTGCTTCATCCGATAAAGATCTTGAAGAATGGGTTAGCTGGGTTCGGGATATTTTTGAAAACGCCACCAAAGATGAAGCTACTAAAGAAATTCTGGCAAGTTTTAAACTGAACCTTTATCAGGATGAAATTTATGTCTTTACTCCTAAAGGGGATCTTAAGCGGCTTCCGCTCAATTCAACCCCAGTTGATTTCGCCTATGAGATTCATAGTAATGTGGGCGATCATTGCATCGGAGCAAAAGTAAATGGAAGAATTGTTCCCCTCGATACTCGGATACATAGCGGCGATCAGATTGAAATAATCACCTCCAAAAACCAGAGACCAAATAAAAGCTGGCTTCAATTTGTTCAAACTCATAAAGCTAAAAGCAATATTCGAAAGCACTTAAATAAAGAAGAAGAAGTTTTGGTTGAATCCGGAAAAGAAACCTGGGAAAAGAAAATTAAAAAACTGAAACTTTCATTCGGATCTGAAGAACTTTCAAAATTAGTCCGTAAACTTAAATTTGATAACACAAGGCAGTTTTATGAATCTGTGGCACTCAATAAACTGAACCTGGATGAAATTTTAAACCCTACAGTTGAAACCGAAGAAAAACCAGATAAAGAACTTCAGTTCGATAAATTTATTGATATAGCCCGTCATACAGCCGGTGGAATTGTTGTCGAAGGTGATCAGAAAGGACTTGCAATAAGCTATGCAAAATGCTGCAATCCTATTCCCGGAGATCCGGTTATTGGTTATGTTACAATTGGAGAAGGAATAAAAATACATCGTAAGGATTGTCATAATTTAATTACAATGCTCAAAAAGGGTGATAATCGTGTTGTGCCGGTAACCTGGCCTAAATCAAACGGAGCATTCTTTGTTGCCGGAATTATTATAAAAGGGGAGGATATGCCGGGGCTCTTAAAAGACATTTCTAATAGCATTACAACTTATCAAAATACAAACATCAAATCTGTTAATATCACTACCGGCGATTCATTGTTCAAAGGTACAGTTACTGTATTTGTCAAAGACCTTGATCATTTGAACAAGATAATAGACCGCTTGAAAAAAGTAAAAGGGATCTATTCCGTAGAGCGATTTGACGCTGACCATTAATCCCAGGGATCAATTTGGAAGAAGCAAGAATCTTAGCAATCGATTTTGGTGAAAAAAGAATTGGTATTGCAATTACTGATCCGTTGAACCTTTTTGCATATCCATTGACAACAATTAATAACGATTCCGGTTTCATGAATAATTTAAAAGCTCTTCTTGATCAATATAAAGTTGTGAAAATATTGATTGGTAATCCGGTTAAAGAAGATGGAAGCGAAGCAAGAATTTTTGATCAGATATTTAATTTGAAGAATGAAATAGAAACAAAATTTAATATCCCTATCGAGATTGTTGATGAGAGATACTCCTCGGAGATTGCCCGGCAGAGAATTATTGAATCCGTTAAATCGAAAAAGAAGCGGCGGGACAAATCACTGGTTGATAAAAACGCAGCAGCAGTAATACTGGAAGATTATCTTAGATCGAACCCCAAGATCTAAATTGAATAATGAAATTGACATTTTTATCTAGATAAACTATTTTGAAATAGAAAAATTCTTAAAATTGGGAGCACATATATGACACTTGACGCACTCGGAATGATTGAAACCAAAGGATTGGTCGGTGCAGTTGAAGCCGCCGATGCAATGGTAAAAGCAGCAAAAGTAGAATTAATTGGTAAAGAAACAATTGGTGGCGGTTATGTTACTGTTATGGTTAGAGGTGATGTAGGCGCTGTTAAAGCTGCGACCGATGCCGGCGCTGCCGCAGCACAGAGAGTTGGAGAATTGGTTTCCGTCCATGTAATTCCACGTCCTCATTCTGATGTTGAAATGATTCTTCCAAAACGTGCAAAATAAAAGTGACTCATGCAATTAGCATTAGGGCTTATTGAAACCAAAGGATTAATTGGTGCCATAGAAGCCGCCGATGCAATGGTTAAAGCTGCTAACGTTAAGTTAGTCAGCAAAGAAAAAATTACGGCGGCGTTGGTTACTGTAAAAATTATAGGCGAAGTAGCGGCTGTTAAATCTGCTGTAGATGCCGGCGCTGCTGCTGCTCAAAGGGTTAGCCAGCTTATTTCTGCACATGTTATTCCCCGACCAGATGATCAATTGGAAGATATAATTTTCAGCCCTGAACTTAAACCTGTTAAAGAGAAAAAAGAGAGTAAAGTTACAGAAGAAGTTGAAAAGGAACCGATAAAATCTACAGAGCCGGCTGAAGAGAAAGATAGTGTAAAAGTAATTGAATCACCGGTTAAATCTGAAAGCATTGAAAAACCAAAAAAGAGGGAGAAACCTGAATCTCCTGTAAGAGAAAGCACTTCTTCAGAATCTAGATTGGAAGCACTTAGAAAAGAAGCAATGCAAGAGATTACCGGCGGCGAAGAACCTAAAAAAATTGATGAAGAAATTACTACTCTATTTACGGGACCCGTTCCATCTAAAGAAAATTTATCAACTCTTAATGTTCACAAACTACGTCATCTGGCAAGAAGCTTTGAAAACTTTCCGATAAAAGGCCGTGAAATTTCACGTGCCAATCGTGACGAATTAATCGAGCATTTTGATAAAATCAGGTAATATTTTATTGTATAAGCAGGAATTTATAAACTCCACATCAGTGGAGTTTTTTTTATATTTTTGAAGCATGAAGAAAAAGCTAATTCCAATCTTAGTAATAACATTCTTCTCAATTATAATGTGGGGTTCTATATCTTTATCCGGTGAATTTACTACCACATTAAAAGTCCCCGTTGTAATAATTGACCTTCCAAAAAATTATACTAAGGGAGCAATTTCCGAAAGTGAGATTTATCTAAGATTAAGAGGAAAAGGATGGGAATTAGCAAAGTTTGCCATAACAGGTAATGAGGAGTATTTAGTATCAGCAAAAAGACAGAGCGGTAAGCACCGTGTAAGTTTACGAGACGAATTAGAAAATAATACATGGATTACAACATCTTTTAGATTAATAGAAATTGCACCGGCTTCAATTCAATTTGAAGTTGACAGGATAATTACTAAACAAGTTTTTATTAAGGCCAATCTGTCTGTCAACTTTAAAGAGAGTTTTGGAATTGCATCTGATATCAATGTTATACCTGATAAAATTGAAATCTCGGGTTCTGAAAATCAGCTTACTGGTATTGATACAATTTTTACTGAACGAAAAGAATTTAAGGATTTGTCTGAACCAGTTAATGAAACTCTTCAACTCGTAAAAATTGTAGGAGTAAATTACTCCGCAGAAAAATGTAAGGTCGAATTTGATGTTCAGAAAATTGTTGATAAATCTTATGACGATATAAGTGTAGAAATAAGAAATGTTCCTCAATCAAAAGAATTAATTTTATTCCCTGGCAAAATTAGTGTAGTGCTTAAAGGTGGAATTAATAAATTAGGAAAACTTACCAAGGATAGTATCTCAGCTTATATCGATTTTTGGGAAGTGCTGCGTAATGAAGAAGAAGGAATTGAACCTAATATTAAAATACCATCGAACACCATGCTTATTGATGTTAAGCCTAAAAAACTTGAATACGTTATCAAACAATACTGATTAAATAATCTGGAATAGTTCTATGTTTATAACTTTTGAAGGACTTGATTTCTGCGGTAAATCCACTCAAGTTCAACTTTTAGAAAAATATTTATTAGAAGAAGGGAAGAAAGTAATTATAATACGAGAACCGGGCGGGACGCCTATTTCAGAAAAAATACGGGATATTCTTCTTGATAAAAAAAATTCTGAAATGAAATTTGAAACCGAAGCTCTTTTATTTGCGGCAAGCAGAGCTCAATTGGTTAATCAAACTATTATCCCGGCTCTTGAAAAAAATGTATATGTACTATCTGACCGGTTTCATGATTCATCTATCGCCTATCAAAGTTATGGTAGGGGATTATCATTTGAATTTGTGAAAGAATTACAAAAATTTGCAATCAAAAATGCAGTCCCTACGGTCACATTTTTTATTGATATACCTGTTGACGAAGTTGTGCGAAGAATGTCGAAAGTAAAAAAAGTTGAACTGGACCGTATCGAATCTTCTAAAGTTGATTTTTACGAAAGAGTGAGAAACGGATATATTGAATTATCGTCAAAAGAAAAACGTTTTGTAGTATTAGAAGGTTTATTGCCGATCCCTAAATTACATGAACAAATTGTATCAGAAATTAAATTAAGAATGAAGTTGAAAGAGAAGTTATGATTACAAGAAGAAATATTATACTCTCAATTGCCGGTATTCTTTTATTCTCCGGATTTGTAACAAAAGATACAGACATTTATTTCGAAATAAATAAAAGCATTGACATTTTTGGCCGGGTATATAAAGAGGTTACGCTTAATTATGTAGATCCTCTTAATCCGGAAGAATTTATGTTAGCTGGTATAAACGGAATGCTTCAATCACTCGATCCCTACACTAACTTTTTGGATAGTAATAATCAAAAAGATATTGATGTAATTACAAAGGGGAAATACGGTGGTATTGGTGCTACAGTTGGTCTGCGCAACGAAAGTATTACTATTGTGGATTTAATTGAAGGTTATTCTGCATATAGACAGGGAATAAGAATTGGAGATATTATTACCAGGATTGATGAAACAAACGTAACTAAAGAAAACTATGATAACCTTAGTGAATTTTTGAAAGGGGATCCGGGAACGGCTGTTAAAATTACTATTATGCGCGAAGGTAATGACGAACCGATTATATTCAATTTAATAAGAGAAGAGATAGAGGTAAAGAATCTTTCGTATTATGGATTTTATCCATCGAATAGCAGTAATGCATATCTTAAGTTGAGCGGGTTTTCAAGAAGTGCAGGTGATGAAGTAAAAAAAGCGTTGATTGAATTGAAAGAGAAAAGAAATGTTGAATCAATTGTTCTGGATTTAAGGGGAAATCCAGGCGGATTATTAGATGCTGCTGTAGATGTAAGTGAAAAATTCCTGGCAAAGGGTCAGTTAATAGTATCAGTTAAGGGTCGTGATTCACTCGATACAAAAAAATATTATGCCGCCGAAGAACCAGTTGCCGGTAAAATTCCATTAGTTGTTTTAATTGATGAAGGTTCGGCTTCTGCATCGGAAATTGTTGCCGGTGCAATTCAGGATCACGATAGAGGAGTTATTATAGGAACTAATTCATTCGGTAAAGGATTGGTTCAGACTCTAATCCCACTTTCTTATAACACATCTTTAAAAATTACTACTGCAAAGTATTTCACACCGAGCGGCAGATCGATACAGAAAATCAATTACTCTGAAAGAAATAGAGTTTTTGAATCGAACAAAAAAAATGACGAAATGGAATTTAGAACTGATTTGAATCGTAAAGTTTTTTCTGCCGGCGGTATCAAACCCGATTCTTTTATCGTCAACAAATCCAAATCTCATCTGGTACAAAGACTTTTAGCTGATGGAATGTTCTTCGGGTTTGCTACTTATTTTTATAACGATAGATCAAATATGGAGTACAATAAACTAACTTCTGAACAATTACTAAAAGAATTCCAATTCTATATTAAGAAACAAAAATTTGAATTTACTTCACCGGCTGAAAGGTTAATTGAGCAATTAAAAGCCGCGGCAGTTCAGGAAAATTTGAACGGTGCATTTTTAGAACTTCTTGAAAAATCAAAAGCTCAAATTGATGAAAGTCATTCGAGAGAGATGGAAAAGTATAAGGAGGATATAATTGCATCGATAAAAGAGGAATTGGCTGCAAGAACCGATGGCAGGATTGGAAGAATTGTCGAATCGCTTAAAAGTGATACCCAGTTTAAAACTGCTATGAGTATATTAGCAAATTCTAATACTTACAATGGATTTTTCAAAAAATCATTATAAGTTTTCGCCTGATATTTATAGGTTGTAATTAAATGAAAACACCAAGAATTTTTATTTACCGTAATCCTCAATTTAACCGTTGTCCTGTATGCAAAGGTGTAGGTGTTCTTCATCATTCTCGTGCTAAAAATATGAGAGAACAGATTCTAAAAAAGATTACTTTCTACAGACTTTATAGATGTAAAGAGTGCGGTTGGCGTGGATTATTATCTACTATTATTTTTACTACAGAGTCTCTCAAAGCTATATTGTTATATCTCAGTCTGGTTTTTGTAACCGGTTATATTATTCGATTCTTCCTTCTCAAATTCATAGGGACTTAATACTTTAATCCAACGCTAAATATTCCCTCTTTGCATTGTTAAAAAAAATAAAATCCTTTGCCAGTTCTTCAATCGAGCTGTAATTCTTTAGGTAATGTACTTTTATTTTATTTTTATTCTTAGCAAGCCAGGAAAGTGCAATCTTTAATCTCTCAAGATCCTTTTCAGTTAACTCTTTAAAAATCTGGATTGTACCATTAAAATAATTCTCAAGAGCTTCATCAAATTTGTTCGACTCATCATTCAGATAATTTTTAATGAACATTTTACCTTCCAGTAAAATCAGGTAATCATTGTCCTTAACGCCTGATACCTCTATAAGAACGTTGGCTTTATTAATCGGTTCTGATAGTATTGATGCTTTGTTTAACTGTTTTAGAACCGAGTTTATCAGGTCTCTTGTTTGTGCGGCTTCCTCATATTTTTGATGTTCACTAAGAAATTTCATTTTATTAAGTAAACGATCGACTGCAGATTGGTTGAATCCGCTAAGGAAATTATGAACCTTTAATAATTCTTCCTGGTACTGTTCCTTTATAGATGAATCGATACATGGTGCAAGACATCTTTCAATATCTGCAAGATAACATTTCCGACTTTTCAGGAATTCCCGTTCATTGCATTCACGTATTTCAAAAGTTTTGTCGATAATTTCCTTTATTGCCAAAGTAGTATCGCGATTTGGATATGGTCCGTAATAATCATTACCATTAAAATCGAATGAAGTTACCCTTTCAATTGTAGGGAAGGATTTTGAGTTATTTACCATTATAAAATAGTTGTTCGAATACCTTTTCAATAATGTGTTATACTTTGGATCAGTACTTTTAATCAATTCTGCTTCTGCAAGAAGTGCGGTAAGCTCGGTATTTGTTACATAGTATTCTAACCTTTGCGCCTTCTGAATAATCTTTTTTGTCTTTCTGGGCGAGTTACTTGTAAAATAATTACTGACTCTTTGCTTAAGAGATTTTGCTTTTCCGATATAAATTGCATCTCCTCTAGAATCTCTAAAAAAATAAATACCCGGGTCTTCGGGAACAGATGAATAATCATCGGCTAATTTTTTCTTAATCATCTTAAATGGTGTACCGGAAGGCATATTCTGGAAATGAATAAGATCGCTTAAAGTATCTATGTTATATTCATCCCGTAAAATCTTAAACATCTTTAATAGAATTTTTGCCGTCGCAGTGGCATCGCCAAGTCCACGATGAACATTCCTATGCCGGATTTTTAATGACTTTGATAAATTGCCTAACGATCTACTTGGTAGATGTGGAAAAACCCTCTTTGCAATTTTTAATGTGCAGATAGCTGAGTTACCGGGTAATTCGATTCTTGCCTGTTCACATTCATTTTTTAAAAACGAGTAGTCGAAACTAAGATTATGAGCAACAAGTACAGAACTTCCCATAAAATCTTTGATATCATTTATAACTTCTTCAAAATATGGTGCGTCCTTTACATCTTCGTTTGTAATGCCGGTTAATAAAGTAATATTGTAAGGAACAAATCTTCCCGGGTTTATATATGATTGAAATGTATCGACAATTTTCCCCTTCTTTATTTTCGTAATTCCAATCTCAATAACTTTTTCTAATCTTGCAGATGTACCGGTAGTTTCAAAATCGAATACACAATATTCTCCTTCTTCAAAAGGAAGTTCTTTTAATATTTTCCCGTTTGTAGATGAGTTCTTTTTCATGCAACAAATTTAACTAAAATGAAATAATCACATAAAATTATAATGATATCTACTCACTAAACTTTAAGATATATGGTCGTTAGTTTCATTATTCCGGCTATTTTCAATATATTTCAATTAAAGAGAAATCAAAATGAATATAAATTTACTTTTTATTGGCGACATTATAGGACAGCCGGGATTAAACATTGTTCAAATGTGGCTTCCCGGACTACAAAAAAAATACAGGGTTGATGTAACTGTTGTGAATGGTGAAAATTTATCCGATGGAAAAGGATGCACCGAGAAGGAAGCAAAACAGTTGTTCGATTTGGGTGTAAATGCAATTACCGGTGGAAATCATACATGGGATAAACATCAATCACAGGAATATTTGAAGAGGGAGCCTCGTGTAATCCGTCCGTTGAATTATCCTAAAGGAACTATTGGTAATGGATATTTTTTTGTTGATAGCCCCAAAGGTAAAGTTGCTGTTCTCAATTTACAGGGGAGGGCATATATGGCTACAATTGATTGCCCGTTCAGATCAGCAGATTGGGTTCTACCGAAATTGAAACAAGAGACAAAAGTAATATTCATAGATTTTCATGCCGAAGCAACAGCAGAAAAACTTGCCCTGGCTAATTACCTTGATGGAAAAGTTTCTGCAATAGTTGGAACCCATACACATGTACAGACTTCGGATGAAAGAATATTCCCTAACGGTACTGCATACATAACAGATTGCGGAATGACAGGTCCTTATGATTCCGTAATTGGAATGAAAACTGATGCGGCAATTAACCGGTTTTTATACCAGACGCCTCAAAAATATCAAACTGCAACTGATAATGTTCATCTATGCGGTTTGTTTGTAAAAGTTGATACTGATACCGGTAAAGCTGTTGAAGTGGAAAGAATATTTTTGCCCGAGTTCGATAAAAAAAGAGAAGCGATTGTAGATTAAAGTTAGATAAAACCTTATGGCAATTTTAATTGACGGTAAAAAAACCGCACAAGTAATTAAAGAAGAATTAAAAGAGAAAATCAGTTTACTAATAAAGGATGGCAAGCCTGTTCCAGGATTAGTTACTATTTTAGTAGGTGATAATCCGGCCTCACTTTCTTATGTAACTTCAAAAAGTAAATCGTGCGTCCAAATCGGAATGTTTTCTAAAACTGAAAAACTTCCATCTGGTATTAGTGAGAAGGAATTACTTGATCTAATTGAACAATATAATCTTGATAGTAATTATCATGGAATATTAGTTCAGCTACCTTTAACCGCACATATTAACGAACAAAGAGTACTTGAAACAATAGACCCTAAAAAAGATGTTGATGGATTTCACCCGGTAAATGTCGGTAAACTTGTAACAGGTCATTCAACATTTTATCCATGCACTCCATATGGTATTTTAGAATTATTAAAACGATATCAAATACCAACTTCAGGTAAACATGTTGTGGTTGTTGGTAGAAGTAATATTGTAGGTAAACCAGTTGCAAATATGCTTGTTCAGAAAAAAGAAGGTGCAAATTCAATTGTTACTATTTGCCATAGCGCTGCTAAGGATCTTACTCAGTTTACAAAGAGTGCAGATATTTTAATTGCGGCAATCGGTAAGGCTAACATTGTTACAAGCAGTATGGTAAAGGAAGGTGTTGTTGTAATTGATGTGGGAATTAACAGAGTTGAAGATTCATCTGCATCCAAAGGTTATAGAATTGTAGGCGATGTAGATTTTGAAAAAGTTGAGGGAATTGCTTCTTATATTACACCTGTACCCGGTGGAGTTGGACCAATGACAATAGCTATGTTATTAAAAAATACATATCAGGCATATCTAAATTTTCAATCAGGGAATTAATATGGACTCATCAATTATTGATAAGGTTGTAAGTCAGGTTTTTATCGAAAAATCTTTACAGGATTTTTACTGCACAACAGGTACATGTATCGGCTGGGAGAGAAATGTAGTTGATCAACCTACGGCCGTAAAAAATATAATTAGTAATGGTGCAGATAGAATTGCCGCGGGTTTGGGTGTTGGCAACGAGCTTGTTGATACTAATGTTGCGAGAATGATAGACCATACACTTCTTAAACCTGAAGCTACACCCGATGAAATTAAAAAACTATGTGAAGAAGCACGGACGTATAATTTTGTTTCAGTCTGTATTAATCCATGTTATGTTCCGCTGTGCAAAGACTTGTTAAGAGGAAGTACAGTTAAGGTTTGTACAGTAATCGGGTTCCCGCTTGGAGCAACAACAACCGAGATAAAAAAAGCCGAAGCTGAGCAGGCATTGAATAGCGGTGCCCAGGAAATTGATATGGTTATTAATATCGGAATGCTTAAACAAAAAAATTACGAATATGTTTTCCATGATATTAACCAGGTTGTACTTTCTGCTAAAAGACACAATGCTGTTTGCAAGGTAATATTAGAAACTGCTTTATTAACCGACGAAGAAAAAATTAAAGCATGTCTGCTTAGTAAAGAAGCTAAAGCAGATTTTGTTAAAACATCTACAGGATTTAGTAAAGGCGGTGCTACCGCCGGCGATATTGCATTGATGAGATATGTTGTTGGTACTGCAGTAGGTGTTAAAGCTTCAGGCGGAATTAGAACTGCTGAAGATGCTAAATTAATGATTGAAAGTGGTGCCGATAGAATTGGTGCCAGTGCAAGTGTTAAGATTGTTAAGGGGGAAAAATCAACGGCAGGTGGTTATTAGTGGTTCTCGATTTAATCGTTCAACAATCCGATGACGGCTATTCAACTGAAATACCATCAATTAAAGGTTGCGAAAGCTGGGCGCATAATGAAGATGACGCAATTACAAAAACACTTGAACTCTTCCGCTTTTACATTCAGGTCGATATGAACTTCAAAATAAAAGTTGATCTTGCACGTAAAGAAGGTTTAAGAAAAGTATATAAGATTATTTTTGATAAGTGAAATGCGCAAATTTCTGACCGAGAAAAGATTACAGAAGATTACTAAAGCAGCAAGTGCACGCCAGTTTTCTCTTACAATTGTTCTTGAGAATATCCACGATTCGCATAATGTAAGCGCAATAATCCGCTCTTGCGATGCCGTAGGAATTTTAAAAGTTTATCTACTCTATACAATAGAGAGCTTTCCAAAACTAAGTAGAATCTCATCTGCTTCGGCCAGTAAATGGGTTGAAATAGAAAAATTTAAGTCTGTTGATGAATGCGTCTCATCATTAAAAAAAGATGGATTTACAATCTACTCAAGCTTTTTAGACCCTGATGCAAAAAGTTTATATCAGCTTGATCTTACCGGTAAAGTTGCAATAGTTATTGGTAATGAACACCGTGGTGTTTCAGATGAAATGAAAGACAAATCTGATGGAATTTTTTACATCCCAATGAAAGGTATGATTCAAAGTTTGAATGCCTCTGTTGCCACAGCAGTTTCATTATTCGAAGCATTGCGCCAGCGAGAAATTAAAAACATGTATGATAAGTCAGAACTAACGCCCATTGAACTTGATAAGCTAATTGATAAATGGTGCCGTAAATGATACAACAATTCGAAAAAATTGAAAATGTAAAAGGGATATTAAACTTACCGGGCGATAAATCAATTTCGCACCGCGCCGTTATGTTCGCATCATTGGCAAAAGGGGAATCGGTTATTAGAAATTGTTCTAATTCCCAGGATGTAAAATCAACAATAAATATTTTTTCTCAACTTGGAATTGGAATAGATGTAGGTGGAGAAAAAATAAAAATAATCGGAAAAGGTTTTAATGGTTTGAAAATATCAGAATCGGAATTATATGCAGGTAATTCAGGCACCACAGCCCGGCTTTTAAGTGGAATACTAAGTGCACAAAATTTTAATTCGGTTATCACCGGCGATGAATCACTGTCTATACGTCCTATGCTGCGTGTTGTTGAACCGCTTAGATTGATGGGAGCGGACATTAATGCGTCTGAACTTGGTACTTTACCTTTAATTATTAATCCTAATAAAAACTTACATCCCATTGAATATAAAATGAAAGTTGCCAGCGCCCAGGTGAAAAGTGCTATTATACTTGCAGCTATCCATCTGGATGAAGAAACTATTATTTATGAATCTACAAGAACGCGCGATCATAGTGAAAGAATGTTAGGAATAAAAACCGAAGTACAAAATAATATTACCAGAATTGTAGCTTCAAAAATTAATTATCCTCAATCATTTGAAATGACTATCCCGGCTGATATTTCTACCGCATCATTCTTTATTGTTTTAACATTATTATCTAAGGATTCGGAACTGTTAATAAAGAATGTTTCCTTAAATCCTACACGTACAGGAATTATTAGTTTGTTATCATCAATGGGTGGATCAATCGAAATAGAAAACGAGATAATGATGAACGGAGAAATCTGCGGCGATATTAAAGTTAAATCGAGTCGATTAAAAAATATTGATATCCCGGCAGAAATAATTCCAAATATAATTGATGAGGTGCCGATATTATCTGTAGCCGGTCTTTTTGCCGAGGGTAGTTTTAAAATTAATCACGCAAAGGAATTAAGAATTAAAGAATCCGACCGTATAAAATCTTTGTGCTACAATTACAGACTATTAGGGTTGGATGTTGTTGAAGAAGATGACGGATTTGAACTTAATGATATTATCCGGAATGAGACTGATATATTATTCGAAAGTTTTAGTGATCACCGAATAGCAATGGCATTTGCCGTATTATCGATGCAATTGAAGAACGGTGCAGCAGTCAATCAGTTTGAGTCGGTTGCAATTTCCAATCCCGATTTTTTAGAACAAATTAAACTGCTCTGCTAAAGCTCAAGTATCTGGTGTTCAAACTTATTAATAACCAGTTCGCTGTAAATCCACTTAATAATATCCATACCGTATTTATTTGCAAAGTAGATAAAATTTATTTCCCGCTCCTGTAATCCATCGTTTGGGTAAAGAACATTTCTAACCTTGCCAAGTTGTCTTGTTGTTGCTTCGTGCTTCCGTTTTTCAGCTTCAATCGCTTTCGATTTCAAGAAATCAATTGTCTGTTCAATCCTTTCTCTGGATTTACCGGTAAGATCGGTAAGTGTTTTATCTATTCCATTTAATTTTTCGTTAATGGGGACTAATGCAGTCCGTATATTATTAATTGCTTCATTAAAAATATTATTTAGGTCAGAACCAGAATCGGCCATAATTACTTTTGTAAATAGTTGATCCTCGGTTAAAAATGTATCCGGGAAATTTAATTTATATTTATCCAGGATTGCCTGTGCACCTTTTTCAAGTATCGTTGCTGAAGATCGCGGATAAATTACAGGTTCAACAAGACCATATAAATTGTATAGTGGAGTTACCTGTGCGAAATAACTTACTTCCGATGGTCCGCCGACATAAAAACCTGTAGGGAATAAATAATCCTGGCAGATGGGACGCAGCAGAACATTGGGACTGAATTTTTCAGGTGAATTGTTGATAGTTGAAATCAGTTCATCAAGAGTGAATCTTTTTCTTTTACCTTTAAGCCGGAAATCATTATCTACCGGTTCAATAAGCAGACGTTCATTCTCTTCAATGTAAAATAAGTTAATAGCTTTTACTTTAACCTGAGCATGATATAATTCTTCCAATTCTGCGCTTCGTTCAACAAGGATTCCGGTGTGGTCTCTGTAGCTTGTAATTTCTTTAGAAAATATTGGGGTTAGTAATTTTTTTATACCCGGGTCAATCGGGTTAAATATAATTAAGCCATATTCATCGAATAATTTTATCATCAACTCTCTGAATGATTCAAGAAATGATTTCCCCGGCTGGTAGAAGTTTTGCAATGATTCCAATAATTGGTTTTTAAATTCAGTTTCTCTTAACTCAACAGAGAAAAGCGAAAATAATTGTTCAATATTATTATTGAACATAAGGTTGCCGATATTGCCGCGGTTAATTTCTTCTATTTCACCATCTTCATATTTAACATTAATAATCTGATTCTTATCGTTAATAAGATTTATTGAGCGTACTTCTTCAAAATCGTGATCATCGCCTTCAAGCCAGAAGACTGGAACAAAATGAAATCCCTCGTATTTATCCTTCAAATAAGAAGCGAGTTTTATAGCAGTGATTGATTTGTATATTGTATATAATGGACCTCCGAACAATCCAAGCTGTTGACCTGTAACAATTGCAATTGTATTAGGTGACTTCAAAGATTCTATGTTAGCTTGAGTCTGCTTTGAGGTTTTTACCTCTGAGTATTGATTCTTAATAGCTTCCGATAACTCATTCCGGTGTGGTCTTTCAAAGTTTGATATATTCTTAAAAAGCTCTTCGTATTTATCCTGATCTCTGAAGTTCCATCTATAAAATTTCCCTACATTTTCAAATTCACTTAGATAATCGAGAAATAAGTTCTGGTGCCCGGGGATATCTGAAAAATTTAAGTACATTAACACTCCCGATATTATTATAAATCTATTATTTTTAGATAGTGAATGAAGAAAAGTCCAGGTATTAATTAAACCGCATTGTGAATTTAATAAATTTTTTAATGAGTAAAATCCAGTGAAAAAAATAATTACCCGTAATGGAGATAAGATGACGAAGAGCTATATCATTTCTATCGATCTTGGTGGTACAAAGATCCTTTCCGCATTAATCGATTCCAATTCAAAAATAATATGTAAGGAAAAAATTCCAACAGATATAATAAACGGAAAGGAAGGGATGATCACCGGTATTGTTGAATCAGTGAAAAAAATTATGAGTGATAATGAAGTATCTGAAAGAGAAATTAAAGCAATTTGTCTGGGAGTTCCGGGAACGGTTAATCCTTATTCGGGATTAATTTCCAATGCACCTAATCTTGGTATAAAAAACTTTAATATAAAGGAAGCTCTACTTAAATACTTTTCGATTCCGGTTCTTATTGAAAATGACGTTAACCTCGCCGGATTGGGAATTAAGAAATTTGAGTTTGATAAAGAAAGTAATAACATGATGGTAGTATTTGTTGGGACCGGAATAGGTGGAGCTTTGTTCTTCGAAGGGAAATTGTACCGTGGTTCATCTTTTTTTGCCGGAGAAATTGGGCATATGAAAGTGAACAGTAGAGGAAATTTCTTAAGCAAAGATAAAAACAGCACATTTGAATCTCTGGCAAGCAGAACTGCAATAGTTAGAGATATTAAAAGGGAATTAAATAAAGGGAAGAAAAGTCTGCTTAAAGAATATAAATCACCCGGTAAAATGTTAAAAAGTAAAGGTCTCGCTTATGCAATAAATAAAGGGGATTCACTCGCTATTAAGCATGTTGATAAAGCTGCAGCAACTATTGGAACTGTAATGGGAAGTTTAACTACTTTATTGAATCTGGATTCAATTGTTTTAGGGGGTGGAGTTGTTGAAGCGATTGGTGATTTTATGCTTCCTAAGGTTCGCAAAGCATTTAAGAAATCTGTCTTGCCAGAACCCGGCAGAGTATTGAAAATTTACAAAACAAAACTTGGTGATGATGCTGCACTATACGGTGGAATTGCTCTTGTAGAGGAATTTTTATCCAGGTAATTATTCTGTCTTACTGGAGAAACTCAGTTCAATTTTTTCTAATTCGTTGCTTATTTCTGTCCACCTGTTGTATTCTTCTTCCAGTAAGTACTTTGTCCTATCGTAATCAATATTTTTACTTTTTGATAAAACGGGATTGCTGAAAATTGAAGGATCGGATAATTCTTTTTCAAGATTAATCCTCAGTTCTTCCAGAATTGAAATTTCCTTTTCGCATTTTTCAAGCTTGAGACGCAGATCTCTGGTAAGGGCGAACTTCTGCTGTCTTATTTCAGCTTCAATTCTCTTCTGATCTTTTCGGGTAAACTTATCATTACTTGTTTTTTTATCTGTGTATTTTTCTTCCTGAATCTGAGTTTTTTTGAAAAAGTAATAATCAATTCCGCCATAGTAGACTGTAATGCCGCCATCCTTTATTTCTAAGACCTTGCTTGCAATCGGTTTAATAAAATCAATATCGTGCGAAACAATTAACATCGTTCCTGAATACCCTATAAGTGCTTTCTGTAATATCTCCTTGGATGAAAAGTCGAGATGGTTTGTTGGCTCGTCTAGAATAACAAAATTACTTTTGGTTAGAAGTAACCTTGCAAGAGCGAGCCGGCTCTTTTCGCCACCAGAAAGGACCTTTACTTTTTTGAATACATCATCTCCAGAAAATAGAAATGAACCTAATATTTTTCTTATCTGTCCGGCAGAAAGCTCTTCATTAATCTCTTCGAGTGTATCAATTAAATCATTTTCGGAATTTAACGAATCGGCAATCTCTTGTTCGTAATAAGAAATTATTGTGTTATTACCATAAATAACCTCTCCAGAAGTTGGTTGAATTTTAGAACCGATAATCTTTGCAATGGTAGTTTTACCAGTTCCGTTCGCACCAACAATAGCTATCTTTTCTCCGCGTTCTATACACAGATTGATATTGCTGAATACTTCCAGTTCACCATAAAATTTTGAAATATTTCTTAACTCGATTGGAACGACACCACTTTTGGGAGGATCAGGAAATTTTATTTCAATCTGTTTTTCCTGTTCAATAAGTTGAACTGTATCCATCTTCTCAAGCATTTTAATACGACTCTGAACTTGTTTTGCCTTGGTATTTTTATAACGGAACCGTTCAATAAATTTTTCCGTTTCCTTAATCTTTTTTTCCTGATTTTTTTGAAGCTCTTTTAACTGAATGTCGCGTTCGGTTTTAAAGTTTAAATAGTGCTCGTAATTACCGGGGAAAAAATTAATCTGGTTATTGAATATCTCAAGGGTTTTACTTGTAACACTATTAACAAAGTGGCGGTCGTGGGATACAACAATAATTGAACTGTTCCAGCTTTGTAGAAATTCAATAAGCCATTGTAAAGTTTCAATATCAAGGTGATTTGTCGGTTCATCTAATAAAAGGAGATCGTTTTCTGCGAGAAGGATTTTAGCAAGCTGCATTCTCATCTGCCAACCGCCGGAGAACTCTTCGGTCTTTCTTAATAAATCCCTTTCTTTAAATCCTAATCCGTTGCAAACTTTTTCAATTCGAGATTCAACGCTGTAGAAATCGAGTTCTTCTTTTCTATGGTGAAGTGATCCTAATGCGTTTAATAATTCCTCTCTATCTTCATGATCTGGTAAAGGAGAATTCAACTGGTTAATAATTTCATTTTCTCTTTCTATTAGAGAATCAACTTCGGGTATTGCAGATTTTACTTCTTCTAAAACGGATTTACCTTTAAAGCCTATAATTTCCTGTGGAAGGTAGCCGATTCTTAATCCCTTTTGTATAATTATTTGACCTTCTTCGGGTCGTTCCAAATCGACTAATAATTTTAGAAAAGTAGATTTACCTTTACCATTTGAACCGACAAGTGCAATTTTATCATTACGGTGCAGCTTAATATTTACATTCTCAAATAAGTTTTCACCGGTAAATTGTATTGATAAATTTTTAATGTCGATCATATAAAGAACTAATTTACTTTCTTATTACAGCAACTTTGGATGTTGCAACATTATTTGCCTCTTCATCATAGGCAACAATAACGTAAATCCCTGATGATACATATCTACCATTCAAATCTTTAAGATCCCAGAAAGCAATTTTTCCGCCGGGAGAAATAAAATCGCGAATTAAATTTCCAGAAATATCAAAAACCTTAATCCGGCTATTTTTTATTAATCCGTCAATAGTCACCTGACTTTCATCATTCCCAGTAATTACAATAGGGTTGGGATAAACAAACAATTCATTAAAACTTTCTACCGGTTTCATTGAATATGTTTGGAGTTCTGCTAATCCGTAATCTGTGCCAATATAAACCTTACCAAGTTTCTCGTCAACGGCTATACTTCTAATTTCATCGTTGGGAATGGAACTATTCTTGGAATCATAAAAAGCGAGGAGTGTAATACCATCACTCGATATTACTGCAACACCTTGTTTAGTACCGATCCATTTCTGGTCGAGTGCATCAATTGCAATAGATGTAACACTCTGATTCCTGAGCGATGGAGCGAAATTGCTTCTTAATGTTGAAAGCGGTTTTGATGGATCTGTAATAACATTTATACCGGAGCTCGTGCCGATCCATAGGTAACCTCTCTTATCAATTGCCAGAGAAGTAATTATATCGCTAAACAGACCGTCACTCTGCCTTATACCTCCCTGAGTGTCATCAGCAAGATTAGTATAGGTTTCTTTTTCATTATAATAATAGAGTCCCCGGTTACCTTCCATTACAGCAAACCATTTGGTGCCATTCTGATCGATCACCATTTTGTCCAGAACATCAAATTCGGATAGGTAGGGATTTGACATAGAAAAATGATACCACTTTTTATCTGGTGTAAGGACACTTAATTGTTTACGCGCTGCCGATTGATGATTTGCAATCCATATATTTTTTTTAGAGTCAACTTTAATATCAGCGATAGCTAAGAAATTTTTGTTAATGGGTATTCCAACCAATTCGCTGTTGCTGGCAGTATAAACTTCGAATTGTCCGTTCTTAAAAATTGCAAAACCATAACCCCAGTTTGATAAATAAACAGAATTGTCATCCGCCGCAAAGACATTATGATATGCATTAGAAGGTAATTGTGGAGAGCTTTCTCTACTATATCTTTTCCAGCTCTTTCCATTAAATTCAAGAAATCCAATTCCATAAAGGTCCTTTCCTGTTCCGACATATAAATTACTGTTACCGGCAATAGAAAGATTCATAAACAAGTTACTGAATGGACCTGGCGGCGCTAAATATTTGGTAACGTTGTTTTTTATTTCTATTAATCCGATGTTGGAGGAAATGTAATAAACTTTATTTTCTGTAACAGAAATTGATGTTAATGAAATAGATTGGTTCTCGAATAATTGATTGGTCTGCGAGCCATTGTATTCAAATAATTTTTTATCAGTAATTGCTAAAAGAGAAGTCCCTGATACTGCTATGTCTTTGATACTATTCCCCCTTAAAAGAAATGGTCTCCAGATATTGTTTTGAAATCGATGAATTCCGTTGTTAGTGCTCATTAGCAACTGGTTGTTATAGATAATTATCTTGGAAGCTGATGTAACTGTATCCATTGAATTGAACAAATATGAATTCCAGGATTCTGGTGCGGATAAATTTGTTGCACCCTGTTTCTGGATTGCAACCCCATTTTCTGTAATTGAGTAAACAAATCCCGATCTAAAAGTATTCAGGATTCTTGATTCTGTTGGGAAAGAACCGAGTTTCAAAAACGTATCGTAAAAAGTTAGATTGTTCGTATTGATTAATGTTAACCCGAAATCAGTAGAAACGAAAGCTGTATCATTGGAAAAATAGAAGTCGTTAATTTTCTTACGGAGTTTACTGGACTTATATATATCAAGGATATTAGAGATGGAATTGCTGGACTGATTATATACAATTATATAACCTTCCTGGGATCCGAACCAGATTTTATTCTGTTTATCTACACCAATTGCAGTTAATGTCTGTGTAATTAATCCATTGGCTTTATTCAAAACGAAAAATGAAGTATCGGCAGATGGATTAAGTCTGAAAGCACCACCATTAGAAACAGCCCAGACGCCGTTTGAAGTAGTAATAGCTTTCTTAATATCCTTCATGTTTGCATGAATTTTCCATTCGCCAATATTCTGGAACTTGGCAGATGAGTAGAATAAAACAAATAAGATTACCAGCTTCAACTTACTCATTATTTCCCCGCAAATTTTAGGTTATTTAATAAAGTAGTTAGGCAAATTTAGTATTTTCTTTTTGAACTAAAAGTGTAAAAGTTAACGAAATAAAAAAATGGTAGAATTTTAATTCATGCGCTATTCTTATGAAGCATGTTTCTCATTGCTTCGAGGTTATTTGATGAGATTAAATATTTACCTAAACTATCGCCGTCTTCCTTTTTACCGCCGTGGAAATCCGAACCGCCGGCTTCAAGTAAACAGTACTGGTTTACAATTCCTCTATAAAAATTAATTTGATTTTCGGAATGGCTCGGATGAACTACTTCGATACCATCTATACCCGCTTTAATCAAATCGGTTAGAATGGATTCTTTCATATAACCCGGATGAGCAATAAAAGAGAGTCCACCAGCGTCACTTATTAGTTTTGTTGCACTCTGAGGGGAGACATGAATTTTACGTTCAAATGCAGGACCGTAGTCGCCAATATATTTTTCAAACGCTTCATAATAATTGTTTATTAATCCCAGGTTAACCATTGCATAAGCAATATGCGGTCGTCCTATCGCGGAGTTTTGAGCATGGTCAATTACATCATCAATAGTAATTGAAAAACCAAGGTTGCGTAATTTTTGAACAATCCTTTTTGCCCGGTGAAGTCTTTCATCTCTAAAAAAACTTAAATACTTCTGTAACTCATCGTTGTCAATTTCAATAAAATAGGCAAGCAGATGAATTTCTTTTTCATCAAGGTCAGTGCTGATTTCAAGTCCGGGAATAACCTCGATGCCAATTTCTTTGCCAACTGAAATCGCTTCTTTAAGTCCGTTTACACTATCATGATCGGTAATACTTATTACATCAAGTCCCACTTCTTTTGCTTTTAGTAATAACTCGGTAGGCGAGAATGCACCATCCGAATAAGTAGTGTGCATATGGAGATCAATTTTCATCGACATAATCAGCTGAATAATTCCTTGAATTTTTCGTAATCGGTAATTCTAAGTTTGTTGCCATCCAGTTCAACCAATCCTTTTTTAGCAAATGAGTGGATGGTTCTTGAGATAGTTTCCCTTGAAGTCCCCGCCATATTAGCTAAATCCTGTTGTAGTGGTAGTTTTTCAATTTCAACTTTGCCATGTTTAATTCTGCCTACATCATCAGCTAATTGAAGAAGAACTGTTGCAACTTTACCTTCGGCATCTTTAAGAGAAAGGGCTTTAATTTTGGCATCGGCAGAACGCAATCTTTTTGTGAGCTCTTGAAGTAATGAAATTGCAACTTCCGGATATTCCCTAAGAAGATTAATAAAATCGTTCCGCTGAATTAGGAATAACTCTGTATCTTCAATAGCAACAACAGTAGCCGACCGGGTTTGACCATCAAGAATAGCCATCTCACCAAAAAAATCGCTCTCGGATAGAATTGTTAAAATAACTTCTCTGCCATCCCCGCTTGTTCTTGCAACTTT
>JBBIHP010000027.1:0-27659 GCA_037446915.1 Ignavibacteria bacterium
TTCTATTGCAGATAGAGAAATAATGACCACAGTTCTCACCTTTGGGTTAAACGGTAGAGCCGACATCATTCTAACACTTCCCTACCATTATTCCCGTGATGAAAAAATTGCTTATGGAATGGGTGATATTGTACTTGAATATAAATACTTACTACTTCAAAGTGAGAATTATAATCTCGGTATAAAACCTATTCTATCGATTGGGAGTAGCAATCATGAAAAAGGATTCGGGACCGGCAAAAATAATTTTGGACTCAACCTTATTGTTACCTACACAAGTGAAAGTTTTAGCATTCATACAAATTTAACCGGCTTAACTAACTATAATTATTGTGATGAGATTGAAGGGAGCTGGAATTTTTCTATTGGTGGAGAATTATTTCTATCTGAAAAAATAAATCTGCTATCCGAATTTGGGATTTCAAATTGTCTGAATCGTGATAAAAAGAACAACCCTTTTTTTGGATTAATCGGTTTATCCTATAGTTTATATGAAAATATCAACCTGAGTGTCGGAGTAGGAAAAGATTTTCATGAGTGCAATATTCAAACTAACTTTACTATAGGGATAGGAATTTTACTTTAAGATTTCGGGGAACAAAATTGGTAAAAGAAAAAGTAAAAGGGAAAAAGTAAAAAGGATAAAGTAAAATGAGGTTGGATAATGAAGAGAATTTATAGAAATATATTTTAATAAATCTGATTTATATTAAAAACCTTTATAACCGGGTAATATTTTAAGATTGATATTAATACGAAGCAGCAAGCAAATTTTTATTGAGGGACGGATTTTGTTAAATTTGACAAACGGTAAAAGGTAATAATGGAATACTTATTAAGTTTTGTAATCGGAACAGTTTTAGGTTCATTTCCAACTGCATACATATTCTTAAAAAAGTTCAAACAAATTGATATAACCGAAAGCGGTAGCGGTAATGTCGGTGCAATGAATTCATTCCGCCTATCAAAATCAAAATTTCTTGCTATACTGGTATTTTTAATTGATTTCTTAAAGGGATTAGCAACTATATTTTTAATAGAAATAATCTTCGGTGATATTTTTCTACTTAAAATTATTGGATTAATTGGTGCAGTATTAAGTCATTGTTATTCATTCTGGATAAAATTTAAAGGTGGAAGGGGGCTTGCAACGGCTGCCGGAGGAGCATTACTTATCTCCTATCCAACATTGATCGTCTGGGCAGTAATGTGGTTGATAGCATTTGCTTTCAGGAGAAATATTCACTTCAGTAATTTTGCTTCAACGCTACTTACAACATTATTAGCATATACATCTGCAGATGTATTAAACCGTCTATCAAACACTCAGGCTGAAAGCAATATCGAATTTTCAATTCCGGTTTCAATCATTTTGATAATAATATTAACACGGCACATAGAGCCGATAAAAAATTATATAAAACAACAAGCTGATAAATCGAGGAAGGATTAAAATGAATAAGGTAAGAATTATAATTGCAACAGCAATAGTAACACTACTTATTGCAACTGCTTTATTTGCATTTATTTTTAAGGGTGCGCCTTTAGATAATTCAAATTCTGATTCAATGCTAAGTGACAGCAGTGTAAATGTAGTTGAGGCATCAAATCAGGAAGAGATTCAACAAGATATTTCGGCATCAAGAGCTACTATAATTACCAAGACTGCCTCAGAGGTGAGTCCTGCAGTAGTAGGAATAAACGTAACAGAGATTCGTCAGGTGCGCGATATTTTTTCGAGTGATCCTCTCTATAGATATTTTTTTGGTGACAGAGTCTATAATCAGCAGATTAAAAACTTAGGTTCGGGAGTAATTATTTCTCCAGACGGATATGTACTTACAAACGATCACGTAGCAGGTAATGCAATAGAAGCAATAGTTACAATGACCGATGGAACCCAGCATGAAGCAAAGATAATCGGAAGTGATCCATCGAGTGATATCTGTTTACTTAAAATAAAGGGGAGCAAATTCCCTTTTATTAGACTTGGTGATTCAGATAAAATTATGATTGGCGAATGGGTTATTGCACTTGGAAATCCATTCGGATTATTCGACATTAACGATCAACCAACTGTTACAGTTGGAGTAGTAAGTGCTAAAGGGATGAATTTAGGTGCTCAGGATAATCGTTATTACGTTAACATGATTCAGACCGATGCAGCAATCAACACTGGGAACAGCGGTGGACCGTTAGTAAATGCATTCGGTGAATTAATCGGTATGAATACACTTATTTACACGGCTGGTGCGGCTGGTAACATTGGACTCGGGTTTGCAATACCGATAAACAAAATAAAACTTGTAATTGATGAGTTAAAGGCAAACGGAAAAGTCGACCGTGATTTCTGGACGGGTCTTAGTATTCAGACAATTGACCAGGCAATTGCAAAAGCATACGACTTAAAGAGCACTCGCGGAGTAATTGTTACACAGGTTCAGCGTAATTCACCGGCAGAAAAAGCCGGAATTAAAATCTATGATATAATTACCGGCATCAATAATTTTAAGATCAACAATGAAACTACGATGATCGGCAAGCTTCAGGAATTTAGAACCGGTGATCTTTTAGATGTAAAAATTATTCGTGAAGGGAAACAGATTTCAGTAAAACTTGGACTGGAGAGAAGAAAATGATTGAGCGCTACACCAGAAAAGAGATGGGAAAAATCTGGGAGGAGAAATTTAAGCTTGATACTTGGCTTAAAATTGAAATTCTTGCCTGTGAAGTTAGAGCCGGGATGGGATTTATTCCAGAGAAAGAATTAGAGGAAATAAAATTAAAAGCTAATTATGATATAAAACGTGTTCTTGAAATTGAAGAGACAACAAAACATGATGTAATTGCATTCCTGACAAATGTTGCTGAATATGTAGGACCTTCTTCAAGACATATTCATTACGGAATGACAAGTTCGGATATACTTGATACAACTCTTGCCTACCAGATGAAATCCTCCGGTGAAATTCTTCTTAAAGGTTTATTAGAATTAAAATCTGTCCTAAAAAAACGGGCACTTGAGCATAAGCACACATTATGTATTGGAAGGAGTCACGGAATACACGCAGAAGCATATTCGATGGGATTAAAATTTGCATTATGGTATGAAGAGACTAAACGTAATACCAAGCGCTTAGAAAATGCTATTAAGAATATAAGTGTCGGAAAAATTTCCGGTGCAGTAGGAACATTTGAACATTTATCCCCCAGGGTTGAAGAATACGTCTGCGAAAAATTAGGTTTGAGTCCTGAACCGGTTGCTACCCAGGTTGTTCAGCGAGACCGGCATGCAGAGTTTTTAACAACGATTGCTGTAATTGGAGCTACACTTGAGAAGATTGCAATTGAAATCCGTCACTTACAAAGAACAGAGGTATTAGAGGCAGAAGAATATTTTTCGAAGGGACAGAAAGGTTCTTCAGCAATGCCTCATAAACGTAATCCCATAATAAGTGAAAGGATTACAGGGTTAGCAAGATTACTTAGAGGTAACGCACAATCGGCTTTAGAAAATGTAGCACTCTGGCATGAGAGGGATATTTCCCATTCATCGGTTGAAAGAGTAATTATTCCCGATAGTTGTATAGTACTAGATTACATGTTAGGTCTTGCGACAAAACTTATTGACAACCTGATTATTTATCCCGAGAATATGTCAAAAAATCTTAATCTTACACGAGGACTAATCTTCTCGCAAAAGGTTCTATTGCTTCTTACAGAAAAAGGAATTTCAAGAGAGGATTCTTATCAGATAGTTCAGAACTCGGCAATGGAAGTCTGGCAGAATGAAAAGACCAACTTAAAAAGTGAGTTAATAAAGAATGAAAAGATCAAAAAATTTATCAGTATAGAAGAGTTAGAGAATATTTTTGATAATTCAAATCTGCTTAAGAACATTGATCACATATTTGAGCGTTCAATTTTAACTTAATTATAAAGACGAGGGATAAGAAAAATAAATACAATTTTTCAATTCGGTTTAATCAATATTCCGTTTTTGTATATAAAGGTATTTTGGTTTTTAATTTTTTTTAGACTGAGCGTATCTACTTCGGTATCGAGCCAGACTTTTAAGTTATGTTTAGGATAATAGATTTGATTGATTGTTGGAATTGCATTTCGGAATGTATATGCACGATTTATATGGTCAGGTAATCCGAAAATGTAAATATCCTCACCTTCAGGGATACTTTTGACTATATTATTAATTTGAAGAGTAATATTATTTACTGTGTAACCTGCCTGACGCCAATAATAACTTCTATATTGAAATACACTAGTATTAATTATAATTAAAATAAATGCGAAAGTAGCGAAAGCTAACTTTATCTCTTTATTTGAATTTTTAATACCGGTAATTATGGTATAGATGAAAATCGAAAAAATCCAGGAATAACCTATAGACATTAAGAATGCAGTACGAGCAGAGGCAAACTGAAGAACAGGTAATAATGAAATTAATATCCAACCTATTGATAGTTTTATCAACTTATTATATTTCGAAAGATGCTTAACACCAGAATATTTAATGAATATACAAAACAATCCACTTAGTGAAACAAAAGAAAATAGTACTATAGTTATTGGGAACAAAGGTTCGTATTTCCATAAATTTATAGATGACAGATGTCCGTAATTATCAGGCATAGAAAAAACAATGACAACCAAATAGAAAATTATAACATAGAATACTTTTATTGAAGTAAAAGATATTTCATAAGGAAAGCCAGCATTAATTCTAATAATGAAATAAAACAATTGAATAAATAAAAATGGAGTTATATATAATAAACTAAACGTAATTCTTTTATCCCTTTCTTTAAAAACAAAATATTCAGTTAAAAGAATTATTAATGGGAAGAACATAGCGGTTTCTTTAGTTGACAATGCTGCAACCATAAAGATTAAAGAGCAAGAATAACTAAATATTTTGTTTACAGATTTTTTGAATAACAAATAAAAATAATAACTGCTTAACATAAAAAATGCAGAGATTATTTCGTTAGAAGCAGAAATCCAGAGAACTGTTTCAGAGTGGATACTTAGTAGCCCAAATACAAATGCCGATAGGAAACCAATTCCTGATTCTTTTGTTACCAAAAAAGAAATTTTACCTATTAAAAAAAGCACAATTAAATAGAGAAACAAAATCACGATGTGATAACCAATTGCCTGGAAATAAAAAACTAATGAGCATAATGCAATAAATAGCTCAAAAACCGGGCGATACCAGCCATAATTGGTAGAGGTAAAGAGTTGAATTATTTCCGGAAAAGTCAAATTCATATTTCTATGAATTACAATCCAATCATCCGACAGAAGATAATTCGTAAAACCGGGAATAAATTTTAACGTGATGAAAAGAGGAATCAGAATAAAAAAAAGAATTTTTATTATTGTCTTATTTATTTTTGTCATGTCTGAAAAGCTGAAAATAGGTACAACTAATTTACACAAATATTCAAAACACTACGAAGTGTATTACCCGCTTAGAAGAAATTCACAATAAATGTATTTATTGGATATTTTAATCAATAAATTCATTATTAAATTCGCGAGAAGATTTTTAATAATAGAGATTTACTTAAGAACATAGATTACATTTTTGAGCGATCAATCGGTAGTTAATTCAGTTAATAAAAATTTTGAATAACTATCATTCTTTAATTACTGAAGTGATAGGGAAACTTTTAACGCCTTATCAACTTCGAGCATTTTGTTTTTATCAAGATTTCCAAACTTTGTAATCAGTCTTTGATCTTTATCAACCGTTCTTATTTGACCACAGTCAATGTAACTCTCTTCAGGTAATCCCCCTTCCCCTTTATTTAGAAATATCATTATAGGTAGAGATTTCGTTATTTCTTTTACACTAGAGATTGGGGCAATAATCGTAACAGGACTGAATTTATTCCCAATATCATTTTGAATTATTACAGCTGGTCTGGCTTTGCCAATCTCTTTACCAACAATCGGATCAAGATTTACAAGATAAACATCACCCCGGAGGAGAGGATAAATGATTCCGGTTTTATTCTTTATCTGCATATTTCCAGTCCTCTTGAGCTTTTAGATAATAATCATAATTGGCTTTATAACCGGCTTCAAGTTCTTGTTCAATTTTCTCTTTTTCAATCTTGTTAATATAATGGAGTAATGCTTTACGGGCTATTTCACTGACTGTTATTTTAGTGTGTTGTGAAATCTGATTGACTTTATTGGATAATTCTGAGTCAACAAAAAAACTCAAGCGTTCTTTTTTACTTTTTGGTTTTACTGAAACCATTTTCTCCTCTGTTAAAAAGTTATTACAAAGATGCACATATATATGTGTATAATCAAGTGCAAAATAAGGTGAATAATAATGTGATAAAATAGTATAACCAGTAAATATTGCTGAACAATAAAGCTGTAGATATGGAGAAAAATTTGTTTTTAAGATAGAAAAGTTCTGCAATATCACTTCAGTCATTCGAATCTTGACAAAATTATTCTCCTTTATTATATTAGCACTCGTTTTTATAGAGTGCTAACCACAAATTAAATAATCAGGAGGTAAAAATGGCTCAATTCAAAATCCAACCATTACAGGATCGAGTAATTGTAAAACCAAAAGAAGCTGAAGAAACAACAAAAGGCGGTATTATATTACCAGATACAGCAAAAGAAAAACCAATTGAAGGAACCATTGTTGCAGTTGGTGAAGGAAAAACCACAGAAGACGGAAAACTTGTAAAGCTTACTGTAAAAGTTGGTGATACTGTTCTTTACGGAAAATATTCCGGAACCGAAATTAAGATTGAAGGGGAAGAATATTTAATTATGCGCGAAAGCGACATTTACGGAATTGTTAAGTAAACAGAAGTTTGAAAAAATATAAGGAGAATTAATATGGCAGCAAAAATAGTTGAGTATAGCAGTGATGCTAGAACAGCATTAAAAAACGGCGTTGATAAATTAGCCAATGCTGTTAAAGTAACTTTAGGTCCAAAAGGACGTAATGTAATTATAGATAAAAAATTCGGTGCTCCAACAGTTACAAAAGATGGTGTTACAGTTGCAAAAGAGATTGAACTTGAAAATCCAATTGAGAATATGGGTGCTCAGATGGTACGCGAAGTTGCTTCCAAGACCAGTGATGTTGCAGGTGACGGAACAACCACAGCAACAGTTTTAGCCCAGGCAATTTACCGTGAAGGATTAAAGAACGTAACAGCCGGTGCTAATCCGATGGACTTAAAAAGAGGCATCGACCTATCTGTTACAAAAGTAATTGAGTACTTAAAATCAATTTCGAAAGAAGTTGGCGGACGTGAAGAGATTGCTCAGGTTGGTTCAATTTCTGCTAACAATGATAAGACTATCGGTAACCTTATTGCAGATGCTATGGAAAAAGTAGGCAAAGATGGAGTTATCACGGTTGAAGAGAGTAAATCGGCTGATACTACTTTAGAAGTAGTAGAAGGTATGCAATTTGACCGCGGTTATATTTCACCTTACTTCGTTACCAATTCCGAGACAATGGAAGCAACATTAGAAGATCCTTACATTTTAATTCACGACAAAAAAATCTCTGCAATGAAAGATCTTCTCCCAATCTTAGAGAAAATTGCTCAAGCCGGACGTTCACTGGTAATTATCTCTGAAGATTTAGAAGGTGAAGCGCTTGCAACATTAGTAGTAAACAAATTACGTGGAACATTAAAAGTATGTGCTGTTAAAGCTCCCGGATTCGGTGACAGAAGAAAAGCAATGTTAGAAGATATTGCAATCTTAACCGACGGAACAGTAATCTCTGAAGAGAGAGGATTCAAATTAGAAAACTCAACTTTAGATTATTTAGGACGTGCAAAGAAAGTTGTTGTTGATAAAGACAATACTACGATTGTTGAAGGATACGGAAAGTCTGATGACATTAAGAAGAGAATTAACGAAATCAAAGCTCAGATTGAAAAGACTACATCGGATTATGATAAAGAAAAACTTCAGGAAAGATTAGCAAAATTATCCGGTGGTGTTGCAGTTCTTAAGATAGGAGCAGCAACAGAAGTAGAAATGAAAGAGAAAAAAGCCCGTGTTGAAGATGCATTACACGCAACAAGAGCAGCTGTTGAAGAAGGAATTATCCCGGGAGGCGGAGTTGCTTTCGTAAGAGCTATTGCCACACTTTCAAATCTTCAGGGTGAAAATGTTGATCAGAACACCGGTATTAAAATAATTCAAAAATCACTTGAAGAGCCGTTAAAACAGATCTCTGCCAATGCCGGTTTAGAAGGTGCAGTTGTATTGAACAAAGTACTTGAAGGAAAAGATGACTACGGATTTAACGCAGCAACTGAAAAATATGAAAACCTAGTAAAAGCCGGAGTAATTGATCCTACTAAAGTTGCAAGAACAGCTTTAGAGAACGCAGCTTCAGTTGCTTCACTCTTAATTACAACAGAAGCAGTAGTATACGAGAAGAAAGAAGAGGAAAAACCGATGCCTCCAATGCCACACGGCGGTATGGACGGAATGTATTAAAAGCAATGTAAAATGTACAATGAATAATGTATAAAAAAAGTCCCGCGATATGCGGGACTTTTTATTTTAAAAAATTTAGAAGATCATTTTTTTGAAATAATCGAGAGTAGTTTTCAAACCTTCTTCCCTGCTAACCTTAGGAGACCAATTAAGAATAGTTTTAGCTTTAGAGATATCAGGCTGGCGAACCTGCGGGTCATCAACGGGTAAATCTTTATAAATGATTCTGCTTTTTGAATTAGTAATTTGAATCACTTCTTTTGCAAAATCTACTATTGTAATTTCCTCAGGGTTTCCGATATTAACTGGAAGTACTTCACCTGACATAAGTAGTTTGAAGATTCCATCGATCAGATCACTAACATAGCAAAAACTTCTGGTCTGTTTTCCATTTCCATAAACTGTAATATCCTGCCCTCGCAGTGCCTGGGAGAAGAAAGTAGGAAGAGCTCTTCCGTCATCAAGCCGCATTCTTGGTCCGTATGTATTAAAGATTCTTACAATACGGGTCTCAAGATTATGATAGCGGTGATAAGCCATTGTAATAGCCTCGGCAAATCTTTTTGCTTCATCATACACACCTCGTGGACCGACCGGATTAACGTTACCCCAATAATCTTCCTTTTGCGGGTGAATCATCGGATCACCGTAAACCTCGGAAGTTGAAGCAAGCAGGAAGCGAGCTTTTTTTTCCTTTGCCAGTCCAAGAGCTTTATGGGTGCCTAAAGATCCAACTTTAAGAGTTTGAATAGGAAGTTTTAGATAGTCGATTGGACTTGCCGGAGAGGCAAAATGAAGAACGTAATCGACCGATGAAGGGACATGAATAAAATTTGTTACATCGAGCTTAACAAACTGAAAGTTCTCGTGACCAAATAAGTGCTCGATGTTCTCAAGCCGTCCGGTTAAGAGATTATCAAGGCAAATTACTTTAATATTTTCACTTATAAGCCGATCGCATAGATGAGAGCCTAAAAATCCTGCCCCGCCGGTAACGACAGCAACTTTAGAGCCCATTTAGACTTTCATCCGGCTTTTCTTAGATCCGTTTGTTGGACGTGAGTAGTAATAGTAATATTTGTAATAAGAACTATATCCACTACGGAAACTGAAATTATTAAGCAAGACACCGAGGAAAGTAGAGTTATCCCTTTTAAGTACTTCAATGGATTTTTCGAGCAGATCCATCTCAGTGTAATTGGCAGATACTACAAGTATAGTTCCGTCAACAACCTGAGCTAAAATTTCAGAGTCTGTAACAGCGATTAACGGAGGTGAGTCAATTATAACATAATCAAAAGTGTTTTTCAATTTCTGAATGAAGCTTTCCATTTGAGTGGAGCCTAAGATTTCTGATGGGTTAGGAGGAATTGTCCCGGCACTTACATAGAATAGGTTATTTACTTCCGTAGAACGGACTATATCTTCGAATGAGGTCTGTCCGAAGAAATAATCAGTAAATCCGGGGAATCTTTTATGATTAAATACTGAATGGATCCTTGGTTTTCTTAAATCGGCATCAAGAATAATGGTCTTAAAATTTGCCTGAGCAAAGCTTCCGGCAAGATTAACCGATGTTGTTGTTTTACCTTCTTGAGAAGTAGGAGAAGTAACAAGTATTACTTTCAGAGTTTCTTTATCGAGCTTGGAGAACTTAATCCGAGTCCTAAGAGCACGGTAGGCTTCGCTAGCAGAGGCATCAGGTTTTTTAGCAACAATAAACTCGAAATCCTTATTGCCTGTATCAATTCCTTCAATTTGAGGAATCCACGCAAGTATATTAATATTCTTTTTCTGTATATCCTCAGGAGTCTTGATAGTATTATCAAAATGGTCTTTAACGAATGCAAATGCAACGCCCATTCCAATACCAAGCACCAATCCTATCAAAACTATCATAAGTCTATTAGGTTTTGAAGGTAAAACTGGAACCAGTCCTTCGTCAATAACTAAAACATTTCCCGGGACAGATTGTTCATTTATAATTGCTTCCTGATAACGTTCTTCAACCTGAGTAAACAATTTTTCGTATGCTGCTTGTTCTCTCTGAAGGCGTGCGAGATCAATTGTGCTAGTTGGCAACTTGTTGAGACGTTTATCGTAATCCTCAACAATTTCATTTAATTTTTTATAGGAAGCAACAAGTGCCTGATATTTTACTTCTTCTTCCAATACTTTACGTGTAAGATCTTTAATTTCTTCGGGACTTGACGCAAGAACACCGGCACGATAGACAGATAACTGGTTATTCAATTTATTTCTTAACTCATCAATTCTTGTATCATATTCTTTTATCAGTTCATTTTTCCTTTGGGTATTTGCTGAAGTTGCTACTGCCCTATCTTTTTGAGTTTTAATATCAGCGATCTGAAGCTGAAGATTTTTTATATAAGGTTCTGTAGCTAAACTTTCTATGTAGTCTTTAATTTCAGGGTCTTGCTTTTCTAATTCAGATTTGTATTGATTTAATGTCTTCTCAGCGATTGTAAGATCAATTTTAGTTGCATTCATCTTGGCTTCAAAGTCTGATGATTGAGCAATTAAAGTTCTTGCCTGTTCAGGTAACTGAACAATCCCTTTCTGTTCCTGGTAAGCAAGTAAAGTCTCTTCAACGGTTCCTAATTCGCGTAATTTTTCATCTCTTTGTTTAGCGAGGAAATCTTTAATTGCAGTTAATTGCTGACGGTTATTAGCTAAATTAATTTCTCTATAAGCCGCTGCATACGCATTAGCAACTAAAGCAGACTCTTTTGGAGATTTGGATTCAACAGCAATCTCGACAATATCGAGTCCCCTTTTCTGGTCAATTGAGACGCTTGATTGAAGAACTTTAACGATACTTTCAATAGTCTTTAATTTTGGAACTATATTTCTGTTTTCAAGATCTTCTAAAATAAGGGAGTAACTTTTTTTATCACCGCTTACCTTAAATGAATCGATCAAACTTTTTGCAACTTTCTCTCTGATTTTGTAGCTCTTTAATATTTCAATTTCGTTAGCAATAAATCGGTCGCTGCCAAAATCCTGGAATTCTGGAATAAGTGATCCTTGTAAAACACTTCCCGAAGGTTTAGCTATTTTAAGAACTGTAGTTGACTTGTAAATGTTAGGTGCATTGACAGCATAAATAATTGCGACGAGAAGACCGGTAATGGTAATAATAATTATAGGAAGAAGATTTAACCGGACCAGATTAATATAGTCTTTCAGAGTACTTACATCCTGACCATTGTTAGTAAAATTTGTGTTATCCATATTAATTCCTGACAAGATTAAGAATAAGAATTCCTATTGAAACCAGTGCGCTAAGAATAGTAGCCCACATAGAGACAACATCACGTGCATAATATCTGGGCGATCCCGGAACAACCAGAATATCGCCAGCTTCTATAAATGGGACAGGTCTTTTTTTCGAATCAAGTTTGGATTCCCAGAGGAGATCATTAAAATTAAAGACAAACATTTCCTGTGTGCCGTCTTCTTTATTCCTATAGAGCCGTAAGTCATCGAGGTGTGAATCGTTACTTGGGCCGCCAGCAAATGAGAGTAAATCGAGTAATGTAGTGTAAGTAGGGACGAGATATTTGCCGGGGTAGCGAACAAATCCCCAAACAGCAACTTTTATATTAACGGCATCAGGATCCGAAAGATCAAAATACCCGCTTTGCTGGTTGTACCTGAAACCAGTTTTAGACCCTAATTCATAATCTGTAATTTGAGAAAAGATGTTAGAAGAATATGATATAAAAATGACGGCTGTCAAGATTAAAAATCTATTCATTTTTTTACCTGCTTATATTTACATTTTCTGAAATATTTAGAGTTATTTTCATAGAAGCAAACAAACTCCCAAGAAAACCAAGAGATATACCAATAATGAATGTAATAATATGAATTACTCCAAAATCGGAAGAGAATTTAAGATTAATATTTACCGTTGTCAATAAATTCAATATAACATAATTTATAAAAAAGCAAATAATAGAAGAGAATAATCCTATTAGAATGCTATAGATAAAAATCGGAATTTTAATAGCAGAGATTTTTGCACCGACTAATTTCATAGTGTTATAGAGATTTTTATTATTCTCATACTGGACTCTGTTATTGCTATAGACAAGATAAACCGACAGCAGGATTAAAAGGAATGAAGCAATATAAATTGCAAACTCCAAGGAACGCAGTATCTTTAGAATTCTTACCACTACATTAAAATCATAAACCACGTCTGAGACACCCGGGATTGATTTTAAGTCTGTGACGAGCACTTCAAAATTTTTCTCATTAACAGATCCCGCTTTGAAATTCACAACAAACGAATTCGGAAGCGGATTATAATCGAGTACACTTCTAAAATCCTCTCCAGTCTCCTGGATAAAATCTTTTGCAGCATTTTCTTTTGAGACAAATTTAGAGGAGCTTACAAATGATTTCTCCTCGATAAGACTTTGGGTCCTTTCAATTTCATTTTTGCTTAAGGTATCATTAAGGTAAAGATTGATCTCAATATTCTGTTTTATGCGGTCTGAAAAATCGCGTGATATAAAGATCATAAAAACCGATAACGATGTTAGAAAAACCGCAATAGTAGTAATAGTAATTGTTACTATTGTTGCAACCAAAGAGCGCCTGAAAATTCTAAAAGTTTCTTTTAAGTAAAAGATCATATTAAGTAATAAATGATAAATTATAAACAGTACACAATAAAATTTACATTATACATTGTAAATTATACATTAAACACTCTGCAACTCTTCTCTAAAAGTTTGATTCGTCATTCCACCTTACGATACGCCATCTATTGTCTTTATCTTTCTTAAGCTCGAGGTTTACTCTTCCATCGACAAAAATAATATCCGTAGGGTTAAATGTAATAGTAAGGTTAAAACTCCTTATTATTCTTGTCGAGTCACCGGTAATTGTAACAATATTATTCCATATTAAATCGAGCCGCTGAGAATTCTGGAAGAGTCCGTAAGTTACTTTCATCTCCTCGTCTCTTCCCCAGTTATAATCGGCACCTAAATTATAATCTCTAAATGAAAAAATAAAATTCTGATCGAGAAGTTTGCTGTAGATCAAAGTATCCTTAAATGTATAGGCATACTGAAAGTTCTGGAATACACCGCTTACCGATTTCTGATCGCTTATTAAGCCACCGCCCTGACCAAGATTCTCATCGATTGAAGGGGCAAATGGATTAAGGCAGCTAAAGAGAAGTAACGGAATAATCCCGATTAATAGAAACTTTTTAATATGTCCTTCCTTTAAGATCACTCCAGCAGTTCAGATTTTCTTTTTTAATATCCTGCCAATCGACAATAACCCACTGATTGCGTGAATCCAAAAATATTTTGAATAGGGCACTACCCGAATAAGGTCCCGCAAATGTAAGATTATTTGACGATATATTTATAGAATAATCGAGAGCATAAATTGCACTATCACCGAGCGGAGTATTAACTGCATTTGTAAAATTAAGGGACAGATTAGCTCCTTGAGCTTTAAGATTGTTCAGGTACTGTCTTTCGGAATTAAAATTCCAGCTGTTTAGCACAGGATATTGAGTAATGGAACCGGTTGCCGGAATAAACAAAAATCTTTTCTTTAAGAACGAGGAGTCGACAAAACATGAGAGATAATTTTCTATAATTTTGTCTTCGAGCGAGGACTTAAAATTCTGAAATAATATCTGGGGAGATGTAGCCGGAATATTTCCACTTCCGGGTTTAAGGGGCTCCTCAGGCGAACGGGTAGTAAGTAGATCACACGAGGTAAGAAGAAGTAAAGCGAACAATATTTTTATGTACGAGGAGATCATTTCTTAAAAATAATTATTAACCTTTCAGAAGTTTTTTCATCATACTGACTTCCGTTATAATCGCCAAATATTCTGAGTACACTATAACCAAAACTTAAAAAACGTTCAAGGATAAAATCCTTTGAATAGAGCTTAACCGATTCATAAAATTCCTTCGATTTAAGACTATCATCCACCTTTATTGTCTTTATTACTCGATCACCCAAAATCTCTCTTTTCTCTTCTACTATAATGGAATTAACTTTTCTTGAAGATAATGGGATTAAATTTTGAGTAAGATAATTCTTATTTAAGTAGTCGAGAACAAAGAATCCATCTTTTTTTATGAATGAATAAGCATTACGCGGAAAAGAAAAATTCTCCTCATCAGATTGAAAATATCCAAAGCTTGTAAAGAGGTTTATGACTGCATCGAACTCTTGCTTAAAATTAATATGTCTGATATCAGCTCTAAAGAGGAGCGGATTAAATCCTAGTGTAAGAGAATTATTCTTCGCCTGAATTAAAAAGGGTTTACTAAGATCAAATCCTACTACATTAAAGCCAAGTTGATTAAGATAATTAAGGTGTCTTCCGGCTCCACATGGGCCGTCAAGTATAAGATTATTTTTACTTAATCCGGTTGTATTTAGAATAAGGTCGATAAGTTTACGGGCATCGTTATCGTCGCGGTGGAGATAGACAAGATTATATTCTTCTGAAGAGAACCAGTCTTTGAACCAGTCATTTTGCATATATTTCTGTGCGTTTAGAATTAAAGAGAGATCCTTCCTAAGAAAGCCCTGCCAATCGTTGCTGCATCGGCAAATTCAAGGTCACCGCCAATCGGAAGTCCTCTGGCTATCCGTGAGATTTTAAGAGGATATTCTTTTAATATTTTTGTAAGGTAGAGCGAAGTTGCATCGCCTTCAGCATCGGGATTAAGGGCAAGTATTACCTCTTTAATTTCATTCTGTTCAATTCTTTCAATCAATTCCTTAAAATGAAGCGAATCGACATTAACATTTGCAAGAGGATTTAATACTCCTCCTAATACGTGATAGAGTCCGTTAAACTCATTTGTCTTTTCGATTGCAATAACATCACTGGCATCTTCAACAATACAAAGAATTGAACGGTCCCTTTTAGGACTTAAGCAGATATCACATTTATCTTCAACCGAGATATTAAAGCATTGACTGCAGAATTTAATTTTGTTTTTAAGTTCGGAAATAGCTCCGACCAAGGAGTCAACATTTGCCTGACTACTTTTAAGTAAGTGGAGAGCAAGTCTTTGGGCTGTTTTTTTTCCGATTGAAGGGAGTTTGCTCAACTCATCAATAGCTTTTTGGAGCGGTTCGGCTATTAACAATTTTATAATCCCGGGATATTAAAACCAGGAGGAAGCATTCCTTTTGTAATAGAGGACATTTCTTCTTCGGCCATTTTACCTGCAGATGAAAGGGCTTTATTAACAGCGGCAACAATCAGATCTTCCATCATTTCTTTATCTCCGCTTTTTGCAACTTCATCATCTATATTAATTGATACAATTTCTTTTTTGCCATTGGCAACAACTTTAACCATACCGCCGCCACTTTCCTCGGAGACGGTTTTATTTTCGAGCTCAGCCTGAACTTTTGCCATATCAGCTTGCATCTTCTGAATCTGTTTTAACATACCCTGCATATTTAAATTCATTCTTCCTCCTAAAATATAAAGTCCATTTTTATTGTAAATCTTATTTTGGTTGGAAAAATTAACAAAAAAATTATTCACAAGAAATTAAGGTTAGAAAATATTACATTTGTGTCAGTATTCCAATAAAAGTTAGAACGATAATAATGATAACAAAGTACGGTTTAAATACGTTTATAGTATCTGCCCTTTTCTCAATAGGGATAGTGGTAATTGCATTTTTTATTGAGTCCGGTTGGATAAAATACCCTTTGATGTTACTCGGGATCGGTTTTCTGATCTTTTGCATGAACTTTTTCCGTGATCCTGAAAGAACGCCACCTAAAGAAAAGAATGTTATAGTTTCACCTGCTGACGGTAAGGTTGTAATAGTTAAGGATGTATTCGAGAAAAGATTTTTGGAAGCTGAAGCTACACAGGTTTCGATATTTATGTCCCCTCTTAATGTTCATGTTAACCGGATTCCGATTGACGGAACGGTTGATTTCTTAAATTATATTAAGGGAGATTATTTAGTAGCGTTTCATGAAAAGGCGGATTTACGAAACGAAAGATCCGAAATCGGAATTACCAGCAAATTCGGTAAGATGTTATACACACAGGTAGCTGGTTTTATTGCCCGAAGAATAGTTTTCGATCTTAAACTGGGCGATTCGGTTTCAATCGGAGATCGTTTCGGTATGATTAAGTTCGGAAGCCGCTCCGATGTAGTTGTTCCAAAGGAGTGGAAACTGAAAGTTAAATTAGGTGATGTTGTTACTGCAGGTGAAACTATATTATTCGAGTATATAGATGAATAAACCTCTTATCTCCAAGGCATTTATTGCTAACACAGTTACATCGATGAATATTTTCTGCGGATTTATGTCGATAGTTTACGCTTCGCAGAATAATTTCCGTTATGCAGCAATATTTATAATTACTGCAGCGATATTCGATACTTTGGACGGGATAGTAGCACGGTTACTTGATACAACAAGCCGGTTCGGTGTTGAGTTGGATTCTCTATCCGATGTGGTAAGTTTTGGAGCAGCCCCATCTTTTCTAATTTTCAAAGCATATGCATTTCAGTTCGGTCCCTGGGGAATTCTGCTTAGTTCAATGTTACTTATTTTCGGAGCATTACGCCTTGCAAGATTTAATGTAATGACCGAAGAGATAAAGGTTAAGGGAGATTTTACCGGACTTCCAATTCCTCTTGCCGCAATTACAATTGCACTACTTATATTCTCTTATTACAAAGACGGAAAAATAATCGAACCCTTCTCATCGCTTGTAATTCCGCTGATAATAATCTTATCAATACTGATGGTAAGCCGTATAAGATATAGTGCGCTGCCAAATCTTAAAGATAGAAAGATAAAGGAGAAAGTTTTTCTTTTCGGATTGTTACTTATTGCGTTAGTATTGACTATAATTACAAACGGTCAGATTTTATTCTTTATTTTTGCTGCAATAATTCTTTTTGGAATTTTGCGTCATTTATTTTTTGTTTTAACCGGTAAAGTAAACAGCTATTAAACCAGTAAAACAGATTGTAATTAAAGGAGAATATTAAAATTGTTCAAGGCAACAGTAATAGTTAAGAGAAGACCAAAGATTTTAGATCCTCAGGGGAAAGCCGTTGAGCAAGGGGCGAAACTTCTGGGCTTTAATAATGTTAACAATACAAGAATCGGAAAGTATATTGAATTTTTTGTAGAGACTGATGATCTTAAAGCAGCCGAGAAGGAAGTGAAAGAATATTCAGAAAAATTATTATCCAACCCGATAATGGAAGATTTTGAATTTACATTGGTGGAGGTAAGTTCACCAAAAACAGAAGTAAAAATTGCCAGGGAATAAAGTAAAATGAAACCGAAGTTTGGAGTAGTTGTTTTTCCCGGTTCAAATTGCGATTACGATGCATATTATTCGGTCAAAAAAGTATTAGGATTTAATGCCGAATTCCTATGGCATAAAGAGAAGGATCTGAAAGGATGCGATGTAATAATTCTGCCGGGCGGATTCTCTTATGGTGATTATCTTAGGACCGGTGCTATAGCAAAGTTTTCTCCTATCTTAGAAAAAGTTGTATCATTTGCCGAAAACGGCGGAATTGTTTTTGGTATCTGCAATGGATTTCAGATATTGCTTGAGACGGGACTTCTTCCCGGCATTATGCTTCAGAACGAGTCGCTTAAATTTGTCTGTAAGGATATCTATCTTAAGGTTGAAAATAAAGGGACAGTATTTACAAGCGGTATTAAAAAAGAAACTATAAAGATTCCAATTAAACACGGGGAAGGAAATTATTATACAGATGAAGTTACATTAAATGAGATGATAAAAAATCATCAGATTATATTTACTTATTCCTCATCAGATGGGCATGTAAGCAAAAAATATAATCCCAACGGTTCATTAAAGAACATAGCGGGTATATCGAACAAGAGAATGAATGTAATGGGAATGATGCCCCACCCTGAGAATGCATGCGATCCTATTTTAAGAAAGACAGACGGGGCAATGATATTCAAATCAATTGCAAAGCATTTTAATTAAAGAATAATGATTAAGAGGTATATATGTTTGGAAATTTAGGTGCAACAGAAATTATTCTGATTGTTCTGGCTATTTTAATTCTATTCGGCTCAAAGAAAATTCCTGAGCTTGCACAGGGAATAGGCAAAGGGATGAGGGAATTTAAGAAGGCAATGAAAGAAGTTGAAGATGATATAAAAATTACAGATACCGAGGAGCCTAAGAACAACAAAAAATTAGAGAATTAATTTAAGTCCGGAAATTTATTGTTACCAGATTATAAAAATCACTCCGAAAAAATCGAGTTAATCCGGTCGGGTAAGTTATCGCTAAAAGAGAATGTCAGTTTTTTCCTTTCGCAAATCGAAAAAGAAATAAAACTTAACGCATTTAATTTTACTTTTAGTGATGCAGTAGATGCTGCAGACTTAATTGAACAAAAAATTAAAGAAAGCAGAGCCGGTAGACTTGCCGGAATGGTAATTGCTATTAAAGATGTGCTTGCCCTTAAGAAAAGACCTCTTACCTGTTCATCTAATATCTTAAAAAACTTTGAATCCGTTTACACAGCCACATCTGTTCAGAAATTAATCGATGAAGATGCAATAATAATCGGTAAGACCAATTGCGATGAATTCGCAATGGGTTCATCAAATGAGAACTCTGCATTCGGTGCCGTATTAAATCCAATTGATAACTCTCGCGTACCCGGCGGATCGAGCGGCGGATCGGCTGCGGCAGTAGCTGTAAATCTCTGCGATGCCTCTTTAGGAACAGATACCGGAGGATCGATCAGGCAGCCGGCTGCTTTCTGCGGAATATTCGGACTTAAACCCACATATGGCCGAGTCTCTCGTTACGGGCTTACTGCTTATGGTTCTTCATTCGATACAATAGGTCCATTTGCAAAAAATATTTACGACCTTGCATTAATTCTTCAGGTAATTTCCGGAAGTGACCACAATGATTCCACCTCATCAGTCCAATTGGTGCCTGATTTTATAAATGAAATTAAAGAGAAGAGAAAATTTAAGATCGGACTTCCAAAAGAATATTTTTCTGATGGTCTTGATCCTGAAATCAGAAAAAAAATTTCTGAGATTTGCCAGAACATTAAATCATCAGGTCACGAGATAACCGAAATTTCACTTCCCCACACTGAGTATTCAATTCCGACTTATTACATTCTTACTACAGCCGAGGCATCATCCAACCTTGCACGTTACGATGGAGCTCACTTTGGGCACCGCACTAAGAATGCTGAAGGGTTAAATCAGATGTATGTAAAATCGAGATCGGAAGGATTTGGCAGTGAGGTCAAACGAAGGATTATGCTTGGAACTTATGTTCTTTCTGCCGGATATTATGATGCCTATTATAGAAAAGCTCAAAAAGTAAGAAGATTATTGAAAGAGGATTTTGATAATGCATTTAAGGAAGTTGACCTGATAATTACACCCACGACACCAACAGTTGCATTTAAGATTGGTGAAAAATCGACCGACCCGCTTGAGATGTACTTAATGGATATTTATACAACATCGGCTAACTTAGCCGGTATACCAGGGATAAATATTCCTATAGGAAATAATTCCGAGGGACTTCCGATCGGTATGCAGATTATGGCAAAAGAATTTGATGAGTTAAATCTTCTCAAGTTCTCTTTCAATAATTTTTAGCAAGTATATTTCCCTATCCTTTCTTAATTTTGCCTAAACAATTTTAGAACATATACCAAGGGATAAAAAATGAGTATTCTTCTCGAGAAAAAAACGCGCGTAATTGTCCAGGGAATTACAGGCGGAGAAGGTTCCTTCCATACACGACAAATGGTTGAATACGGAACCAATGTAGTAGGCGGAGTAACACCCGGTAAAGGGGGTCAGAAATTTGAGGAAACAAACATTCCGATTTTCAACACAGTTGCTGATGCTGTAAAGGAAGTTAAAGCAGAGGCATCGGCTATATTTGTTCCACCGGCATTTGCAGCCGATGCAATTTTAGAAGCCGCTAATGCCGGAGTAAAACTGATTGTATGTATAACAGAAGGAATTCCTGCACGCGATATGATTTCGGTTTATAATTCGATTAAAGGTAAGGGCGTTACATTAATAGGACCAAATTGCCCGGGTGTTATTTCACCGGGTAAAGCTAAGATCGGAATCATGCCAGGATTTATACATAAGCAAGGAAAAATCGGTATTGTAAGCCGAAGCGGAACACTCACCTACGAAGCAGTAAAACAGCTGACAGATTTAGGGATCGGTCAATCGACTTGCGTTGGAATTGGAGGCGACCCGGTAATCGGTTCAAGATTTATAGATGTAATAAAATTATTCAATGAAGACCCCGGAACAGATGGAATTATAATGATTGGTGAAATTGGTGGAAGTGCCGAAGAAGAAGCTGCTGAGTTTATAAAGAAGTATGTTAAGAAACCGGTAGTTGGATTTATTGCCGGAAGGACTGCACCTCCGGGCAGACGTATGGGTCATGCCGGTGCTATAATTTCCGGTGGTAAAGGAACTGCGGCAGAAAAAATGGCTGCAATGAAGAAAGCCGGAATTCATGTTGTTGAAAGTCCAGCTGAAATTGGCTTTACCATGAAGAAAGCACTTGAGAAGAAGAAAAGTACAAAGGCAAAAGGAAAAAGTGTAAAAAAGAAAGTTACAAGTGCTAAGGTAAAAGGGAAAAGTAAATCAGCCAAAAGTGTAAAGAAGCTTGTAAAAAAATTCAGACCGGTTAAGAAAAGAAAATAATATTTTATATATAAGGAGATAAAATTGAGTAATCGAACGCTAGCTATCTTAAAACCCGATTGTGTAAGAAAGCAATTAATCGGAAATGTTATTTCACACATACAGAAAGCAGGATTTAGAGTCTTAGGACTTAAGATGGTAAGATTAACTGAAGATTCCGCAAAGGGATTTTATGAAGTCCATAAAGAAAGACCATTTTTTAACGACCTGATTAAGTATATGACCTCAGGACCTTGTGTGCCGATAGTTTTAGAAAAAGAAAATGCAGTTGAAGAATTCCGTAAATTAATCGGTGCAACAGATCCGGCTAAAGCTGAAGAAGGAACAATCAGAAAACTTTATGCCGATAATATTCAGGAGAATATTGTTCACGGTTCTGATTCGAATGAAAATGCTCTTAAAGAAATTTCCCACTTTTTCTCTCGAAAAGAGCTACTCGAAATAAACGGATGGAATTAAAACCACTACTCCCCTTCTTTAACAAGGGGAGTTTCATTTAACTAAACCGGAAATAAAATGACAAAAAAAATTTTTAGCTCAATTATCGGCTTATTATTTATCTCAATGATGATCGGATGCTCTAAATCAGAAGAGAAAAAAGACTCACAAGCAAGTCAGGATAATTATGAATCAATCCCTATAAAAGAAGGAAGTTTATCTCTAAGGTATAAGTTTACCAAAGGTGATAAATTCAATTATAAACTGACTACAATTTCAACTTCCGATGAGACGATAAAAACCGATTCAACAATCAACTCCAAGCTAATACAGACTCTTATTTATAATGTAAGTATAGAAGTTCTTGAAACTGATGAAGATAAAGTTGCAGAGTTGAGTGTAAATATTGCCTCGATTAGTCTGGATGCAAATATAAACGGGCAGAAAATAACTTTCGATTCAAAAGCTGAATTACCACAGGAAGAAAAACTCCGTTTTATTGAATATGCAAGTATTTCAAATTCTCCATACCGCGCACGGGTTAGTTCACGCGGTGAAGTTATAGAAGTAACGCGGCTCGATAAGATGATCGATAAAATGAATTCCATGCAACCGCAACCTCAAAAATTAACCGCCGAACAGAAATCCCAGCTTTCAAAAAACTTAAGTGAATCTGCATTACGACCATTAACACAGCTATTGTTCAGAGAACTCCCCGAAAAATCTGTTGGTAAAGATTCTACCTGGGAAAGAAAATATCCGGCACAGGTAAGCGTATTTAACATAGAGAACACCGCAGTATTCAAGATTAATGATTTCGTAAATCTAAGCGGTGACAAAGGAGCTTTAATTACAGCAGATTTAACTGCTAAATGGAGCGGTAACAAAACTGGCGAAGAAGAAGGTGTTAAATATGCTTTTGAAGATCCGGTAATATCCGGTAATGGTAAAATTATATTCAATATTGATAAAGGACTGCTTGTTAAAGCAGAAACTCTTACAAATATTGATTTGACAGTTGATGTAAAAGCAAAGGATTCGATGCAAAAAATTAAATCGACAAAAAGAACCGAGAAGTCATCCAATAAAAATATTGTTGAGTTGTTGTAATAAAAATTAAGAGGCTGCCTTAAAAGTAATAGTTACGGCACACTGAAGTTAAAGTTTAGTTCTAATCGATAATGTCAGTCTTCGACAAGCTCAGACTGACATTAAAAACTCTTTAAGCAGCCTCTTTTAAATCTCAGACTGACATTCTTTTATTAAACAGCCTCTTCAATTACTTTACAATCTCAACAACCACTTTAGATCCTTCAACAGATTTAACCGTTACACGGCTTCCGTTTTTAATATAGTCCCCTTCTGTAACAACATCAATTCTATTTCCATTAATCAGTACAGTTCCCGATGGTCTTAAATCTGTGAATGCAACACCCTCCAGACCGATTAAATGTTCGAATGCGGGTTTTGCTGCATAACCGGATTTTGCGGCTACCTGTTCTTTTAGAATTAATTTTCCCCACATATCTGTCTTTGGTAAAAACTTTAGTAAAATGAAAATAACTATAAATGTAAATAAGAAAGTTAGTCCAAGCTGTATTATTGCTATCGATATTATACTCCAGTCGATCATCTCAAAATCCGAAATTAGACCGAGGAATAAACTTCCAACCATAAGTAAAATTCCGGCAATACCGAAAATGCCGAACCCTGGTATTACAAAAATCTCAATAATTAGAAGTATAACACCGATTACAAACATCAGTATCTCTATTATTGATGCAAGTTCAAGTATATAACCTGCACCAAAAAATATTGCAAGTGATATTACTCCTATTGTTCCGGCAAGTCCCCAACCCGGAGTTTTGATTTCAGTGTATAGACCAATTAGTCCTAACATGATAAGAAGAGAAGATATAATCGGGTTATTAACAAATCTTACAAAGTCCTCTGCCCAATTGGAGTCAAGCGTAACGAGATCGGCACTTTGCAGATTAAAATTATCCATTACCTGTTCTATACTTGTTAGCACGGTATCTGCCATTTGAAATTTAAGTGCTTCTTCGGAAGTAAGAGTAACAAGTTTTGTGCTGTCGTCTTTAATATCCGAAATAACAATAGTTTCATCCACCATACCTTGAGCGATATCGGTTCTGCGTCCATTTTTTTCCGCTGTAGCTCTCATCTCTGAGCGCATATAGGACTGATATTTCTCGGATTGTTTTTGACCTGTTTGATCAACAACAGTTGAAGCGCCCATTGAGGCACCGGGAACCATAACAATTTTTTCGCAAGAAAGAGCAATTAATGCACCGGCAGAGATTGCCCTTTTATCGATGAATGCAATAGTTTTAACTTTACTGTTGAGGATGGCATCTTTAATTTGTGTTGCAGCATCAACTCTTCCACCAAAAGTATTTATTCTGAAAATAATAGCACTTGCAAAATTAGTTTCAGCTTCTTTAACAACACGTTTGATATATGGAGCAAGTCCGAGGTCGATATCACCTTCGATGTTAGCGTAATATACTTTTTCCTGGGCAGAAATAGTAGTGGCAACTAGTAAGAATATAAAAAGAATTAACCGTTTCAATTTATTCTCCAAAGAAAATATTTTACCAACGGTTAATTACTCAAAATGAATCAATAATTCAAATTATTTATTAACAAAAGCGTAATTGAGCATTTTATAAACAAGCTTTGCCGCGACAAAACTTGATGAAGTATGGGATTTTGAAGGGGCGAGTTCAACTACATCTAACCCGACAATATTTTTATCAAGGCCTATAATTTTAAGAAGATTCATAGTTTCATCCCAGAATAAACCTCCCGGTTCAGGTGTTCCTGTAGCTGTAAGAAAGGACGGATCGAATCCGTCAACATCAAATGTGATATAAACATTATCTGTAAGAGATCTCGAAACGAGTTCCTGCCAATTATCCCCGTACATTCCAAGTTTTATTTCTCGAGAGTAAAAAGTTCTGATATTGTTTTTCTTTCTAAAATCGAATTCCTCTTTAGATTGAGCTCGGATTCCAACCTGAACAATTTTAGTATTAAACTCCGCAACCCGTGCCATTACAGATGCGTGAGAGTATTTAGAACCTTCATAACTTTCCCGTAAATCCGAGTGGGCATCAATCTGGAGTATGGATAGATTTTCAAAGCGTTCGTGATGAGCTTTAATAGGTGCAATAGATAAGGAATGCTCTCCGCCTAATGTTACAACAAATTTACCGGCGTCGATATGCTTGCCTACTTCTTTATAAATTTTTTCGATTGATTTACTGATCGGAAGTTTAGAGAGTTTAAGTTCCGGTAGAGTACAAATCCCTATTTCAAAACAAAGTTCTCTATTTAATTCTTCATCAAAGAATTCAACGTAATGAGAGGCGTTTAAGATTTCTTTTGGACCTCTGGCAGTCCCTTTACCATAGCTGACGGTTTTTTCGAGCGGAGCCGATACTACAACTATTTGTGAGTCTTTATAGTTGGAATACTTTTTATCGATTGCTAAAAAATTCTGTTTTATACCAAGTTCTTTCATTGAAAATAGCTCCCTAATTGTCAACTAATATAAAGAGGATTTTGTGAATCAATGCCTTTGTGGCTATTATATTGAACATTGCCACAAAGACACCAAAACACAAAAAAATATTACATAAATATGAAATGTTAGTCTTTTATAACTGAAGCGATAGCCGAACGATCGAATTTCATTTTAACATTATTACCTACATCAATAAGACAGGTTTTCTCTTCCAGTCCGGCAACAGTTCCGTAGAGCCCGCTTGTTAAAACTACTTTATCCCCTTTCTGAACTGCCGATAAGAGTTTCTCTCTTTCTTTTGCTCTTTTCTGCTGGGGTCTTATAATCATAAAATAAAATATTGCAAAGATAGCACCGAACATAATCAGGGTGCTTATCAAACTTCCTCCGCCGCCGGATCCATCCGGTGGTGGCGCCATTGCTAATAATAGATCCACTTATTCCTCCGATATTGATTGTACATTAACTGATATTATTTTTGAATAACTATTTTTCCATTCAATAAAAGTTCCGTCAATTATTCTTGAACGAGCTTCGCGGATAAGATTCAAATAAAATGTTAAGTTATGAATTGTTGCAAGTTCTAATGCCAGAATCTCTCTTGCATTAAATAGATGCCGTAAGTAAGCTCTCGAAAATTGCGAACATGTGTAACAATTACAATTTGGATCGAGACTTGTGTAATCATCTTTATAAGCTGCATTACGCATTGAAACAATTCCTTGCGAAGTGAACAAATATGCGTTACGAGCATTACGGGTCGGCATTACACAATCGAACATATCGATTCCCAAAGAAATTGCTTGAAGAATATTTTCCGGTCTCCCAACTCCCATCAAATAACGCGGTTTATCTTCGGGCATAAAACCGGTTGTAAAGTCAACCATCTCATACATAGTATCCATCGGTTCGCCAACTGCAAGTCCGCCAATTGCATATCCGTCAAAACCAATTTTAATTAAATCCCCCGCAGAACTTTCTCTTAAGTCCTTATAAACACTTCCCTGGATAATTCCAAATAAAGATTGATCAAATCCGTATAGAGACGAAGACGATTCAAATGCTTCTTTATTCTTCAATGCCCATCGCGACGTAAGTTCTTTAGATTTTTTTGCATACTCAAAATCGCACGGATAAGGAGTACATTCATCAAGGGGCATCATTATATCGCTGCCGATACTTCTCTGAATTGAAATTACTTTTTCGGGTGTGAAGAAGTGTTTTGAGCCGTCGAGATGAGAGCTGAACTCAACCCCATCGGGTTTCAACTTGCGAAGCTCCGTTAAACTGAAGATTTGAAATCCGCCGCTATCGGTTAAGATAGGTCGGTTCCAATTCATAAACTTATGAAGTCCGCCGGCTTGTTCTAAGATTTTTGTACCCGGTCTAAGGTACAAATGATAAGTATTTGAAAGAACAATCTCTGCATTAACTTCGCTTTCAAGAACTCTTTGTGTCACAGCTTTTACAGTTCCCTGAGTTCCAACCGGCATAAATATAGGAGTATTTACAACCCCATGCGAAGTCTTTAATTGACCGATTCTTGCTTTAGAATTTTTATCTGTATACTTAAGGGAAAACAAGATTTATCTTAAAATTTGGTGCGAAAGATAATGTAATTTTAGCTTTTCTTCCATTTAATATCACACACTCAGAGCTTCTTATTTAATAAACAATTCATGGTATTTTTCATTTAAGACAGTACATTTATCATTCCTTCCGAATAATTTAACACGGTTTTGTGCAACGAGATCATAAATCCGATCCAGAAATTTTTTGGGAAGAAACTTGAAGAGTTTAAAAATCTTCCAAGGATGATTCAGGTTATTGATAATGAAGAATATTGCATCTGACTTAAGATAAATTTTTTCATCAGAATAGACTATGACAGATTGATATGGTAGGCTTACATAATTACCAACCATCGGATAAACTTTTAGAACCTGAGACTGGAGAGAAGCATAGCGGAATATTTTTCTTTTATCAAGCTTTAATAATATTCTAACAAAATCATTACATAAATTACATTCGCCATCAAAAAAGATTACCGGGTTATTCATAACAATTAATTCGATTCTATTGGACCGAACCAATCGATAATTCCGTTTTCAAGGTTGAAGACTTTTGTAAATCCCATTTTCTGCATTTGCACCGCAGCGTTAAAACTTCTTCTGCCAGACCGGCAATAGACAAAGTAGGTTTTATCGCGGTTAAGTTTTTCTATTTGTGAAAGGAAATCAGGTTTATAGATATCGATCAGAATAGAATCCGGAATTCTTGCCTGATCAAATTCCTCTTTAGTCCGGACATCAAGGATAACCGCATCGGTAGTTTCCTTAGACATTTTTTCAAAAGTTTCTGAATC
>JBBIHP010000028.1:0-13007 GCA_037446915.1 Ignavibacteria bacterium
AACGATTCGGAATCGGCGGAAAGTTCGACAAGGTTGAGGAAAGCTTTACTGAATATTATGATGAGGGAACGATAAAATCTGAATTGAATTTTAGAGAGGGAAAACTTAACGGCCGTATTTTACAATATTATCCGAGCGGCTCAATTAAATCCGATTTGAATTATGAGAAAGGAAAACTGGAAAGGGAATCACGTTATTATTACGATGGCGGAATATTAAAAGAAATTGCTTTCTACATTGGCGGAATGAAAAATGGGCTGGCTTATAAGTATAATAATGAGGGAATTAAACAAGCAGAAGTAAATTATGTTAATGATCTTAAGGAAGGTCCCGCAAAAACTTTTTATGTTACCGGTGAACTGGAATCTGAATTATCATATAAAATGAATTTGATAAACGGAACAGTTATTACTTACTATAAGAATGGAAGAACATTAGCAGAAGAAAGCTATCGTAATGGATTGAGAGAAGGGATATCAAAATGGTTTTATGATAATGGTAAACTTTCCGATTTCTTTGTTTATAAAAATAATTTGCTTAATGGAAAGATAACATCATATACGGTTGATGGAAAAATCCAGAGTGAAAACAATTATGTTGACGGGGAGATAGTTAAATAACTTCTAATTACAACACTCTTTCAATAGTAAATATGTTTAAAAAATCACTTCCGAACGCTAGCGATGGCGTATATGTCCCCGGTTTTAATTCATTACTCATAATTTTCAATGCAGATTCTGTAGCGCCTTTAGCGGTAAGATTATAACCCTCCAAAACACAGTAACTCTGTTCTATGCGTTCCCCTTTTTCATTTTCAACCATTCCCCAGATAAATGTCTTAGTATTATCCCGTGTCTCTTTGTCAGGTCCAGTAAAATTTTTACTTACAAAATTTGCAGATACTCTTTTAATGAACGGGATGTTGAAAAGGTGAAGTAACAAAACCACAAACTGCTTCGACACAAAAATAAATTTACTCACTCCCATATAAACTTGGATATTTGGAATTCTCGTTGAGATATACGCGGTAAATACGTCTCCCCATGGAATTGAAATACCATACATAGAAAAATTTCTGTGCTTCACCTTAATACTGAACTCACCTAAAGGAGAGTCGACTACCTTTCCATTTCTTCTAACTTTCCCTTTGCCGCTAATAAACTCAAGTGATGTAAGAGTTGTTCCCCGCGAAATTCCCCCTTTTCTATTCACGAATCCAAGTTTAAGTTTAACCGCATCGGGCATCTGTTCGCTCAGTCTTCTTGCTAAACAATCCGTTGGTATTACATCAAATCCCGCACCGGGTAAAATAACAATTCCACTTTCTTTAGCTCTATTGTTACACCCAAACGCATAAGCAAATGCAGGTATTTCGCCGGTTATATCAATGTAATTAGTTTTAGTCGCCAGACAATAATCAATCATATCTTTAGCTGTGTACTTAAAAGGTCCGGCACAATTTATTAATGTGTGAATATCCTCAAGAGAATTTTCCGATTCATTATCATAATTAAGATCGAACACCCTGTAATCGCACGAAAATTTTTCTGCAACGTTTTGAATCGACTCCAAATTTCTTCCGGCAAGAATCGGTTTAATGCCGCGCTGAATTAATTCCTCAATTATTAGTTGAGCGGAGTAACCATTGGCGCCGTAAACCATTAATCTGTTTGTAAGTGAATCCAATTTCTTCCTCGCAAAATAGAACGCGGATTTAGCAGATCATCGCTGATTTTAAAAAATATTTGGTAGGTATTTAGTTATTTCTTTTTATAAAAACAATCTTAGGCAGGATCTGATTCTGTCGGTTTTTATTATGAGATAAAAGAAACAAATAATATATAGAGGTTAATCCGATACCAAAGAACGCAGAATAGAGATCTACAAGTTTATATTCAGAGAAAATCGATGAGCCAAGGAAAATTCCAACAAGCAGAATAATTAGAGGGATGCCGTATAAATTAAATGATGCCGCTAAAACTGATTTCCCTTTTATCTCTATTCTAACACTATCACCAACATCTGCACCGATTGAGTTTTCAACGTGAACAATATTCTTCTTATCCTTATCCGGTTTGCAAAATATTTTAGCCGAGCATTCTTCGCAGCTTTGTGCTGGAAATACTTCAACCTCTGCAATACCGTTTTGCCTGGCGACAACTATTCCTTCTTCAATTAAAATTTCTTCCATCAATTCACCGGAATATCTCTTCCGCCAATTTTCTGAATGGCGCCTGTACTGCATTTCTCAAATGGAATTTTGCTATCATCAAGTTTATCGTAATTAATTATTCCTAAGTTATTAACCATTTCAATTCCGCCATCGGATTTGCGCGCACATATTCCGCATCCAATGCATGCAACAGAACATACTTCTTTCGAACGCTTGGGATCGTCCTGGTTCTTACAAAAGACGAAAACATTTCTACCGGCCGGATGCATTTCAATTATATTACGCGGACAGGCTTTGACACAAATTCCGCAGCCGGTACAAATTTCTTCTATTACTTCCGGAAGTCCGTTTTCATTCATTATCATTGCACCGAAGGGACATGCTTCAACGCAATCGCCGCCACCGAGACATCCGTAGAAACACAATTTATCACCACCAGAAACAAGAGCCATAGCTTTACAACTAATGGGACCATAATACTCAGTCATTTTATTAACAGCTTCGCTATTACCACCGCGGCATAAAATTTTAGGAATCATTTTAATAGCAGTTCCGGTTTCAACACCAAGAATTTCTGCAATTGTACTTGCAGTTTCCTCGCCACCTACCGGGCATCCTGTTGGTAAAGCTTTTCCATCAACTACTTTTACTGCAAAGTCGTAACAGCCAGCGCTTCCGCATCCACCGCAGTTTGCATTCGGAAGAACATCGTTTACTTTTCCGATTAACGGATTTTCTTCGACACGTAATTTTTTATCTGCGAATGCGAGTCCGCTTGCAAAAATAAATCCAAGTCCGCCCATTGTTGCAATCGCAATAATTATAGTAAGCTCCATTTATTTCCTCACTAAATATTTTTCAAAACCTGATGATTGATGAATTGTTCCGGTAGTATCAACAATAATTCCTTCAACGTCATTTAACGTTTCAATTAATTCCATTCCTTTTATCGGACCGAGAATAAAAACTCCGGTTGAAAGTGCATCGGCAAGTGATGCATCTTTTGCAATTATTGTAACGGCTTCGCACTCATTTGCCGGATAGCCGGTTAAAGGATTGAGCAAATGTGAATATCTTTTTCCTTCCTTCTTAAAAAATTGTTCATAATCACCAGATGTAGAAACACCCATTCCGTTTACATTAATTGCACCAAGCAATTCATTTTGTTTACGCGGATGTTGAATTCCAATTTTCCAATTTTCGCCACGAGCAAAAACTTCTCCGCCAACATTTATTAAGTATTCTTTTATACCAAAATTGGATAGAATATTTGCAACCTTATCAGCAGCATAACCCGGCACAATAGCATTAAAACTTATTCTAATGGATTTTGGTTTAATTAAAGAACCGTTTTCTTTCAACTGAACATTTTTCCATCCGATTTTCTTCAGCGCTTCATCAATCTGACTTTTAGATGGTAATTGCGGTGAACCTTTTTCAAAACCGATTACATTGATAAGATTTCCAATTGCCGGATCGAACGCACCACTGGTCATTTTCCAGATTTCATCGCATCGAGTGAGCATCATGTACATCTCGCTATTTACAATTATTTCATCTGCATCTGTATTGTTTAACTGCCACATAAGATTGCCGGTGATGTATGTGGAGAATAAGGTATCGAGCCGCTTAACTTCCTGAAACGACGCATGAATTGCTTTATCGGCTGTAACTGAATTTACTCCGCGCACCTGAATTTCGACAGTACTACCCATAATAATAGTTGTGCGCTTTACAGTTTCGTTACTGCTGCAACTAAGCAATAAACTAATCGTTAATATGAATATTATTTTTTTTCTCATATCATTTTATTAAATCATTCCGGCAAAACCCATAAATGCTAATGCTAATAAACCCGCAGTAATTAGAGTAATAGGAACTCCGCGGAAAGGTTTGGGTACATCGGTCAATTCAAGTTCTTCTCTTATTCCGGCCATAATAAAAAGTGCCATAGTAAATCCAGCACCGGCTCCAAGTCCGAATACAATGCTTTGGATTAATGAATATTCTCTCATGGATAATAACAAAGCAAGTCCTAGTATTGCACAATTTGTAGTAATTAACGGAAGAAAGATTCCAAGAGCTCTGTAAAGCGGTTGGCTTACTTTCTTTATTACCATTTCAACAAACTGAACAAGTGATGCAATAACAAGAATGAATGAGGGGATCTGAAGAAATTCTAATTTGAATGGCACCAAGACAATAAAGTATAATATCCAGCTTACTATGGAAGTAAGAACCATAACAAATGTAACAGCCATCCCCATCGAAATTGCTGAAGAAGTTTTATTCGATACTCCAAGAAACGGACAAATGCCAAGGAAGAGAGATAAAACAAAATTATTTACAATTGCAGCCGATAAAAATATTAATAGCAGATCCATCTTATGCCTCCTGTTCTTTTACTTCAGCATCATTTTGTGACTTGCGGTATTTTTGAATTAGCTCCTGTTTCTCAGTTCTCTTTTTCCTATCAACATAAAAATTTGCAAGACCCATTAAAAGTCCAAGTGTTAGAAACGCACCGGCAGGTAAAATCATTATAAGCCATGGTTCAAATCCATTTGGTAGAACTTGATAGCCGAGTAATGTTCTCGAGCCGATTAACTCCCGTATTCCACCCATAACTACCAATGCAATTAAAAATCCGGTTCCGTTGCCAAGTGCATCGATGAATGAGCGGAATGGAGAATTTTTTGATGCAAATGCTTCTGCACGGCCAAGTATTATACAATTAACAACTATCAATGGAACGAATGGGCCTAAAGCTTTGCTAAGAGCAGGAAACTGTGCCTTCATTACTAAATCTGCAATTGTAACAAACGTTGCTATTATAACAATAAATGCAGCTATTCTAACCTGGTTAGGAATTAATTTTCTTATTGAAGAAATAAGTAAACTTGAGAAGACCAAAACAAATGTAGTTGCAAGTGCCATTGCAATTCCATTCATAACAGAAACCGTAACAGCTAAAGCTGGACACATGCCAAGCACCTGTTTGAAAACCGGATTGATATCCCAGAGACCTTTTACATATTCATAACCTAATGATTTGTTCGATTTCATAAAACACCTTTTTCTTTTAATGATCTTGCTTTTTCCAACCCGGCATTAATTATTTCTACAACCGCTTTGGAAGAAATTGTTGCTCCGGTAATTGTTTGAATTTCATTCGGGTGTTCCGGCACTTTCCCCTTTACCCAGTTAATTTGAGGTGAAGTATGTAAACCTTTAAATTGATCTTTGAAAGGTTCTTCTGTTATCTTAGTTCCGAGTCCAGGTGTTTCTACCTGTTCCAATATTTCTATCATTTCTATTTCGGATAGATCCTTATTTAAGCCGGTCATAATTTTTACTTTTCCCTGGAATCCATTGCCGGCAGAAACTAATGAGTAGCCAACAAGATTCTTATTTTCATCGAACACTTTAAAGATTTCTATTTCCGGACTTTTAACAGCTTCGTAGGTTTTTCCATTTGGTTGAACAAGAAAGATCGCTTTTTCAGTCTCGGCTTTTTGATTTGCAACAATCAACGGGTAAGCCCAGTTATTTACTTCCGATAACAATCCCCCGGCAACAATACCTATAATTGTAAGTGCGGCAATCATGTGAATTACTTTTTTCATTTCGCCTCCCCAAATATTTTTGGGTAAGTATAACGATTAATAATCGGCACAACAGAATTCATAATCAGAATAGCATACATAACGCCTTCAGGTAACCCGCCGAAAATTCTTATTACAACAACAAGAAGTGCAATTCCTAAACCGAAGATCCACATTCCTTTTGATGTAAGCGGAGATGTTACCCAATCGGTTGCCATAAAAAATGTTCCAAATAAAAATCCGCCAGCAAAAATCTGAAATAATGGATTGGGATATTTAACGGGATCGATAACCCAGAAAATACCGGTAAACAAAATCATTCCTAAAATCATTGCAAGTGGAACCCGGTAATTAACTACTCCTATGGCAATTAGGAAAATACCGCCGATTAAAATTGCCAATGCCGATGTCTCGCCTAAAGAGCCTCCGATATTTCCGAAGAACATAGGTTGAATACTTGTAAAGACTTTGTCGAATTTGTATGCCGCAAGCGGTGTAGCGCTTGTAACTGTATCGACTGCAAAATTTGGTTTTGTCCATGTAGTTATTGCAACCGGAAAAGCCGCTTGTAGGAATGCTCTTCCAACAAGAGCCGGATTGAAAATGTTGTAACCCAGTCCGCCGAATATTTCTTTACCTACTGCAATTGCAAAGACAGCACCAATAGCTGTTGATGAAAGTGAAAAGTTCGGAGGTAGAATCAGTCCTAATAAAAGTCCCGTTATAACAGCGCTTCCATCCAATACTGTAATTTTTCTTTTTCTAAGTTTCTTGATCGATAATTCTGTTCCCACACAAAACACAACGCTGGTTAAAACTATAACAAGTTGATATGGACCAAAGAAAATCACAGCTGATATTAAAGACGGCAGCAATGCAATTACAACGAACCACATTGCTTGCTTTGTTGACCATCGCGAATGAACATGCGGTGAACTTGTAAGTTCTAATTTGTAAGTTGGATTAGCAGTAGATGTTTCCATATTATTTTTTATTTGTTCCTTAAATTATAAACCGGATGTTTTGAAAAATAATTTTTATGCCGACTGTTTTTCCCTTTGTAGTGCAATAACTCTCTGCTTCCCAAATCGTAACCATTGAACAAGGGGAAGATTTGCCGGACATGTATAAGTGCATGTTCCGCATTCCATACAAACAGTTATGCCAAGCTGTTCTGCTTCTTCAAATTTTTCCAGAGAAGAAAGACGTGCAAGTTTTGTTGGGATTAAATTTAGAGGGCACACATCAACACATTTACCGCATCTTAAGCATGGTGTTTCTTCGTGATTATTAATCTCATCTTCAGTTAAGACTAAAATTCCAGATGTAGCTTTCATAACAGGGGCGGAAAAATCATATTGAGCTACGCCCATCATCGGTCCGCCAACAACAACCTTAACAGCGTTTTCTTTTACACCACCGCAATAATCCAGAATGTCAGCTAAAGGAGTTCCTATTGGAACAATTAGATTCTTCGGCTGATTAATTCCCATTCCCGATACTGTAAGTGCTGCAGTTAACTGCGGTTCGCCTTTAACAACTGCATCGTAAATTGCAATTGCGGTTCCAATGTTTTGAATTACTGCACCAACATCAAAAGGAAGTTTGCCCGGAGGAACTTCTTTACCGGTAACTGCTTTTATCAACATTTTTTCTGCACCTTGAGGATATTTCGTTTCAAGAACTTCAATCGAAATATCAGGGTAGTTTTTTACTGCATCTTTTAATTTATTAATCGCTTCCGGTTTATTGTTTTCGATTCCAATTGCACCTTTATTAACTCCTACAGCTTTCATAATTAATTTAAGACCCGCTATTAAATCGTCGGTTCTTTCAATCATATATCGATAATCGCGAGTAAGGTAAGGTTCACATTCGCAACCATTGATTATCACTATCTCAATTTTTTTATCAACCGGAGGAGAAAGTTTAACATAAGTTGGAAACGCAGCTCCGCCCTGACCAACAATTCCGGCAAGTTTAACACGTTCCCGGATTTCTTCTTGAGACACAATTTCCGGATCGAGCGAAGGCATTAATAGAATATCATTTGCTTCATTAGATTCAATTACAATAGCATCTCTTGGAAAGCCTGTTACGGTAGAACCGACGGTTATTTTAGATACTTTTCCCGAAACCGGACAATGAACCGGAGCCGAAATGAATCCATCCTGTTCGGCAATAATTTCCCCGGCTTTAACTTCGCTTCCCTTTTTTACAATCGGTTTAGCCGGTTTACCAAGATGCTGGGTTAATGGAATTATTATCTGTTTGGGATTCGGCATCACTTCAAATGCAAGGTTTTCGGTTAATTCCTTTTGTTCTTGCGGATGAACGCCGCCTTTAAAAGTTTTTGTGTGATTCATCAAGATCATTTGGGTTCTCTGGTTCTAAAATAGAATCAATTATAGACATATTTTGTGCCAAATAATTTCAAAAAAAATGATAATTATTGAAGGAAAGAATTGCTAATTAGTGCTTTTTGAATGCTGAATTACAAACCTGATGCGTTCTTATAATTGTCTTATCAAAATTGGAAAATGTCGCTTAATTAATGAGAAATTTAAGATAAGAGGTTATTATAACCTAATTGGCAAATTGAGGCGAGCAAGCTTCTTTTAATGGGGGCTTTGTTCGGACCAAAATCTTATTATCCAAATTTCTGAATCTGGTTTGAATTTCATTTGCGGTAATATCAATTAAGAAATATCCTGGAGCCGATTGATTTTCTCCATCAACTGAAGCACCCGCATTAATAAATTTTATTCCATTCCGTGAATATTTTTTTACTTCATGGCTATGTCCGTGCAGAACCAGATCAACATTATTCCTAGCAAATAATTTCATCAGCCGTTTTTTTCTTCTGAGTTTCATTGTAAATTCTTCCAGCCGGCTCCATATAGCATGTTCTGAACTCTTGGATGAAATATTGTTCTTATAAAAATGATGATGAATTAAAATCAATTTTATTTTACCTGATAATTCTTTCAGATCAAATATTTTCTGGATTTCACTGATCTGTTCTTTAGATACATAACCGTTCGATGCAAAAGGATTTCTTAATTTGGAATATTTATCTACCGAATTAGCACCAATAATTGCAACATCTCCCAGATCCTTTACATAAGGAAAAACCGACTTGTTCGATGGCGAGAAAGTGTTTTCAAAAAGTTCTTCGTAGTAATTAACAAACTTTCTTACTTTATCTTTAAAATCTACTCGCACACATCTGGAAGGGAAATCGATTATATCAGATGCGGTTTGAACCCCGCCGAAAATATCATGATTACATATAACGATTGAAGTTCTGTTCGAAGATAAAAGATCATTTTCTTTTAAGATTTTTCTGAACCAGACAAAATCTTCTTCCCTTGAATTATCCGAAATATCACCGGTAACAACAAGATGATCCGCCCCGGATGATGCAATTTGTTTAATCAATCTTTTTATCTGCGAAAGATTATTACGCTTGTAGTTAAAGCAAATATGTAAGTCCGATAAATGTGCTATCTTCATAAAAAAAGAATAAAAGGATATTCTAACATACGAACAGAATATTAAGAGAATGTGAACTTAATGTTAAGTTAGTATTAAGAACTGAATTGACTTTTTAATTTTTCTTAACAATTATTTAACCGGGAATTTAGATTTCTTTGAAGTTTTGAGCATAACTTTTTCTTAATTTAGTAAACAAAAGAAATCGGGTAAAAATGGCAAAGAAAAAAATCCTGTTTATATGCGGTTCATTAAATCAAACCTCGATGATGCATCAGATTTCCCGGCATTTCCAGGATTATGATTGCTGTTTTACTCCTTATTATGCAGATGGATTTATTAATTACGTAGTAAGTAAAGGTTATCTTAATTTTTCAATTCTTAATGGACCATTTAGAAGAGCCACAGAAAAATATTTGAAGGATAATAGCCTCGAAATTGATTACCGCGGTCTTAGACATGATTACGATCTCGTTTACACATGTGCCGACCTGATATACCCTAAGAACATCAGAGACAAAAAAGTAATACTTGTTCAGGAAGGGATGACCGATCCGGAGAATTTGATGTTTTACCTTGTCAAATATCTGAATCTGCCACGATGGCTGGCAAGTACATCAACAATGGGAATGTCACATCTGTATGATATATTTTGCGTTGCATCTTACGGTTACAAGGATTTTTTCATTAAACGTAAAGGTGTTAAACCGGGAAAAATAATTGTAACGGGAATTCCGAACTTTGACAACCTTAAACAATATTTGAATAATGATTTTCCACACCGCAATTATGTTCTTGTCTGCACTTCCGATGCAAGAGAAACTTTCAAGTTCGAAAGACGGATAAAGTTTATTAAAGATTGCGTGAAAATTGCAAATGGCAAACAACTGGTCTTCAAACTTCACCCGAACGAAAAAGTTGATAGAGCAACAAAAGAAATAAATAAATATGCCCCCGGCTCTTTAATTTTTTCGAGCGGCAATACAAATCACATGATTGCAAATTGCGATGTTCTAATTACTCAATATTCTTCAACTTCTTTTGTTGGATTAATTCTGGGCAAGGAAGTTCATTCCTATTTTGATCTTGAGGAGCTGAAAAGACTTTTACCGTTGCAGAATAACGGAACATCGGCAGATCGAATTGCCAGAATTGGTCTTCACTTGCTTGAATCGCCCAACACATCTTTAGACGAAATGATTGACAAATACAGTTTAAGGGTTGTATAATGAACATTGTAACAGTAATACAAGCAAGAATATCTTCAACGCGATTACCGGGTAAAGTGATGCTTCCTGTTCTTGGTAAACCGCTTCTTGTCCAGATGATCGAAAGGGTTTTGAAAGGCAATTTAATCGGTACGCTTGTAATTGCTACATCAACAAATAGCGAAGACGATAAGATTGAAGAATTATGTTCGCAAGTAAATGTTAATTGCTACCGCGGTCATTTAACCGATTTGCTTGACCGTCATTACCAGGTTGCTAAATTATTTAGTGCAGATGCAATTGTAAAAATTCCTTCCGACTGTCCGCTTATTGATCACAAAATTATCGACCGCGTAATTCGTTACTACATTGATAACGAGGAGTTCGATTACGTAAGCAATCTTCACCCGGCTACATACCCGGACGGTAACGATGTTGAAATTTTTTCGTTTCAATCACTTGAATATGCATGGCGCGATGCTACCAAAGATTTTGAACGCGAACATACAACTCCATTCATGTGGGAACATAACGATTCGTTCAGTATCGGAAACGTTGAATGGGAAACCGGTCTCGATTTGTCAACCTCGCTTCGGTTCACCATTGACTACGAAGAGGATTATTTCTTCATTAAAAGAGTCTTCGAAGAACTATATCCGCAGAATCCCGATTTCGGTCTGAATGATATTTTAAGATTACTTGAACAAAAACCCGAAATTGCAGAAATCAATCATAAGTTTGCGGGAACTTACTGGTACGACAAACATATCGACGAACTTAAAAACATTGACGACTATAAAAGTAAGAAAAATAAGTAGTAAGCTTTTATCTAAAAGCTATTCGCTTTTAAATGAATAGTGTAATTTTATAAAAATTTTATGCGGGATTTTAGAAAATTAATTGTTTGGGAGAAAGCTCATAAATTTGCATTAGAGGGATATAATATTTCAAAACTTTTTCCTAAAGAAGAAGTATTCGGTATTACATCTCAAATAAGAAGAGCTGCTCTATCTATTCCGACAAATATTGCTGAAGGAAGTGGCAAAAATACCTCAAAAGATTTTTCAAGATATTTGAGTATTGCTGCTGGATCCGCTAGTGAAGTTGATTATCTATTACTTTTTATCAAAGAACTTAAAATTGTTGATGATAGCCGAGTCGATAAATTAATTAGTGAAATCTCTGAGATAAAAAAAATGCTGAATTCATTGCATTCAAAAATTTATATGACTAAAAGCTAATAGCCAAAGACTAACAGCTAAAAAACTAATAGCTAAAGACTAACAGCTTTTAATACTGGAGAAACTTATGCCCAACAAAATTTCATTAACAAATGGTTACCCTTCAATTGTAAAATCGGATGAACTTTACAAACGTGCACTCGGATTAATTCCTTCAGTTACTCAAACACTTGCAAAAGGACCAACTCAATGGATTAAAGGAGTTGCTCCGAAATATTTGGTGAAAGGAAAAGGTTCGCACGTCTGGGATGCAGACGGAAATGAGTATATCGATTATATGATGGGTGTTGGTCCGTTATCACTTGGTTATTCATATCCTAAAGTTGATGAGGCAATTAGAAAGCAGCTTGATGACGGAATAACTTTTTCAATGATGCACCCACTCGAAGTTGAAGTTGCTGAGATGATTCGCGAAATTATTCCTAATGCAGAAGCTGTAAGGTATAGCAAGACGGGTGCTGATGCAACAAGTGCCGCTGTTCGATTATCCAGAGCTTATACTGGCAAAAACAAAATTCTTTGCTGCGGATACCATGGATGGCACGATTGGTATATTGCAGTTACTGCGCGCAATCTTGGAATTCCCGAAGCTGTTCAAGCAATTTCGTTTACATTTAATTACAATGATATCGACTCTGTAAAAAATTCTATTGATAATGATGTTGCGGCAATAATTTTGGAACCGGTTGTTTTCAATGAACCAAAAGATAATTTTCTTCATAAACTTGCCGACCTTTGTAAAGAAAATGGAATAGTTCTGATTTTTGATGAGATGTGGACAGGGTTTAGAATGGCTTTGGGAGGCGCACAGGAATATTTTGGAATTACTCCGGACCTCGCAACATATTCCAAAGCAGTTGCTAACGGAATGCCAATTTCAATTCTAACTGGTAAAAAAGAAATTATGCAGCTTGCCGATGAAGATATTTTCTTCTACACAACATTCGGTGGTGAAGCACTTTCACTTGCTGCAACAAAAGCTACAATTGAAGAACTGCGCGATAAAAACGTTCCAAAATTTTTAAGTGAACAAGGATCAAAACTGAAGGACGGTTATAATTCTATTGTATTAAAACTTGGGATGGATTTTACAAATACTATAGGATACAACTGGCGTTCAATGGCAACATTCGATGAAAAAGCCGGTGACCCGCTTCTTCAAAAATCCCTGATGCAACAGGAAATGATAAAACGCGGAATTCTTTGGCAGGGATTTCATAATATGAGCTTTTCTCATACCGATGCTGATGTTGATTATACTTTGCAAGCTCTCGAAGAATCATTG
>JBBIHP010000028.1:13107-27578 GCA_037446915.1 Ignavibacteria bacterium
GAACATTGCAAAGCACTTAGCGAAGCCGGGGCTAATGTTGTTGTTGCAGATACCGATGAAAAATTATGTGTGGAGTTCGCTAAAACATTATCCACAAAATCAATTGGCTTCTATATCGATGTAACAAATCCGGATTCGCTGAAACAATGCCGGGATAAAGTACTCGAAACATTTGGTCATATCGATATTCTTGTAAACAATGCCGCAATAAATGACATGTTCGAAAATCCTAAAGCAGCAAGCGAACAATCTAAATTTGAAAACTATCCGCTGGAATTGTGGCAAAAATCGGTGGATGTTAACCTGACCGGTGTATTTTTATGTACGCAAATTTTCGGCAGCCAAATGGCAAAGCAAAAATCTGGCAGCATAATTAATATTGCATCAACATATGGAATAACAGCTCCGGATCAATCGTTATACAAAAAGGAAGATGGTTCACAATCATTTTACAAACCGCCGGCATATTCAGCCACAAAAGGAGCGGTCATAATGTTCACGCGTTACCTTGCTGCATACTGGGGTAAAGATGGTGTTCGTGTTAACACACTTTCACCGGGTGGTGTTGAAAATTCTCAGGATGATTTTTTTATTCAAAAATACTCCGCCAAAACTCCTCTTGGCAGAATGGCAAAACCGGATGATTATAAAGGAGCTTTGGTTTTTCTTGCAAGCGACGCATCTTCATACATGACTGGGGCAAATCTTATTGTTGACGGCGGATGGACTTGCTGGTAATAATAAATCTCGAAATTAATGACAACTCTATTCAGGAAAAATAAAAATGAAAAAAAGAAAATTAACCGAAGAAGAAATTTTTAAGAGAGCATCTAAAATAAAATTGTTACTACTCGATGTTGACGGCGTATTAACAGATACCGGTGTTTATTACTCTGCTAAAGGTGAAGAACTTAAAAGATTTTCAATTAGAGACGGAATGGGAATTGAGAGATTGAGAAGAATTGCAGATGTTGAAACGGGAATTATTACACGCGAGGATACCGAAATTGTTTCGAGCCGTGCCCGTAAATTGAAAATTACGGAATTACATCTTGGGGTCTATGAAAAAGAAAAAATTCTGGATGAAATTTTAAGAAGAAAAGCAATTTCAATTTCAGAAGTTGCTTTTATGGGTGATGATACTAATGATGTTGAAATTATGAAATTGGTTGGACTCTCTGCTTGCCCCGGTGATGCTACAAAATTTGCAAAGGATGTTGCCGACGTTATTGTTAAAAATAAAGGCGGAAATGGTGCGGTAAGAGATTTTGCAGAAATAATAATCAAATCCAAATTGGATAAAGACAAGAAAGAAATTAGAAAGGAGAAAAAATGAAAGATGCAAAAGTAAAAGTCGGCAATAGATATATTGGTAATGGTGAACCTGTTTATATAATTGCCGAGATAGGAATTAACCATAATGGTTCAATTGCATTAGCAGAAAAGATGATTGACGGCGCAGTATTTGCCGGATGCGACGCTGTTAAATTCCAGAAAAGAACTCCCGAACTTTGTGTTCCTAAAGATCAGTGGAATATAGAACGCGATACTCCCTGGGGAAGAATGACTTATATCGATTACCGTCATAAAGTTGAATTCGACTTTGATCAGTATAGCGAAATAAATGAATACTGTAATCAGAAAGGAATCGATTGGTTCGCATCACCATGGGACGAACAAGCATTGGAGTTTCTCAATCAATTCAATCCGATAATGTATAAAGTTGCGTCCGCTTCCCTTACCGATTTTTCGCTGCTGAAAAAAATGCGTTTAACCGGTAAACCAATAATGCTTTCTACCGGAATGTCTTCGATGGAAGAAATTGAAGAGGCAGTAAAAGTTGTAGGAAGAGAAAATCTATTAATTGCTCAAACCACTTCAACATATCCTTGCGCTCTAAATGAACTGAACCTTAAAGTTATTCATACATTAAAGCAGAAATTTCCCGAAGTACCAATCGGTTATTCGGGTCACGAAACCGGACTTGCACCAACGCTTGCAGCAGTGGCATTGGGCGCATCATTTATAGAGCGGCACATAACATTAGACCGTGCGATGTGGGGAACCGACCAGGCAGCGTCAGTTGAAATTGGCGGTATGTTCAGGCTTGTTAAAGACATCCGCGATATTGAAAAAGCATTAGGCGATGGAATTAAAAAAGTATATGAGAGTGAACAGAAAAGCATTCAAAAATTAAGACGTGTTCAAAAAATTAGTTTGTGATGGATTCAATAATCAATTCAATTACAGAATATTTATCCGGACTCGCGTATTACGAAAAAACGTCTTACATAATAATTATTGGCACTGCTGCATTATTCATAATACTCGAAAGAATTTTTCCGTATAACAAAGGGCAAAAAGTTTTACGCGAAGGTTTATTTGATGATCTCGCTCTATATACAATTGCACAAAGTTATATACTCGGAATAATTATCTTCACCTTTATTATAAGGTTCATCGATAGTACAACTGGTTTATCGCGGTTACAAATATTTACTGATGTTCCGGTATGGATTCAATTAGTTTTCTTTACTGTTACACACGATCTTTACATTTACTGGATGCACCGCTGGCAGCATAAGAATAAATTTTTATGGAGAATTCACGAAGCACATCACTCGCCTAAAAAAGTTGACTGGCTTTCCGGTTCTCGTTCACATGCTCTGGAGATTTTAATTAACCAGACAATAGAATTTTTACCAATTGTTTTATTGGGTTCACCGCCTGAAGTAGCTGCTTATAAGGGTGTAATAAGTGCTCTCTGGGGAATGTATATCCATTCAAATCTTAACGTAAGAACCGGAAAACTTCAGCTGGTTATAAACGGACCGGAGATGCATCGTATCCATCATACAACAGGTAAAGGACGGAACCGTAATTTTGCAACAAAACTTGCAATATGGGATTGGATATTTGGTTCGGCTTATTTACCTGAAGAGAAGGCAAATGAATACGGTTTAAAAACTTTCTTCCCGAATAATTACTTCCGGCAATTCATTTTTGCATTCCGCAAATTCAAAAGAGAAGAATCTTAAAAACAATGCAGAGACCGTTATAAATTTTCATTTAATCGATCTCTGCTTTACAAATTAATTACTCCTTACAGACCGGGAATTGATTTATCCTTTGGATACCGGACAGAATAAACAAACTTTTTGCTGATAGATTTCGAGGGTTCGGCGTTTATTTTCCATGTTACTTTTCCTTCAACCGGATCTAATTTACCGCCGGAAATATCGATTGGCTTTACCCGGATCTCTTCATTCTTAGAAATTGGCAATTGTTCTTCAACTAAAATATTTACCGGAATGTTCTTATTATTTTTGATAACAATATCGAAACCAAAAAATCTTTCAACATCACTGCTTAAGAATTTATCCTCAGTAAAATCTTTTAGCACATCTCTTTTAATAGTAATGTTTTGATCTCTACCAAGAGAAATTATTAAAGTGTCTTTTGTAGTAAACGGATCAATAAAGGATTGACCCACATATGAATTTTCGAAATAGATATTTACCTGTCCCGGTAATAAATTATACTCGTTCCATTTAGTAAGATAAGCCAACAGGAAAGCGTTATTATCTAACTTTGGGGCAGCGTAATACTCATAATTAGCAGGAATCGAAAATTCCTGAAGTGCAATAGTATGAGGTTTATTATCAGAAGGGATGGAGTATTTTAAGGATGGATTGAATTCCACCGAAAGCTGTTTCTCATCAGCTGTAAAATAATCCGCCATAGTTTCAGCTGACTTAGCTTCTTCAACTCCTTGAATAGAAGGTGGGGGAAATGATTTTTGAGATGTAGTCATTAAATCTCTGTATAATGCGTAAGTCTGGAAATCGATAAACCACGGGTATAATTCAGGTTTGTTATTGTTCTGAACTGGGCTGCGTGTAGATAATACTATGTTAATATCATTCCAATCCAATCCGCTGTTCTGCCATACATTAGCTTTGTAGCTCATATTTGCAGGTGAATCGAGTTTATTTACACGAATATCATAGACCGGTTGCCATCCGGCATCGTAAATAAAATATGAGAGTGATAATTCAATTGTTGTAGCACTCTTTGCCGAGATTGTAACTACTACTTCATTTGCGGGACGATTCCGTTTTGCATTTAGTTCAACAAGTTGTTTCTTAACTCTATCAATTTCCTTTTCAAGTTTCTTCATATCATTTGCCAATGAAAGCTGCTGGGTTTTAATCTCGCTGATTCGTTTTCTAAAAAAATCTGCCATTTTCATAAGCTCTGCAACACTAACACTTTTATTATCCCCGCCTATCTGTTTGTTAGCCATTATCAACTCAAATTCTATTTTCAGTATGTCATTCTCATTTTGTTTAAGTGATAATTTACGATTTAAAACTTCGAGTGAATCTTCAAGAGAAACAATCTGGGGATTTTTTTCTGCGGGTTTCATAAAATCGAATCTTTGCAACACAGAAATTATAATAGCGTCTCCCTTTGCGGCAACATTTAAGCTGTTTCTGTCTATATTGGATGCCAAACCCCCAATTACCAGGTCTGTCATTCCTTTTTCAACCTTAATCTTTGCTGTATGCTGAAGCTCTGCTCCTCTTAAAAAAACTTTAACACCAACCGGATTTGTTTTAATGTTAATTTCATTTGAAGCGATTAGGGGAATAGCTAAAAAAATAATTAATAATGCAATTGATTTTATCCTCATTACATCCTCATTTTTTTGTTTAATTGACATTTTCTTATACATAATTCAAAATCTCTTGTTCCTCAATTTACTATAATATATATCAACACCTCAAATTCTTTCAAATAAAGCCGTCTTTCCTTATTTTTGTTTTACATTTTACGTAGATATCGATTGAAATAATTTTTTGACTGCCTATAGAAGAATAGTTTTCCCACGAAAGAAATGTTAAATGAAAAAACTGCTGGTAGAGTTTCTAAAAAAGCACTTTAATTCCATTGTTGAAAATTGGACCGCAAAAGTACTTCAGGTGTTCAACGATAAACTTTCCGATTCACAAATAAGAACGTTTGTAGAAAGCAGCATCAATACTTTTATTGATGTAATTGAAGGGAATGATTACCGTCCGGCAGATCAATATTTAATTGATATTTACACGCTCTTCTCAAACAACAATCTTAATTTACTTGAAATAAGCCAGCTTTTCAGTCAGGCAAGATTTTCGTTATTAACCGAAATTGAGAAGGAGGATACCGGTCAGTTCGATCCCGTGATTCTACTTGGTTATCTGGATGGAATAATTGAACAGATCTTTGCCCGCTACGGAATGATTCATCAGGAAGCAAAAATGAAAGAGCTTGAATACGACCGTGACCGTCTTGCATCCAAACTTGAAATGAATCAGGAATATCTTCAGAACATTCTTCATAGTTCCGATTCGGCTATTATGATTGTTGACAACAATGAAAAATTTATTTCATGGAATAAAGGTGCAGAAAGAATTTTCGGTTATTCGGAATCTGAAATGATCGGTAAACCTTCCTCTTTCCTTTTGCCAGAGGGTCAGAAATACATTGATGAGTTAAATCAAATAAAAGAAAAATCAATTCAGTCCGATCAAACAAATTATTTTGAGACCGAGCGCAAGACAAAAGACGGGCGCATATTAAGTGTTAAACTGAGTGTATCGAGACTTCCGAGCAATGATGGGAAATATATTGGTCGATCAATTATCATAAAAGATTTTACAGAGTTTAAGAAGCTTCAGGCGCAAATTGATCAGTCTGAAAAATTAGCTGTTATCGGTCAGCTCGCAGCCGGAGTAGCGCACGAAATTGGAAACCCGCTCGCTTCAATTTCTTCACTGGTTCAGATACTTCAAAGAAAAAGTCAGGATCAATTTATTAGCGAGCAGCTTGTTAATATAAAGGAGAACATCGACCGTATAACAAGAATTGTTAGAGAGCTTGTTGATTTCTCGCGTCCTCCGAGTTATGAACTTGCCATCCAGGATATAACAGATATAATTAAAACAGCACTTGGAATTGTTAAGTACGATAAACGTGTTCGTAAAGTAAATTTTAATACAGATTTGAACCACGGCTTACCGAAGGTAAATGTTGCTGCCGACCAGCTGCTTCAGGTCTTTGTTAATATTCTTATAAATGCTATTGATGCAATAGGTGGAACAGGAAATATCAACATCAAATCTTATCACGATAACAATAATATTTTTATCGAAATAGAAGACGATGGTTGCGGGATGGATTCTACTGTAATGGAAAAAATATTCGATCCTTTCTTTACAACTAAAGAAGTTGGTAAAGGTACAGGTTTAGGGCTTTCTGTAAGCTACGGAATAATAAAACGATTCAACGGTGAAATAAAAGTTGAGAGTAAAATTAATGAGGGAAGTAAATTCACTATTATATTACCATTAGAAAAAATCTAACGGAGAATAAATGTCAGTAAAAATTTTAATTGCCGATGATGAAAAAAATATCCGCGATTCATTAAAACTAGTTCTTGATGAAGAAGGATACTCTACCGATGTTGCAAGTGATGGCGAAGAAGCATTGCAAAAAATAGAAGCGGAAAATTTTGATATTGTTATAACTGATATCAAAATGCCAAAAGTTGACGGAATGCAGTTGTTAGAGACTTCAACTAAAATTGCACCTGATTCGTTTTTTATAATAATGACAGCTTATGCATCTGTAAAAACCGCAATTGATGCGTTAAGAAACGGCGCATACGATTACCTTATAAAACCCGTTGAATTTGATGATGTTATTTTCAGAATAAAAAAATTAATTGATTACAAGAAGCTTGCTGCCGAAAACAAATTTTTACGCCAGAGAATCACTTCCGATGCGGGGTTTACTAATTTAATCGGTAAAAGCGAACCGATGAAAAAAGTTTTTGATATTATTACACAGGTAGCACCTACTAACAGCAATGTTCTTATTCAGGGTAAGAGCGGAACGGGAAAAGAACTTGTTGCCAAGGCAATTCACTTCAATAGCAAAAGAAAGGATAGAATATTCCTTCCAATAAATTGTGGGGCTATTTCCGAAAATTTAATTGAGAGTGAATTATTCGGTCATAAAAAAGGAGCTTTTACCGGGGCAGCAGATGATAAGCAAGGACTTTTTAAAGTTGCGGACGGCGGAACTTTATTCTTAGATGAAATTGCAGATCTGCCCCTCAATATGCAGGTCAAACTTTTAAGAGCAATTGAAGATAAAGAATTTTTCCCGGTCGGCGGTACAAAACCTGTGAGTACAGATGTAAGAATTATTGCTGCAACAAACCAGAATCTTTTCGAGAAAACTAAATCGGGCGAATTTAGAGAAGATCTATTTTACAGATTGAACGTTGTTGAAATTAAATTACCTACATTGAATGAAAGGAAGGACGACATACCGATTCTTGTTAATCATTTTATTGAACGATACAGCAATGAAATGGGGAAAAAAGTAATTGGCGCCGATAATCAAACAATGAAAGCATTAATTTCGCACGATTGGCGCGGAGGTGTTAGAGAATTAGAAAATGTTATTGAAAGGGCAATCATTTTTTGCAACAAAGAAATGCTATCCATAAACGATTTAGCAGATTACTTCAGAACCGATAATATCGATACAGGTTATCCCGATTCATTAAAAGATGCTCTTCGTAACTTTGAACGAGAGCATGTTCTCAAAACGATCAAGAAATATGAATACAATAAAGAGGAAGCTGCTAAAGCTCTTGAAATCGGGTTATCATCGCTCTACAGAAAAATGGATGAGCTTGATATCCCGACCAAGTCGCCTAAAGACGATGTTGTTTAATAACCAAGCAACTCTTTTTGTAATCGAATTAAAATTCGAGACTTATACCAATAGAAGGTAGAATTCCGATTGAAGATTGCTTATCAATCTCCCCTGTCCTGTAATCCCATCTAATTGTATTCGATGCTTTCCTGTTATAAATATTCTGAACATCGAGGTAAGTAATTAAAGCTAAATTTTCGAAGTCCCATCTTCTATCAAAACGTAAATCAAGCGAGTGGAGCGGTTCAAAGCGATTTGCATTGTAGTTTACTACACTTTGAGTTCCATCCGGATTAAAAGGTGTGTAAGGATTTCCGGTAGCTAATCTGAACTTTAACGATGCCTCCCATTTGCTATTAAATTTATAACCTGCACTTAGATTAACTATCCATTTCTGATCGTATGAACCGGGTCTTTTAATTCCGTCAAGTCCTGTAAAAAAGCTTTCGCTGTATGTTACGCTTAAGATTGCATAATGAGGTGTATCTGAAGATTTTTTCTGCATCGAAAATTCTACGCCTCTTACAAATCCTTTACCCAAACTGGTCAGCGGTTCAAGTCCTAAAGACGAAAAGTTATCATCTCCGCCTCCAAATCCTGCTCCTGTATTTGCCAGAACAAGGTAAGGTCTAAAAGTACTTGCCGGATAATTTCTGTAATCTTTGTAGAAACCTTCCAGTTTCATTCTAATATCTTCGCGTAGCTTTCTTTCATAACCCAGAACATATTGATCAACACGTACAGGTTTTAATTTCTTGTTTGAGTCAAATGCTGCCAGCCAGATATAAGAAGGACTTTGATGATAAATACCGGTACTGAAACTTAATGTTGCTACATCGCTCAAAATGTATGACAGCGATGCGCGAGGACTAATTGTAAAACCATTATCTATTCCGCTGAAATAGTCTCCCCTTGTTCCAAAGGAAACCATTAACCTGTCTAACAATACATCGGAGTATTGGGCATAGAATCCATACTTGTAATAATTTTTTAAAGTATTCAATGAAGTAATTCTAAGTAATTCTCCAAAAGAGGTTCTGAAACCTGGGAGTTTTACATCGGCATTGAATTTAATCAGCTTTGCTGATGCACCAAAGTTTAATTCTGATGAGGAAGAAAGTTTATAAACCACATCAACTTTAAGTTCATTTTCACCTTCACGGGATTTATTTAGAAAAATGGGGTTAAGTAATGTATCTCTTTGTGATGTATCGTAATCCACAAAATTTCTTGATAATGAAATATCGTAAAAACCTTTGGAAAATAATCTACGGTATGAAATACCGGTTACATACTGATTCTGATTGCTACCAAGTATTCTGGAGTTTTCGTATAAGTCTTCAGAATCTTTGTTGTTGAATTTAACGTTATCGAATGCACCGATAAATAAGTATGATAGTTTTGACTTTTGATCAATGTTGTATGTTACTTTTGTAAGCACATCATAATACTCCGGAACAAAATTGAAACCGGCAGCATTAAAAATAAAATCGAGATAACTTCTTCTTGCAGACATAACAAAATTAGCATTTGATGCAATAGGTCCTTCAAGATTGAATCCGAATTGAGATGCAGAGATTGTTCCTTTACCGCCGATTCTATCCTTTCTACCTTCGCGTAAATCAATTTTCAAGACGGAGGAGAGTTTATCGCCATACAAGCTGGAAAATCCTCCTGTTGAAAATGTTGCATCTCTAACAAAATCGAGATTAATAAAACTTAGCGGTCCTCCTGTTGCACCCTGACTACCGAAGTGATTAATATTTGGTACAACAAATCCATCAACTACATATAAATTTTCCGATGGTGCACCGCCGCGTACTACAAGATCGTTTCTACCCGGACTTGCCTGTGCAACGCCCGGCAACACAGATAGCGCTCTTACCACATCCTCAAAACCGCCGGGTGCTCTTCTTATTTCTTCGTATCCAAAACTGATTACACTATTCAGTTCGGTCGGATTCATTTCGAAGTAATCTGATTTTACCGTTATTCCCTCAAGTTCTATTACAGATTCAGTCAACTCAAAAATCAGATCCGTAGGTTTAACGTTATTAACAATAACGTCCGTCCTTACAATTGTATTAAAACCAATTGCAGAAACACGGACCTGGTAAGTTCCAACATCCAATCCTCTAATTTCAAAAATTCCATTGATATTGGTTGCAGCGCCAAAGGTTGTTCCAACAACTACTACGTTAACACCGGGAAGCGGTTCTTTAGTAATTTTTTCCACCACTTTTCCGGTTAGTACTCCTTTCTGTACGTCAGCACGTGTTAATACCGGTATTAAAACCAGCATAAAGATTAAATAAGATTTTAGAGTTTTCATTTCCTTTCTTAATTTGTTTAGTACAACTATCTAAACACCTATCCATAAAAATTAGTTCTTGAATAAATAAGTAAAACAAATATAGGCAGCATTAACATCTTTTTATTATTTTTGAAAAGTATCTCACCTTCGATAAGGGCTATGGAAAAAGAACAAGCTGGCTTTCAAAATCTCTCTGTTTTATGTGAAGGTTTTAAAAATATCTTCATTTCAATCATCAACAAAAACAGTGATCGAAAAAATTTCTTTTCAGATTCAGTTTATGATATTACCGGTTACTCTGCAGATGAGATCAATTCTTTCCCGGAAAAATATTATTCGCTGGTATGCGAAGAAAACCTTGGTTCTTTCAAAAAAGATTTAACTACGTTCGAAAGTAACTCATCATTAAATTCAGCAGAATTCTCTTTCAAAATAAATTCAAAATCTGGCCAGAAAAAATGGCTCCGGGAAAATCTTAAAGTTGTTCGCGATGCCGAAGGTGAAATAATTGAAAGAAGAAGTACTGTAATTGATATTACGGGATTGAAAGAAAAAGAGATCGAAATTGAAAAATCGAATTCCGCTTTAAAGGAATTGAATGTTGCCAAAGACAAATTCATTTCGATTGTCTCTCACGATTTAAGAGCGCCTTTTACAACATTACTCGGGTTTTCTGAGATTCTTCTGAACGAAAAAGATATTACAGAAGATGAAAAGCTTGAATACATTAAATATATTTATGATGCATCCAAAACCCAGTTGAACCTGATTAATTGTTTGCTCGATTGGTCGCGATTGCAAACCGGCAGAATAAAAGTTGAACCGCAGCGTCTTAATGTTAAATCCACTGTAGCAAATGCAGTTACTCCTCTTACCGGCGATGCGGTTAGAAAAAATATCGATATTAAACTCGATATCCCGTCAGAACTTTTTATTAGTGCTGATGAACGACTGATTGGCCAGGCAATTATGAATCTTACAAGTAACGCAATTAAGTACACTCCCGAAGGGAAAGAAATCTCAATTCATTCGCAGAGATTTAAGGATGGAATGATTGAAATTGTTGTGCGTGATGAAGGGATGGGAATAGCTGAAGAGAATCAGAACAAGTTATTCAAGATCGATCAGAAATTTTCGCTTGTTGGAACTGGCGGAGAAAAAGGAAGCGGGCTTGGTCTTACTTTGATGAAGGAAATTATTGATAAACATGGCGGTCAGGTTTGGTTCTATTCTAAAGTTGGCGAAGGAAGTGAATTTCACTTTACAGTACCTGAAGCAAAAAATTGTATTCTTATTGTTGAAGACGATTTAGCAGTCCGCTCCCTCTACAAAAAAGTGATTGAGAATAATCTCAAAAATTTTGAAATAAAAACCGTTGATAACGGTTACGAGGCAATTAGTGCATTAAAAGATATATTGCCAACAATAATAATTACAGATCACGATATGCCTTTAATGAACGGGATACAACTTGTTGAAGCTCTTAAAAAACGTGATTCGAACAGTACAATCCCCGTAATTGTTGTCTCTGCCAAATTGAATGATGAAATATCCAGAATTTATTCCCGTTTAGGTGTTGATAGAATTATTCCTAAACCGGTTGATTCACATGTCTTGCTGGATACTATAAAGGAATGTATTTTCTAAATTCTTTTTACAACTAACCGAATACTTGTAAAATGATTAATCCTAAAATCAGTAAAGAAAAGCATTGGTTTGCAATATATACAAAACCGCAGCACGAGTATAAAGTAGAAGCTGAAATCAAAAACCAATCATTAGAAGTTTATCTTCCAACAATTATTGTAGAAAAGAGATGGAGCGATAGGAAAAAGAAAGTTGAAGAACCGCTCTTCAAAAGTTATTTATTTGTGCGTGTAGATGAATGCGAAAGAATAAATTGTTTGAGAATTCCATCGGTTATTAAAACTGTTTGCTTTAATGGAAAACCTTCCATAATTCCTGATTGGCAGATTGAGAGTTTAAAAAATATTCTTAGCGAGAAGCCCGAAGTTTTTGTAACAAACAGAATAGAGATTGGTCAAAAAGTTAAAATTATTGAAGGTCCTTTCCGTGATGTTATCGGAATTGTTACCGAGCATAAGGTAGGCGAGAAACATCTTGCCGTTGCAATCGATCTCTTAAAAAGATCTGTTCTGGTTAGACTTCCGGACGAAAGCATAATAAAAATATTAGAAAACTGACCTTTGCTGTTCATGTTTTTTTTAATAAATTAAACTCACTTTAGAATATAAAAGTACGGTTTATGTTAAATCAGAAAAGATTGATTGAATTAAAGGTAGGCGAAGAATTTACTGCGTTCCTTATTGTTACAAGATCTGAAGTAAAAACTTCTAAGAACGGCAAACCTTTTATGAATCTTGAATTAAGAGATCAATCCGCACTTCTTCCCGCAAAAGTTTGGAGTAAGTTTGATGACGTTGCTGATGATATAAAAGAAGGTGTAATAGTTAAAATTGCCGGAGTATTAGAGGAATTCAATGGTTCCTTACAAATTAGGATTGATAAGATTCGGCTCTCTAATGAAAAAGATAATGTTGCAAGTGATGATTTTCTACCAAGGTCTGTCCGTCCGCTAAATGAAATGATAGACGAGTTGAATTCAGTTATTGGTTCAATTACAAATCCGTTTCTTCACACTCTTATAAAAATTATTTTGAGCGAAGAAAATTTGAATAAGTTTTGCAGAACTCCCGCCGGTAAAGCTTGGCATCACGCTTATTTGCACGGACTGCTGGAACATACTTTAGAGATTATTAAAATTTGCGATCTTATGGGAGTGATTCATCCCGAACTAAACAGAGATTTACTTATAACCGGAGCTTTACTTCACGATTTCGGCAAAACAGAAGAACTTACTTACGAAAATTCATTTGACTATTCCGATAAAGGAAAACTGATCGGTCACATTGTAATAAGTGCAATTGAGTTAGAAAAAGGAGTAGCGCAGATACCCGGTTTTCCGGAAGAATTAAAGAACCAATTGATTCACTTAGTATTAAGTCATCAGGGTAAATTAGAATTTGCTTCGCCGGTAGAACCAAAAACGCTTGAAGCAATTGTACTATACCAGGCAGATGAGCTAAGTGCAAAAACAAATGCTTATAAATATGCAATAGCAGCAGATAGAAATAGAGGCAGCAAATGGACAAGATTTCTTCAACTTGCTAATACTTCACTCTATATACCTGATAATTTTACGGGGGAAGACGAAAACGATTAATCAATCAACATCAGAGGAAAAAATCATATGAAAAATACTTTCTTATCAATCTTTACAATTATCTTCCTCTTCAGCAGCTACATCTCGGCTCAATCAGTTGAACAGTTAATTGATGAGTGCGATAAATATTATTCCCAGTTTAATAATGAAAAAGCTCTTGAAGCATTATTAAAAGCAGAAAAACTATCCCCCGATAATTGGGAAGTTGTATGGCGTTTAAGCAGAACATATGTTGATACAGGAGATAAAATGCCAACAAGCACTTCAGCTCAAGAAGATGCTCAAATGGCTACTTATCAGAAAGCATTGGAGTATGCAGAGAAGGCAGTTAAACTTGAGCCGAATAAAACTGTAAGTTATTTGCGGCGTGCTATTGCAAATGGTAAAATTGCTCTCTTCAAAGGTGTTTTTACTGTTGCCGGTGTTGTTAATTCTGTAAGAGCCGATGTTGAAAAAGCAATTCAACTAAATAACGGCGATGATTTTGCTATGGGAGTTGCACATTACGTTCTTGGCAGAACCCATGCTAAGACAAGCGAAAAATGGAAACCCGCACGATCAATTTTAGGTTTGGGATGGGCAGATAATGAAATTGCAATTAAAGAATTCAAAAAGGCAATTGAAATATTTCCCAACTATGTTATGTTCTATGTTGATTATGCTAATTCATTAATCCGTGAAGATGACTATAAAACTGCCCGGGAAATGCTGAACAAAGCATTAACAATTGCTAACGCTCATCAGGATGATGATAAACGGAAAGCCGAAGCAAAACAGACTTTAAACGAAATAAAAAACAAATAACTTTTCTTAAGAGCGGAGTAATAATTTTCTTTTTTATTAATTAGAATCTTACTCCGCTCTAATCTTTAATTATGATTTTCAAACAGGAATTTTTAGATAAGCTAAAAAGTGCCAAGCGATTGGTGTTTTTTACAGGAGCCGGAATTTCTGCAGAAAGCGGAATCGCAACTTTCCGCGGAAAAGACGGTATCTGGAATAAAATGAAACCGGAGGAACTCGCAAACTTTAATGCTTTCCTGCAAAATCCAGATCTGGTATGGGAATGGTATCAACATCGACGCAAAATTGTGCATAATACTCAACCCAATCCCGGTCACTTTGCTATTGCCGGCTTAG
>JBBIHP010000029.1:0-8365 GCA_037446915.1 Ignavibacteria bacterium
ATAAAAGTCAACTGATATTTTTGGAAATGACTTAATTATAACTTCGAGCCAATTGCGTGCCAGAATAAAATAAACATTATTAGTTCTAATACTGCTTTATTTGCAGCGGAGAGTATTAATAATAAAGAAAGTAGAAACAATTACAGGTAATAATATCAAACTACAGAAGTAAAATAATTCTCACCGTTATCCTTAACATGAATGAGAAGTAAATTGGCTCTAACCAGTTTAATTAATGTCCTTGATGCACGCCGGTCTGATATATTGGCAATCTTACTTAGTTCTTTAACGGAAATCTTTTCATTTTTTTCAAGATACTCAAAAACAATTTTCTCGTTTTTACCAACAGAATAATTTACAAGAGATTTATTTGATTGCTTTGTTTGGAGAAGTTTAATCATTTCCTTGCTGGCAAGAACACTTTTATCATTAACTCTTACATAAACCTGCGCAGAATTTAAATCAAGGTTGGATTTATAATCCTGAATTCTATGGGGTTTATTATCCGATTCGGGAATTTCAACAGTCATTACTTCTTTGTTTTTTATTTCGTAAGAATAGATATTGCAAACAACCGGTGGGACACAAAATTTTTCTGCTGTTTCATTTACAAGTTCGGTATCACTCTTTTCGCTGGCAATTCCGTAAATTGATTTATCGTCATCAACACCAATAAGTATAACGCCGCCGCTTGTATTTGCAAATGCAATTATACTTTTAGCAATTTTTTCGTGGGTAGAGAATCTCTGTTTGTATTCAACATGCAATCCTTCCCCCATCTCAATTAATTCAAGAACTTTTTTACGGTTCATCTAATAAAGAAATTTTTAGAGATTGATTAAAGGATCTTTTTTTTAAGTGAATCGGTTCTTTCCTTCAATGAATCCGTTTCGAATTTCTGATCTGTTCTTTTAAACAAAGTATCCGGTTTAGGTTTTAGTGAATCGCTTTCAGGTTTTAAGTCCATTTTACTTTTAAGTGAATCGGCTCTCAATTTTCTAATTGGAATGTCATCTTTTTCAACCGGTGGAATAATTTCCTTCTGTTTAATTTTTGTTGAATCGTGCTCAACAGGTTTTTGCTGCTCTAATTTCTTTTGATTTTCAGAATCCCGTTTCAGTTGCTCTTCCCTTTCAATCCTGTCCTTCTCATTCTTATATTCACTATACTTCGCAAAAACAGCTTTACCTAAAGGTGTTGCAGCATATTCCTTGGTTGATAGAATTCCATAATAAAAAGCAGACGAATCATATTCCTTAAGCTCTTCATGAATCAATCCTATATAGTAAATTGACTTGGGTGCATACGAAGATTCAGGATAATTTAAATAAATTTCCCTAAAAGCTTTAATAGCATCGCGGAATTCTTTACTATAATATTTTTCTTCAGCGGCTACATAAAAAGGTTCTGCCGGATCAGATGTGGCTACAACTGTTTTTTTAACTTCCTCTTTAATAAGTCCTAGTTTCTTACCGGCTTCAGTATAAAGCCCTGACTTTGAATAATCCTCATAAATAATTTTGTAAAGACTATCCGCCTTCTGTTTTTCATTAATAGTTTCGTAATAAGTACCAAGTGCAAACAGCGTCTGCGGTGTATTCGGTTTTTGGGGAAATTCATCCAGGATTAGCTTGAAATAGTAATAAGCCGAATCCGGAACATCCATTTCGGAGAAGAAGTGGCTTCCAAGGTTATAATAATTTTGCGAGAGCAGAGTACCAAGTGAATCGATTGAGATTTGAGGACGGGATGGTTTTTGTACCTTTCCCAGGGATATCAACATAACAAGCGTAACTTCTTCTTTTTGTTTAGGTTGATTTTGTAAATCCTGTTGTGGATTTTGCTGTGGTATCTGTCGCTCTTCAAAATTAACTTGCTGTGTTTGAAGATTTGCCTGAAGCATTTCGGATTTTCTTCTGTTCTCTTCTGTAAACTCCTTAAATGCTATATCATAATCGATGGAATCCCTTAAAAATTTCTCCGGCTGTTTTATATAAGTAACCTGTGTATTAAGATCTGTAATAGTTTTCTTAAGACTAAAATACCGGTCAAAATTCCTAGCGCGGTCATTCGCTTTTGTTTTAATATCACGCTCAACAAATGATGATGTAGCTTTACCATAATACTTTAATGAGCTATCGTAATCCCTGTAATGACGTTCATAAATTTCACCCAGTTTAAAACTTGCCATTCCAGAAGTAGGATTAAATTTATAAGTTGAATCGACTTCTTTAAAAAGTTTAACAGCTTTTTCATACTGATTTTTATCGTAATATACCTGCCCAAGTTCAACAAGGATACGATCCATTTGAGTATTAAACTTTCCTCTATCTCTCAAATCAACTAATTTTTCTTCGCTTTCATCTATTCTTCCTAATTGTTTAAGAAGCCGTGCATGTTCAATTCTGCTTTCAAATTCAATCTCAAAGGATGGTGAGTATTTAAGAACGGAGGCAAAAGCGTTTAGAGCTTCTTCCTCATTTCCAATCTTAAGGTTAATCTTACCAAGCTGAAATGATAACAGTGCACTAATTTCATCATCATCAATTTTACCAAGGAGCCAGTTGCATTCATCAATTGCCTTGCTGTTTTCCTCTCTAAAAAGATAGAATCCAATAAGTGTAATCGATGCATCAATCAACAATTTTTCTTTTTTATCAGCAATTGATTCATTCTTCACTTCATCTATTAAAGCGAGTCCTTCATTAAAACTCCTCAGTTGTAAATATGTTTTTGCAAGCCATAGTTTATTTTCTAATTGATAAGAGGATTCCTGAAGTGAAGCTAATTCTAAAAATTTTCTCTGTGCACTTGCATATTCCTGTTGATAATAAAAAGATTTGCCGGTTATAAAAAGTGCATCATCAACATAAGAAGATTCTTTGTGGAATTGAAGGATTCTGGAACACTTTTCTATAACTCTTGTGAGTTCCTGTTTTATTTGAACCATAGACATTGCCGGCATCGCACTTCTTTGAGATGGAAATTGCTGAGTGGTTTGCGTCTGCTGTACATTCTGGAACTGCTGCTGTTGCTGGAATTGTGGCTGCTGAAATTGTTGTTGCTGCTGCTGCTGATATTGCTGTTGTTGATAAGGTTGTGATTGGCCTTGTCCCGTTTGTGTGGAACTTTCTCTGAACTCAAATGGATCTTTTTTCTGGCTCAGAATTTCTTCTTCCAGCCGGTCAAATAACGTTTTAGCATTATAATATGTGTTGAAATAAGTTGTAAAATCCCGCCAAAGACCGCAGCTGTTTAAAAGAACTAAAAAAGCCAGGGCAACCGGGACAAAAAATTTTTTTGTGGAAGGCATGGTATTCTTATTATTTGTTAGTAATGATCGTAAAAAAGAACTATACGCTCACCTATTTTAATGATTATAATGCTTCGGGGCCGGATTCATCGGTTCTTATTCTGATAACATCAGAAACATCCGAGATGAAAATCTTTCCGTCACCGACCTGTCCGGTTTTAGCTGTTAAAAGAATTGCATCAATAACTTTTTCCGAAATGGAATCATCAACTACAACTTCTATTTTAATTTTAGGAACGAATTCAATTTGATATTCGCTGCCACGGTAAGTTTCCTTATGACCTTTTTGCCTACCGTATCCACGAACTTCAGTAATTGTCATACCTCTTATACCGGCTTCGAGAAGAGCTTCTTTAACTTCGTCCAGTTTGAACGGTCGTATAATAGCTTCAATCTTTTTCATTCAATCCTCGGTGTTAAGAAATATTACCGTGGCAATTTTTGTATTTTTTTCCACTACCGCAAGGGCAGGGGTCATTTCTACCAATTTTTTGTTCAACTTTTATTGGCTGCAGTTTACCACGATGGGCACCCTCACCTTCAAGAGATTGAGGTTTAAGACCAAGATTATCGGTTGTATCTTTAATAGTTCTCATTCTTTGAGCCGGAGCAGGTTTTCTTCCCTGAACTTCCGCCGGTGCCTGTGGCCAGAACTTAAAGCAGAACGATACTACTTCATTACGGATATGTTCAAGCAGCTGAACAAAAAGATTGTAAGCTTCTCCTTTGTATTCCAGCAGAGGATCTTTCTGACCATAAGCTCTTAATCCGATACCTTCCTTAAGATCATCCATTTCTCTTAAATGTTCTTTCCATTTCTCATCAATAACAGAGAGCACGGCAAATCTTTCTAAACGCGACATCAATTCATTACCAATCATCTCTTCTTTTTTATTATAGAAATCTCTTGAAGCCTCGAGTAATTTTTCTTTTATACCATCCTTACCTAATTTTTCGAATGCTTCCGGTTCAACTCTAAAATCAACAAGCAGGTATTGAAGAATTTCATCATGTATCTTTTCAATATTTGCATCATCATAATATTTATCGAGAACACTATCAACAAATTCTTCAAGGTACTCGAATATTTCACCTTTTAGCCGTTCACCTTCAAGTGCTTGCCTCCTTCTTGAATAAATAACTTCGCGTTGCTGATTCATAACATTATCAAACTCAAGAAGTCTTTTACGGATAGAAAAGTTATTCTCTTCAACTTTCTTTTGAGCACGTTCAACAGATTTACTAATGAGCGGATGCTGGATTGCCTCGCCTTCTTCCATTCCGAGCCGGCCCATAACATTTGTAATTCTATCTCCGCTGAATAATCGCATTAAATCATCTTCAAGCGAAATAAAGAATTTTGATGAACCCGGGTCGCCCTGTCTTCCCGCTCTTCCTCTTAACTGACGATCGATTCTTCTTGCTTCATGACGTTCGGTACCAAGTATATAGAGACCGCTTACTTCTCTTACTCCTGCACCCAATTTAATATCTGTACCACGACCCGCCATATTTGTAGCAATTGTAACAGCTCCGGGTTGACCTGCAAACGCAACAATCTCTGCTTCCCTTTGATGTTGTTTTGCATTTAACACATTGTGGGAAACACCTTGCCGTTTCAACATTCTGCTTATTGTTTCAGAAACTTCTACGCTTGTAGTACCAACAAGAACGGGACGTCTTTCCTCTTTCAAGCTTTTTATCTTTTCAATAATTGCGTTATACTTTTCTCTCTTTGTTCTATAGATAGCATCATCTTCATCCTGACGTACTATCGGTTTATTTGTAGGTATAACTATAACTTCTAATTTGTAGATCTCGAAAAATTCGGATTCTTCTGTTTCTGCAGTACCCGTCATACCGGCAAGTTTCTTATACATACGGAAATAGTTTTGAAGTGTAATAGTCGCGAGGGTTTGAGTATCACGTTCAACCTTAACATTTTCTTTTGCTTCAATTGCCTGATGCAGACCATCGGAATATCGTCTTCCAGGTAATATTCTTCCGGTAAATTCATCAACAATTGCAATCTTACCATCTTCTGTTATAACATATTCAACATCTTTTTCGAACAAGCTGTAAGCTTTTAAGAGTTGATTAAGAGTATGAATTACATCTGATCGTTCTGTATAAGTATGATAAAGCTCATCTTTCTTTCTAAGTTTTTCTTCAACTGCTAATGCAGGATCATTTTCAATTTTGCTTATTTCAGTACCAAGATCAGGTAGAACAAAAAATTCTTTCCCCTCGCGGGAGCCCGATGCTAATTCTTCCCGTCCTTTCTCGGTAAGATCAATCTGATTATTTCTTTCTTCAATAGCGAAGTAAAGTTCTTCATCAATCTCGGGCATCCGTTTGGCATTCTCTCTTAAGAATTCAAGTTCGGTTTGCTGCATTAATTTTTTATATTCCGGTTCAGCAAAGAGTTTAAGTAAAGCTTTATTTTTCGGGAATCCGCGGTGTGCTCTTAATAAAAGTACACCCGCCTTCTCTCTGTTTTTTGAATCGTCAGTTTTAATAAGTTCTTCCGCTTCCTTGACAATTGTTGCAACAAGGTTAGCTTGTTTTCTGAAAAGCCGCTCAACACGGGGTTTCATATCGTCGAATTTGTGTTCGGTCTTTTCAACCGGACCAGAAATAATTAGCGGGGTTCGTGCTTCGTCAATCAAAACCGAATCAACTTCATCTACAATTGCAAAATTATGACCGCGCTGAACACAATTTTCTTTATCAACAGCCATGTTATCGCGGAGATAATCGAAACCGAATTCGTTATTAGTTCCATAAGTAATATCGTAGCCGTAAATATCTCTTCGCTGCTGGCTGTCCATTGTATTTATTATACACCCGACAGTCAATCCATGGAACTTAAAAATCTCGCCCATCCATTCGCTATCGCGTTTTGCAAGGTAATCATTAACAGTAACGATGTGAACGCCTCTGCCGGTTAATGCATTAAGATATATTGGGAGTGTTGCTACAAGAGTTTTACCTTCGCCAGTTGCCATTTCGGCAATTTTGCCATTATGGAGGACTACACCGCCAATAAGCTGAACATCATAAGGTATCATATCCCATGTTATTTTTGTGCCGGCAACCTCCCAGGATTTTCCAACAAGACGGCGGCAAGTTTCTTTTACAACTGCAAAAGCTTCCGGAAGTATCTCATCAAGAATCTGTTCGTATTTTTCGTCCAGTTCGTTGTTTATCTGTTCAATTTCATCGTATAAAGAACGTTTTTCTTCTGAGGATTGAACCTGTTGAAGTTTGGTTTTATGTTCATCAAGCTGATTTCTTAAATCTTCAGTCTCTGTAAAAATTTTATTTTTAAATTCAGCAGTTTTTGCTCTTAATTGCTCATCTGAAAGGATTTTAAGATCTTCAAAATGACCATTTATTTCTTCAACAACAGGCCATAGATCTTTTGTTACACGTGCATTTTTATCGCCAAAGATTTTCTTTAGCAGTGAATTAAACATTAATTACTCCGCATTTTCGGGCTACCAAGTTAAATAAAGAGGTTCTGAAATGCAATGAAACTGATAATCCGCTTATTTTCTAATATTTGCCATCTTATAAAATTCCATTCCCGCTTTGTTTCAACAATTTATTTTTTTCTACTTTTTGAATTGTGATGAATATGTGCGATTTATTTCCGTATCACCTATTTTAGTCTGCAACAGTTTCAGATTAATTTGTGAAGAAAAAATTTAACTTTTCAAGCGGATTTATTTCAAAGATAATTGAATTGACAGAAGGGATCATCTCCTCAAGTCAATTTGAATTGTTTATAGAATCTGTCGAACGCGAAGCCGCGAAATTTCATTTCGATAACACTTCGGAATCGAACCTGTTACGCGTAATAAATTCGGTCTATGATAAAAAATCTTTTATAAATGATCTCATTAGATATAAGCATCACCCTGAGATATTAATTTCCCTAACCGCTAACAGTAATTACCTTACAGATATAGTTGTTAGAAACCCAGAATACTTATACCAGTTATTTGATCAGGAATATTTGTTACGAGAATTAACCAAAGATTTATTGCAATATGAAATCGAAAACAGTTTAAACCGATACCGGTCATTTAATGCTAAGTTGAACTATCTTAAGCAAACCAAAAAGAGATTCATATTAAAAATAGGTGTAGCAGATATATTAAAGATGATTGATCTAACTGCTACGATGCGTCAGCTTTCAATTTTAGCCAGGGTACTTACATCTCAACTTTTCAGCATATGTTATGAAGAAATTGAACAAAAATATTCTATTCAATTAGACCAGAATAAGTTTTGTTTGTGTTCGCTTGGAAAGCTTGGAGGGAATGAGCTTAATTACAGTTCCGATATCGATCTTCTTCTTTTGTACGATAAGAATGAATTCTACGAAAATATTAACAAGGAATATCACGAATTACTTTCTGAAGTGGCATTGCTCTTTATTAAATCAGCCAGTGAAATTACAGATAGAGGTTATATCTACAGAGTTGATTTCCGGCTTCGTCCCGATGGCAAATACTCTCCGCTCTGCAAATCCCTGGTTGACTATACAAAATATTACGAAACAAGAGGAGAAGACTGGGAACGCCAGATGCTAATTAAGCTCGACTATATTTCAGGGGGTGAATCTCTATATAATGACTTCCATAATTTTTTGCAGCCATATATTTATCCTCATTCATTTTCTCACTCCTTAAAAGAACAAATTCAGAAAATTAAAAAGAAGATTGAGTCTGTAAATCGGGATAAGGAAAATGTAAAACTTTTTAAGGGCGGAATAAGAGATATTGAGTTTTCCGTTCAGGCACTCCAGTTAATTAACGGCGGAAGATTAAAGAAACTAAGAACAGGCAATACATTAGAGGCTATCCGGATATTGAATGAAAATAAATTACTGAAAAATAAAGAAACTAAAATTTTTACAGATGCATATCATTTTTACAGAAAGATAGAACACTTTTTACAATTGATGAATGATACTCAAACTCATTTGATACCCGACGAAGGTGATTTGCTTAAAAAATTATCACTTTTCCTTAATTTCAAAAC
>JBBIHP010000029.1:8465-26617 GCA_037446915.1 Ignavibacteria bacterium
AAAAATCCTCTTCGCCAGACAGAACACTGGATAACCTTGTTAAAATTGTGCGATCGGTTACTTTAACTTCTATCTGGTACTGTGAACTTTGCGACAAAATATTCTTGAAAAATATTATGACTCTATGCGAGTTCTCTGACAAGGCAATTAATTTAATAGTTCTGGATAAATCATGTTCAGAGATTTTATTGACACGGAAAATATTTAAGGTTATTTCAGTAGAAGAAATTGCCGGGTGGACATATAACCAGGTAATATTCTATCTATCGACAAGGTTCTCTCTTGGGCTATTTAAACCACAGGATGTTTCAGATATTATTGCCGGTTATATTCTTAAAAAAATAGATACATTAATTATTAATTGCGATGTTAAACTGAATTATTTTATTGCCGGATTGGGAAGTTTATCTTCTTCAACATTAAGTTTTACTTCCGACATTGACCTTGTAATTGTAGCTGGTTCTGAAAAGGAAGCCGTTGAAGATGAAAAATCCTACATGAGAATTATTAATTTACTGATGGATAGATTAAAACCGATTGCAATTGATTTCAGATTGCGTCCGGAAGGTAAAAGCTCTCAATTGATTTGGAGTGTAGATAAATTCAATGATTATATAAAAACCAGAGCCAGAGTTTGGGAATTAGAAGCTTTTTCAAAGTTAAAATTTATTTATGGTAATCCTGATCTATTTAATTCGCTTAAAGAAACAGTTCTTGAAACCTCCGGTAATTTTTCTCCTGAAATGATCATTAGCGAAATAAAGACGATGGATAAAAAAATCAAAACCGAATTAATGAGTTTTAGCGACTCATCATTCAACGTTAAAAAGCAATCAGGCGGACTTACTACTATTGATTTTATTCTTGATTCAATAATTTTAAGCAATAGAGAATTACTAATCTCTGCTTTTGGTAAAAAACGGAATTATTTATTCGGATTAATATCAAAAGGGAAATTACGGGACGACTTAAAAATTATTGCAAAAAATTTTAAAACATTAAAATTGATTGAGTTTGCAATACAAAATATATTTGATGTATCTAACAGCATCATTCCGGAGAATGAAGAAAAGCGAGCAGTCCTATCAAATTGGTTGAAATTAAAGCACAGAATTTTATTGGATGACCAGCTTAACTACATAATTAAAACAAACAATGAGCTTTTTAAGAAATATGTGGGATAGATATTTAGTTAACAATAAAATACTCCCGGTTATTATTTCACTGTTAGTATTAATAATATATTTTTTTACACTCGCACCCGGTGTAATACAAATTGATTCCGGTGAGTTAGCCGCTGTTCAGTCAACATTAGGAATAGCTCATCCTACCGGTTACCCGTTATTTTCATTAATCGGTTATATATTTATAAAGATTCCAATACCATTTTCAGCTATTTACAAAACAAATTTACTAGCTGCTATCTGGTGCAGTTTTGGAATTTTATTTTTTATAAAATCTGTTACTCTCGTTCTAATAAACATCAATTCTAAAAAAGTTAAAAAAAAATTAAAGACAAAATCATTCCACACCATTGAACCTGAAGAATCTAATATTCTGCTTATCTCAATAGCTGCTATTACCGGCAGTCTATATCTTGCCTTTAGCAATACTTACTGGATGCAATCAACTTCTGTTGAGGTATATTCATTACAGATATTTCTATTTATGTTAATAATTTTTTCTTCTCTACGGGTGTATTTCTCTAAAAACAATTCGTTGTTTGATTGGATTCCGGTTGGGATATTTACAGCACTTGGTTTTACTAATCATATGACAACACTTCTTTCGCTTCCATTCACAGCAATTTTATTTTTTCGTAAAGAAGGGTTAAATAAAAAATCACTTCTTAAAATTGCTGTCACATTTATTTCTTCTCTTCCCATCCTAATTCTTCTATATGCTTATTTACCTTTGAGAGCTTCAACTAATCCTGAAATAAATTGGGGTAATCCGTTTAATGCCGAAAACTTTTTACGCCACATAACAGGTAAACAATATCAGGTATGGCTCTTCTCTTCATTTGATGCGGCAAAAAAACAGCTCGGGTTTTTCTTTAATAATCTCCCCTCAGAGTTTACAGTCCCGGGTCTTCTGTTTGCACTAACAGGACTTGGATACATATTCAAAGTCAATAAAAGAATGGCCGGTTTAATTACAGTTTCGTTTGTTGTTGCGCTTCTCTATTCTATTAACTACGATATTGTTGATATCGATTCATATTTCCTGTTCAATTTTATATTGACCGGTATTTTAATTTCTATGGGCGTTTTTTTTATTTTGAAAGAGCTTAAGCTTAGATTCAAATTAAATGAAAAAGTAATAGTAATATTTTCTTTTATCGGGTTTATTCCACTTATAACTAACTACCGTTCGATCGACCAAAGCGATCAGTACATATTTGAAGATTATACAAAGAATATACTCAGCAGTGTCGAAGAGAATTCTATTATTTTTTCTTATCAGTGGGATTATTTTATATCATCTTCTTACTATTACCAGTATGTAGAAAATTTTAGAAAGGATGTTGTAGTTATTGATAAAGAATTGCTGCGGCGTTCATGGTATTTTAACCAATTGAAAAGGAACTATCCGACGGTAATTAGAAATATTGAAAATGAAGTAGAAAAATTTCTTTCTGCATTAGAACCATTCGAAAGCGGCGGGAAGTTTGACCCGAATTTGCTTGAAGTGAATTATAGGAATATAATGACAAGGCTTGTTTCTCAAAACGCCGATAGAGATTTTTATGTCGGGTTAGAATTATTCGCAAACGAAATTCAACGGGGTGAATTCAGTTTGCCGGATGGATATCAGCTTGTTCCTCATATGTTTCTTTTTAAAGCTGTTAAGAGTAATGAATACTTTCCGGCACCGGTGCCAAATTTTTCAATCCGATTGCCTAAGAATAAAAACAAATACACAAACTTTATTGAAGATACTATCGGCCGAATGCTTTCTTACAGAATCTTGTATGAGTTGAACTGGAATAAGAGAGATAAGGCAATTGCATATTACAATAAACTCCGGAAGACATTACCGGAGTTTATAATTCCTGAACAAATTTCTAAGATGATAAAGATTGCAGAAGGTTGATTACTTTAGCTGCTTCATTAAGTCTTCTTTAACTTCCTTCTTCACTTCCCTTTCGGTAAGGAATGATTGTAGAATTACATCAACCTGTTGAATAAGTTTTTTCTTATAATATTTGGGAGCATAAATTGAACCATCAAGCATATAGATTCTCTTTGTCGCCTGATCATAAAAAGTATAGTTAATAAACGGACCGCCCATCGAACCATCATTCATTCGCCACAGACCTTGAGTCATAAGTGAATACCGCCCCAGGAAATTAACTTCGAGTGTTGTCTTGTAATCATCGGAAATTTCGACATAGCTTGCATCGTCTGAAGACAGGTAGTATTTGGATGTGATTTTATTTCTTATCGCATAGAGAGAATCACGGTTAAGCATTGCGGGAGAAGCATTATCTATCCAATGAACGAAAATCCATCTTTCCATATCTGTTCCGGGAGATCGTCTAAGCCATACGAAATTATCTTCAGGTTTATCCAATGCCAGATAAAAATCAGACTGGACATAAATCATCCATCCGTATTCCTTTAAAAATTTGGCTTCAATATCTTTTCTTTCAAATTTTTCATTGTAAAGACTCTGGAATAATCTTTTATCGGAAATTTTCTGGAAATAATGTAAAAGATTCTCATGCTCATTTAATATTTTCTGATTAAGTTTTTCAACTGCTGGAGCAGTTAAAATCATTAATAATTGATTTTTTGCCCAAAGATCATATTTGTTAATTACTGATATTGAATCGGCATTAATAAGATTTTTAACATCACTACTTAGCATGCCACTAATATATTTGCTTACATCGGAATCAGAATTTAACGGTGCAATCATTATTATATTTTTTCTTGTACGGTATTTTTCAAGTTCGGAAATATCTTTTCGGGTCAATACAAATAAATTTTCGGGTTGTGGAGTGTAAATTATCTTTCCAAAAACAGTCAATAATGAATTTTCAAGATTATAAAATTCGGTTGAATCAGCAAAGACAATTATTTCATCTTCCTGGCCGACGGCCGGTTTTTGCGCTTCCCCGCATGATATAAAAACCGTAATTGAAATCAGAAGTAAAATAAAAAACTTTATTTGGTTTTTAGATAAGGAAATTGTCTCTTGTCTTTTCATAATTTTTTCAATTTTTCTGCTTATACTAATTCAGTTTTTTATTTGTTTCATCTAATTTGGAACATTCGGAAGAATAAGTGCCAGGTTGGGTAGTAGAATGGAGTAAAGAATCCACATTGTAACCCCAATAGAAACGGGAATGGTTAAATTATCATCTGCCCATCCTGTTGAAATATTTTCTGCAATAGCACCAACACCAACCGCAATAAAGCCAATAATAAACTCAGTAATATTTCCTTCAATTTTAGGTGTAAATAAAATAACAATACATGAAAAAACGAAAAATGCGAGAGTTCCTTCCAGACTCTTCAATAAAAATTGTGTCTGGCCGAATTTTCTACCAATTAATGCAGCAGCAATATCACCAATAATTAATACTGCAAACCCGGTTACTGCAAATACTTTAGGGAAAAATGAAACGACAATTACTGCCGAAATTAAAACATAAGTTGCACCATTTAAACTTTTCCGTCTTTCATCCTTTTCATGACGCCGAAGAAGAAAACCAAAGAACTTGTAGAAAAAATCGCTAAACGGTTTGATGTAATACCGACCAATATCTAGAATTAGTGATAGAATGGTTAAAGGAATCAAAATAGTAAGAGCCAATTCACGCGTAATAAAATAATAGATAACCGGAATAGAAAGGGAACAAAGATGAATTGCCTTTCTTAAAACTTCGCTTTGATAATCTATAGTGGCTCTATCAGTTGCTACCATCAATCTTTTCAGCCGGCTTATCAGATTCCCGTTTCTTTTTCTCTTCCAATAATGATTTTACATGTTCTGGAAGCTCGTTATGAGTATTTTCTTGTGCTCCATTAACACCATTCTTTTTAACAGGCGGGAGTTCTTCACCTTTAATAATTTTTTCAATTTCATCCGAATCAAGAATTTCTCTTTCTAACAAATCTTTAGAAAGCTTATGAAGCAGATCGATATTTTCTTTAAGAATTTCTTCTGCACGAACCATGCATCCAATTACAATTTCTTTAATTTCGCTATCAATATCCTGTGCTGTTTGTTCGCTAAAATCTTTATGTTTGGTAATTTCACGACCCAAGAATATTTCTTCTTCCTTTGCACCATAAGCAATAGGACCAAGCTTCTCGCTCATACCCCACTCACAAACCATCTTACGTGCAATATTAGTTGCCTTTTCAATATCATTTCCGGCACCTGTTGTAAAACGGTTGAATACAATTTTCTCAGCCGCACGACCGCCTAATGCATAAGTAATCATTGCTTCAAGATAATTTTTTGAATATGTATGTTTCTCGTCCACCGGAAGATAGGTAGTAACACCAAGTGCTCTTCCACGAGGAATGATTGTTACTTTGTGAACAGGATCTGCTTCAGGAAGCATTTTTGCAACCAGTACGTGTCCAATTTCATGATAAGCTGTAATCTTTTTCTCTTCCTCGGAAATGATCATACTCTTACGTTCCATCCCCATCATTACTTTATCTTTTGCTTCTTCAAAATCCTCCATGGAAACTTTCTTTTTATTCTTACGAGCAGCAAGCAAAGCAGCTTCATTTACAAGATTTGCAATTTCAGCACCAGCTAATCCTGGAGTACCTTTAGCAAGCACTGCTAAATCCACATCAATATCTAACGGAATTTTTCTTGTATGAACTTTTAGTATTCCTTCTCTACCTTTTACATCAGGTCTATCAACAACAACCTGTCTGTCGAATCTACCGGGTCTTAACAATGCCGGATCGAGTACATCGGGACGGTTGGTAGCCGCAATAATTATCACTCCACTATTCTGTTCGAATCCATCCATTTCAACGAGCAACTGATTTAATGTTTGTTCACGTTCATCATGTCCGCCGCCTAACCCGGCGCCTCTGTGTCTGCCCACAGCATCAATTTCATCAATGAAAACAATACATGGGGCGTTTCTTTTTCCCTGTTCAAAGAGGTCACGAACACGGCTCGCTCCAACACCAACAAACATCTCAACAAAATCGGCACCAGAAATTGAGAAGAATGGAACCCCGGCTTCGCCAGCAACAGCTCTTGCTAATAAAGTTTTACCTGTTCCCGGAGGGCCTAATAGTAAAACTCCACGCGGAATTTTGCCCCCAAGTTTCTGAAACTTGCTTGGTTCTTTTAAAAATTCGATAATCTCTTCAAGTTCAAGTTTAGCTTCATCGGCTCCCGCTACGTCCTTAAAGGTAACTTTTATAGCTGATTCAGAGATCAGCTTTGCTTTGCTCTTCCCGAAATTAAAAATTCCACGAGTTCCACCGGCGCCGCCCTGCATACGACGGAATATGAACATCCATACTGCAAATAAAATTATCCATGGAAGAAATCCGAGTAATACCGTCATCCACTCGTTGGATTCTTTAATGAATGTGTACTTGATTCCTTTTTCTTTCCAGACTTTTATATTTTCTTCGATAATGGACTGATCGAATGTAACTACAAAATCTTTAACAGAAACATCTGCCCCTTTAATAGATACAATTTGTTTCTCATTCAATTTACCTTCGAGGCGGTAATCATTGATATCTGATTTAACAACTTTTACTTCATCAATTTTTTGCGCTTCGAGGAATTTTTCATATACATCATAAGTAACCTCAACAGCACCTGTTGTTCCTGAACGCATAAACTGCATAATAATTACAGCGGCAATAATAACAGCGCCCCAGCTAAAAACAGTTCTTATTATTTTAGACCAATCGAAATCGCCATCGGGTTTTTGAGGTCCTCCTCCTAACGGTTTCTTTTGATTCCTCTGATTCGGTTTCTCTGAATCTGCCATAAATAATTTTATAAATCTATTTAACATTTTTCTCGTAATTCTCCATTAATCGCTTAATACATAGATTGAACTCAGATTACGGTACTTTTGTGCATAATCTAAACCGTATCCGATTACAAATTTATTCGGAATTTTAAAGCCAATATAATCAATTTTGACCTCATATTTTAAACTCTCCGGTTTCAATAAGAGTGTTACAACTTTCATACTGGCCGGATTATGAGACTGAATCATCTCTTCAACATATTTTATTGATAGACCGGAATCGACAATATCCTCAACAATAATCAAGTGCCGGTCTCTAATATCCGCATTCAAATCTTTTACAAGTTTTACTCTTCCGGAAGAAATTTTTTCGTCGCCGTAGCTCGAAAGCTTAAAAAAGTCTATTTCGCAATTGATGTTTACATTTTTCATCAGATCGGACATAAACATGAAAGAACCGTTAAGAATTCCAATAAAAATAGGGAGCTTGGTTTTATATTCTTCCGAAATTTCTTTGCCCAGTTCGCAGATCCTTTTTTGGATTTCTACTTCTGATAACATAGGAACAAACTTTTCCGTTCCAACAATTATTTCGTCTTTATCTGACGTTTTGATTGTACCCATAGTTTATAAATCTTTTTAGTTTGTAAATTAATTTTAAAACGATCGTCGATTCTTAAACCTACAATCCAGACAATATCGTTCCCGTTAGTTAAAACAAGTTGATTTTTTTTATCAACCGAACTTACTTTTGAATCTGTTAAAAAGTCGGAAACCTTTTTGAAATTATTCATCCCCAGAGGAATAAACCTATCACCATTTTTCCACTTACGTAATATAAACATACCTTGCAACTTATCAGCATTTACAAATTCTATATCCCTTTTATTATTTATTCTTATATCTGTTCGTCTGCATTTTTCAATGCCCACTGTTTTACCAAAGAATTCCGTTTCAGAATCAGGAAGTAACTCTACAATTGATTTTCTTTTTTGAACAGTCTCTTTTTTCAATAAAATAAAACCGGTTTCTTTAATGGCTTCTACTCCAGCACCAAGCTGAACGGTTTTACCTTTATTTTGAAAAGCAAGACGGGATAATTTTTTATAATCAGTGTATTTTAGGTTAATACTAAATATATTTCTTACAACTTTTATTAAAGCATCTCCGGCAATTCCTTCTTCATAATCTTCAATAAGTTTTTTATCAATAGTAAGTCTGCCATTTTTATAATTGAAATACCGGTTCGACTTCTTTTCTATCTGTTTTCTAATTTCAGGTAGTGCACTTTCAAGAATTTTGGATGAACGGAACACTGATTGATCAATAGATGGATTTATGTTTTTCTTAAGTAATGGGATGATCTTATTACGCAAAAAGTTTCTTCTGAATTCAGATTTCAAATTCGAAGAATCAATCCGGAATGGAATCTTACTATTTTTTAGATAATCAACAATTTCCTTTTTGGAAATACTTAGCAATGGCCTTATAATATTATTCCTGACAACAGGGATTCCGGCAAACCCATTTAAACCGGTTCCGCTAATAATATTTAAGAGAACTGTTTCAGTATTATCGCTTTGATTATGTGCTGTTACAATCTTTTCACACTTCAGTTTCCTGCTTAACGATTCTAAATAATTATAACGAAGATTTCTTGCTGCCTCTTCTAAAGACATTTTATTTTTTTTGGCAAAACTCTTAACATTAATTTTTTTTGATACAATGGGAATTTTATAATCGGCACAGAATTTAATTGCAAATTTTTCGTCTTTATCAGATTCCTTACCGCGCAGCAGATGGTTAAAATGGACTGCTGTTAGATCAACTTTATACTTACTGCGGAATTTGTAAAAGAAATGGAGCATAAAAACCGAATCCGGTCCACCGCTGAAAGCTACAAGTAATTTATCCTCGGGCTTAATTAATTTGTAATGAGATATAAATTCAATTACTTTTTGTTCGGTTCTTTTCATTTCACTTTTATTGAAATCTAACGGCGAATAAGCCTGATAAGCAGATCGTCACCAACTTTATCATAGTCTTTTATATAATACTTGAGAGCTTTAGATAATGATTTTACATCAAAATCGTTTGTAAGGGAATAACCGTTACCAAGAATTTTAGGACCAACAAAAATCAGAATTTCATCTTCTAACTTTTCACTAATGAAATTACAGAATACTTTTCCACCACCTTCTACCAATAATGATGTAATATTTTTCTCTCCTAATATTTTAAGGATTGCAGTTAGATCAAGATCATCGTTTTTTCTATGAGGTGCAAAAATAATTTCAACTCCACTTGCTTCGAATTTAGCAATTTTCTTTTTTCTGGTTTTATTCTTTTTTGAAGTAACAACAATAAGATTTCTATCATAATTCTTTTGAATTAGATCGGAATGGTGACTCAATTTTAAATCCGAATCGAGTATAATCCTCTTTGGATTTCTCCCTTCAACCAATCTTACCGTAAGCTGCGGATTATCTTTTTTAACAGTGTTATAACCAATTAGAACAGCATCATGCTCACTGCGCAATTGGTGACTCATACTTCTCGATTCTACTGAAGTAATCCACTTTGAATTACCCGATTTATCTGCAATCTTCCCATCAATAGTAGTAGCCATCTTAAGTGTTACATAGGGTATGGTAGAACTTGAGTATTTAAAATAAAATTTGTTCAGATCGTAACATTCTTTTTCGAGTATGCCGGTTACAACTTCTATTCCGGCTTTTTTCAACTTTTTTATTGAATTGCCGCCTGATGATGGATTTGTGTTAACCGAACCAATCACAATCCTGCTTATTTTAGAATCGATTATTCGATCAAGGCAATTAAAATCTTTTTGTGAAGATGAACAGGGTTCTAAGTTGGTATAGAGAGTAGATCCTTCAGGATTTTCTTTTGCACCTTCAAGGGCAAGAATTTCCGGACTAACTTCATCGGGTGAATTACGGTAGGATGCGCCGATTATCTTATCATTTTTTACGACCAGCGAACCCACAAGCGGTTTAGGACTTACTTTTCCTTTCCCTTTCTTAGCAAGCTCTAAGGCAATCTGTATGTATGATTCATCTAACAAGATTAATCTATGTTTATCACTTCAAAATTAATTGTTCCGGCTGGTACTTTTGCCTGAACTTTCTGCCCGACTTTTGTCCCCATCAATGCCTGACCCACAGGAGATGAAATCGAGATTTTTCCTTTTTCAAGATCTGCTTCTTCCGGAGAGACAAGAGTATATTTAAATGTTTTTGAATTACTAAGATTCTTAACTGTAATTGTAGATAGTATATGCGCCTGATCCTTGGGCATATTAGATATATCTATAACACGTGCGCGCGAAAGAAGCTCTTCAAGTTTACTGATTTTTAATTCGAGCAGACCCTGTTCTTCTTTTGCAGCATCATATTCTGCATTCTCGGATAGATCTCCATGAGAACGTGCTTCCGCAATTCTTTCAGCCATGGATTTCCGTCCATTTGTCTTTAAATCAGTAAGTTCTTTTTCCATCTCACGAATTTTTTCTTTGCTCAGATATACAAAATTTGTCACTGATTTAACTCCTTTAACTGGTGGTATAAAAAAAATTGCCATCGTCCGGCAAATGCCTGACAATGGCGCTGAAAAAATAAGAAGATTATGATTTGATTGCAAGCAGAGGATGTTTTTTTAGATCTCTTAAAATCACGATCCTTTTTTATTCAATACATAAAAGATAAATGGAACAAAAAAGATAACAAACAGTGCTGAAGTAAATATTCCACCAACTATACTTAAGCTAAGGTTTTTCCAGAAACTAGACTCGGCACTAACTATGAAAGGTATTAGAGAGAATATTGTTGTGGCGGATGTTGAGACAATTGCACGTATTCTGGTAGTCGATAATCTAATAATTTCATCAATAGTAAAAATATTTACATTCTTAGATAAATAGTTTATTAGCATAATTGAATTGCTAACAGACAAACCTATTAGCAATAACATTCCTGAATATGCTCCTCTTTCTATATTTAAATCGAATAACCAAAAAAGAAATATAGATCCAACTAGTGCAAAGGGAATAGAAAGGATAATAATAAATGGCTTCTTTAATGATTCTAAATGTGAAGCCGTAATCATAAAAATAATTATCAATGCCGCAATAAATACCAGAAGAATATCTAATTCATCTTTTTCACTAAATAGGAATGAAAATTCTGCTGGTTTTAAGCTATAACCTTCCGGTATAATCATTGATTGAATTGATGTTTCCATAAACTTCTGCCCGTATTTATATGGACCCTTGAATTCAAAGCTTACATTTCTTACGTATTGCTGATCTTCCCTGTTAATTGAAGACAAAACTTTCCTTTCCTGAAAAAGAATTAAATCTCTTACCTTCAAAATGCTTTGTTTAGGATTAGATACAATTATATTTTCCAGATCATTAAGCTGAACATCATTATAATTCGAAAATTTAACACGGTATTCTACCTCTTCATTATTAATCCGGAACCTGTCATTAGTAAAATTACCTCCGCTATTCTTCGCAATTATCGAAAACAGTTCATTAACAGAAATATTGTATGCCGATAACTTTTCACGATCGATCTTTCCAATAATCTCAAACGTTTCCGGAGACCAGTAAAAAACCGACTTATCAATATCCACGTTATCCACTCTCGGATTTTTTATTATCCTGGATCGGAATTCTTCTGCAATGGATTTTACTCTTTCATAGTTGAACCCTTTTATTACAACATTAAACATACTGCTTGCACCGCCCCCGGCATTTGAAAAACCCGGGCCAAATCCATAGACATACGAATTCACTCCGCCTAATCTTGTTGCGTAAGCTGTTGCGTAATTTTTCAAAATATATGGAAATGCTGTATTTGCCTGTGCTTCAGTAAACTCCACCCGTAATGTTGCATTCTCTTCATCCATAATATTTACGATAAGATTTTCAAAGTTATTCTTGTACTGCATTATATCATTTTCTAAATCAGTACTAAGTTTATTTATTCTTTCTATCCTGTTTCCATTTGGCAGTTCAAGTCTTATATATATATATGTCTCTTCTCCGTATCTCCATAATTCTCCTCTGGTAACATGATTAAAAAATAAATTTAAACTTCCACCCAGGGCATAATTAACATAAGGTTTAATATCACTATATAGTTCGGAATCGAAAACAGAATTGTAAATATCTCCAATTAATGGAGATTCAATTCTACTGGGTATTAGCCAAACCGGTATTCCTATTAGTAGTATCAGTAATGCAATACTGATTTTTTTCCTTTTAATGATACCGGTTGTAATGAATTGATAAATCCTGTATAAAACTTTTGTAAGATCTGATGTTATTTGATGTACCTTAGAAATGTGAACCGATTTTAGAAATAATAGAGGAACAACTGTCAATGATACTATAAGAGAAGCAGTAAGTGTAAAACCGACACCAAGAGCAAATTGATTGAAATAGAGTTTTAATTCTCCGGTAAGAAAAACGAGCGGTATGAAAACTGCTATAATTGTAAAAGTAGATGTTAATAATGGTAATGAAATTTCCTTAACTAAAACCGCAAGATGTTTTGTTCCCCTTCCCGTGTAGTGCTCATCTAAATAGTCAATTACAACAATTGAATTATCTACAATAAAACCAAAACCAACTATAAAACAGGAAATTGTAATAATATTAAGGGACAGATTAAACATGTAAAAAAGTGCAAATGAAAAAAAGAGTGAGAATACAATTGATAGAATGATCACAAATGGATATTTAATGTTCCTAAAAATCAGTATAAGAATTAATGTTAATATTATGAATGAATAAGTACCATTTTTATAAAGAGAATCCAATTCTTTAAACATTTGCTTGCTTTTATCAATTTCCTTTACAAGTGTATAATCAGCCGGAAATGACGAGGAAATGTTGCTAAGTGCCTTATCAATATTCTGAGCAACGCTGAATGTGTTGGCACCCGGTTCTTTGCTTATTACTATTGTTACTGTTTCCTTACCATTAATTCTATAGTAACTAAGAGGTTCCTCAAAGTCATCAGATATCTTTGCTATATCCTTAATTCTTATCGACTGTTCATTCTTTAACTTTTTTACAATCTGTTCTCCAACCTCTGCGGGATGAATAACCTCGTTCTTAACCTTTAAGTAAATATGCGAATGACTATTCTCAATTTTACCGGCCGACTTAATAACCTCCGATTCTGCAATAGCACTATTAATTTCTTCATTAGTAATTCCAAGTGCCTTAACTTTATTGTAGTCTATAATTATCTGAATAATCCGTTCGGTGCCGCCTCTTATTTCAACATTTGAAACACCATCGATAGCTTTTAATTTATAAAGCACGTTATCAATTAAATATTTTCTTACTTCATTTGCACTCTGTTTTGAGGAGACAGAATATGTAAGAAATCCCTGAAGGTCCTGAAAATCTTTCGGAATATATTGTGATATCCTTGGTGAGGAGATTCCTACCGGTAATTCTTTTTTGAGCGATGTAAGTTTCTCATTTATTTCAATCCTTGCAAAATTGATATCCGTATCTGGATGAAAATCTATTGTGATACTGGATAGTCCCTCAGATGAAATAGAAGAGATTTTTTTTACTCCCATTATTGTTGAAAGCTCTGCTTCAATTGGTGATGTTAGATGTGCTTCTACTGCTTCTGGTGATACTCCTGCCCAAGAAGCTGAAACTGATAACCGCGGATACTCTATTTGCGGTGTAAGCTCAACCGGAAGATTGAATAGCGACACAATTCCCACCACAACAACACTGAAGAAGAACATTGCTGTTGTAACCGGATGTGTTATGAATGTGTAGAAAATTTTTTTCAAATTTCCATATAAAAATAGTATTCTAAGTTATCAATTTGAATTCTATTCAATTTCTAATTGATATTGTAAAAATATAATATAGTATCACCTTCTTCCCAAAGAATTATTCGATCACGAACAATAATAAACTTATACCACGAGCTACTAGTAATATCTTTCAATATGTATTTTGCTTTTTTTATTAGATTAACATCTAACTTAATTATCTCCAAATACTTTTTACTAAATTTTAGATAATGGAGATCGTTATTATATTTTACCAAAGGTATTCTTGTATGAGAAAAAGAAACAAATGCTTCACGTCCATTAATTTTTTTCCAATGCGGCTTAATCCATAACTTTTGATCAACTTCCACCATGGAATTTTTTAATAGAATACCATTCAAATCATATTTTAAGAGGTTACGAGCTGATTTAAAAGAAAAATACAGATTCCCTTTCGCCTGGGTAATAAAACTAACATCAAAAGACGGGTACTGATGATCAAATTCAGAAATTGTTATATCAATTGTTTCTTTTAACTTGCCCTGCTGGTTATACAAGGCACCTATTCTAAATTCATTATCCACCTCAATAACTTTTATACTCTTTTTCTGAGATTCATAATTATAGATACTGTCTTTTTTAGTAGAATGATCGACTACCATTGAAGATACAACAAAAGTTGAATCATTTATTAATTCTATATTTGAAATTTGTTGTGGAAATAAGTTCAAATCTCGTTTGATTATATCAAATTCTTTAGAAATAAAACTGTACCGCTTCAACTCCCGCGATTTATCAACAATATATAAGTAGTTTTTTATTTTTACAGCATCCTTAATACCTCCCGTAAAAATATAATCGTAATCTTTCATCGAAATTTTCTCAATCGGGTTAAAACTATCATTTACTAAATAAATAAATAAATTTTTCCCATCAATAATAATTAAAGTGTCTTTAGCCCAATCAATAATTTTCGTAATACTGATCAATTCTGGTAATTTATCATTTAATGAGATGGATGGTAAAGTTGGCGATGGATACAATTCAATTATTGGAGTTGTGTCTGTTTTAGTATCCACACATGAAATAAAAAAAATATATAGACAAATTATAATTGTAAGTTTTTTTAATATTCTTGTCACTTTTTGCTCAATACTAATTAATTTACTAACTAACTCTTCTTTACAAAAGCTACTCAATTTTGATTTCTTAGAACTCATCACATTAAATGACCGAATTCGTGCAAAATTTATTTCTTTTTCCCTATTGAATCAAACCCTCGGAAACAGATAATTAAACCAGATATCCAGCCTATTTAAGGTTTTTTAATGAAAAGTGCCTATAGGCACCAATCTACTACACGACCTGCTCCATACCCACAATACCACTCTCCATAATATGTATAAGTTTGACCCCAATCACATTCCTGAGTTGTAACACATCTTGTACAGCCCCAGTTGACTTTCGTCTGAGTCTTAAAACTAGTTTGACAGCTCCCTTCTGGAAGTGCTAAGATGTTACCAGTTAGTATTATTAGGAGTATTAATAATTTTTTCATTTTTGTCTCCTTATTTTTTATTACATACAGCATGGGTTTCTATTATTTTATTTTTATTAAAATCTATTACAGATACAGAAAGGAACAAAATATTTCTTCCAACTATTACTATTCTAAAAGCGCTTTCGATATAATTTCCAAAACATCGTTCTCACTTTCTAGTCCTATTATACATCTATAAACACTTTTATGAAAAAAATAATAGTAACAAATTTTTACAATCTATAAAATTTCAATTGTATCACTACAGACTTTATTATCTCCTGCAAATATAGAGGTGTTCCACTCTCTTACTAACACATGGAAAAGAAGAATTACAATTATGTAATAATAACAAGCGGAATAAAAAAGGATTTCGGACTTAATACTTTTGAATAATTCTACCACAAGATTAATTCCCCTCAAAATTCTGAAATCAATCTAAAAAAAAACGAGTTTGTCAAGTTAAATTTTCAAATAATCAATTATTTTTTATACAATTAAGATATATTCTTAATTTTGTTTAAATAATATCGAATTAATTAGACTAATAAATATGTGTTTTTGCTAGTATTTGGGGTATTTCAATGAATTATTAATTTAATTGTTATTACTAAGTTGTTCTAGCAAAACTATTCTCCAAACTGTATCGAAATTATTCACTGGTTTATAGCATTAAAGAGTTTAATAAATAATCTAATTATTATCTATTTAACAACCCTAACCTTTGCATCATGAGCAAGAGTATAATGACCATCAACAATAATCTCTTCGCCGGGTAACACGCCTTCTGCAATTTCAATTAATTGATCATTCTGCTTACCAATCTGAACGTATTTCCATTTGGCAAGACCATTTTCTACTACAAATACTAAATTACGCTTATCCCTTACCAGCAAAGCTTCCTTTGGTATTAATACCCGGTTATTCAAATTTTCTGTTTCTAGTAGAACTCTTGCAAACATACCCGGTTTTAGTTTATTAGAAAGATTCTGTAACCGGACAGTTACCTTACAAGTTTTTGTCTCCTTATCGATATATGGACTAATATAAACAATGCGCCCGCTAAAATATTCTCCTTCAATAGAAGGAACTTCTACTTTTGCACTTCCACCAATCCTTATTTTTGAAATATCATTTTCCAGAACGCCGATATCAATTTTGAGTGTTGAGTTATTGAATAGCTTGCATAACTTTTGTCCTGCACTAATTCTTTGCCCAACAACAAGATCAAAATCTCCCACGCTTCCGTTAAAAGGTGAATTGATTTTTGTGTATTCATAATTCAATTTTGCTCTTTTATAAGAATTTATTGCCCCTGTAAGTCCGCTTTTACTCTGTATCACTTCCTCTCTTTTAGCACCGGTAAATATAAGTTTCATATCGAGCTCATTTCTTAAATCATTGTATTTAGCTTCATCTATTTTACCCAGTGCAAAATCTTTTTCAAGTTGATTAATCTGCTCAAGATACTCTTTTGCTTTTGGATTAACAGTGGTATCATTTGTAGATTCCCTTACTAAGAAACCGTATTCAACTTTTGCATCTGTTACTTTGGAAACAGCATCATTCAAAGCTATCTCATACTCGCGGTCGTCAAGACCAATTAACAATTCCCCTTTTTTTACCTGTTTACCTTCATAAATATTAATTGTGTTTATAACTCCGCTAATATTCGATGTAAGTTCAAGTTCATCAATTGCTCTTATAATTCCATTGGCATTTATATAAAGAAGTAAGTTTCCTCTTTTTACACGATCGGTTTTAACATCAAAAACTACTTCGTCCAGCTTATCATAATTTATATTAACATTTTCCTGATTTACTTCTTCAGTGGAATTAGCGGGAAGGATAACGAGAAGCAGTACTCCAAGCAGAATTACAACGGTTAAGATTACCATCCACAATTTTAATTTCATTTCCCCTCCGGAATCAAAAGCTAATTTATAGAATTTCTTTTCTTCGAAAACTTTTCTGCATAAGTGTAAAGGACAGGTATAATAATCAATGTAAGTAGAGTAGAAGAAATTAATCCGCCTATAACAGCAAGTGATAGTGAAACACGTAATTGTGTTGCCGCACCAATTCCTATCATCATCGGTAATAATCCAAATATAACTGTAAAAGAGTTCATAACAATCGGTCTAAAACGGTCTTTACCTGCTTCCAAAATAGCATTACGAATAGATAAACCTTCTTCCCTTTTTCGTAAAATAAATTCCATTTTTACAACTGCGTCGTTATCAGCAATTCCTATTAAAATCAAAAGACCCATTATTGAAATAATACTTAAACTTTCTCCAAAAATGTAGAGCAGAAGAACACCTCCGATTAATCCAAGCGGTACTGAAAATAAAATAATAAATGGATAAATAAAAGATTCAAATTCGGATGCCAGAACCATATACATCAACAGGACCGAAATAATTAAAGCAATATAGAGCGCTGAAAAAGCATCGTTTATTTCTTCGTTAATACCGCCGACGGAAATAATCTCCTCCCCGGTTTTTGGTATTCGGGAATTAACACTATTAATTTTATCAATAACTTCATCAATTTTAGCATTCTCTACTTTTGCATAAAGATATAGTGTTCTGGATTGATCTTCCCGCCATATTTCATTGTAATTGTAATCGAAATTATAGTTAACAAGATTCTTCAGCTCTATTTTAGTGTTACCGCTTACAATATAATTATTGAGAATCGACTTTATATCGTTACGATTATTATCACTAGTTCTAATATTCACACCAACTTTTTTATCGAAGTCCGAAAAATATGTTACGACTTTACCTCTCG
>JBBIHP010000030.1:0-2112 GCA_037446915.1 Ignavibacteria bacterium
GAAGGTAATGCAATTAAAGCTGCCGCTATCGCTACTTCTAAAGCATTTGGTAAGAAAACTGTTTATACAAGAGAAGGGGGATCTATTCCAATTGTAGTCAACTTCATGAAAAAATTAAATGCACCTGCTGTACTTATGGGTCTTGGATTGGATTCTGATAATATTCATTCTCCAAATGAACATTTTCGTTTGGAAAATTTTGAAAAAGGAATTCTTAGTTCAGCATATTTTCTGGATGAGTTTTCAAAGATTTAATAAAACAGGTAAAGGTATGAAACCCTTGTTAGTAAAATTGTTTCTGTTGTTTGCAATTATTACTCTTGCCGGATCCTGTACTTCTAAAGATACCGGTGAAGGAGATGCTGCAACATCAACAGCCAAGGACGAATCAATCCGCGAGTATAATATTGATGTTCAAAAATCTCAGGCTAAGAACAGATTCCCTTGCGATACAATTTCTCTTCAGGAATATGTTATGGCTAATTATGAACCGGGTACTTATCTGGTAAGATTCGATAAAACTTACACCTTTAACATTCCTAAACAAGCTGTTATTTATTTCAGAGATGGTAATAGTAATTTTATTCTATCTGTTATTGCAAAGTCTAAACCCGGGGAAAGAAATATTGAAGCTAAAAATGTTACAGGTTATGAATCGAGCTTTATTAATCTTGATAGCACAAAACTTGGAACTGCATTTTTCTTTTTAACGTTATTTGAATGTAAGGAGAGTCAATTCGAAAGAATCTGGGAATCGGAAGTCCCGATCCACGGCGGATTTAATAGAATGACTATTAAAACCTGGTCGCCCAAAAATATTAAGTATGTAGAGATGAATTATGAAGATGGAATTATTTCGGGTCACAGAAATTATAATTTCTTTTTAGTAGATGGATGGCGTAAACCTCCGCATTTGTTAGAAACCTATGTGGGCATTGTTCATAAAAGAACTTTAGCTACGGTTAATAATGATAAATTCCCAGATTATTATGAATTCCGGTTCATAGAGGACTCATTGAGAATTAGAGTCCGGGATTCGATTTCTTTTTATTGGAGTGAAAGAAGACAGCTTTATATAACTGATAAAAATCCACGATGGTTTAGAAAATACTAAATTATGTTTGTAGAAAATCATATTACAGGATCAATGATAGAACAATTGATTAAAAAATTTCCCGGATCAAATTTTTCTGGTTCCGAAATAAAATTTTTTACCGGTGTTGAAGATGAGTATAAATCTCTAAAACATGGGGTTGGCATTATTGTATCCTTTAATAAAACAATTATAAAGTTAACCGGTAAAGATACACTCGACTTTTTACACAGGGTATCAACTAATTCTGTTAAAGATTTAAAACCATTTTTTAGAACTCCTACTCTTTTCCTAAATGAGAAAGGAAGGTTTATTGATAGGTCAACATTATTAAACTTTGAAGACCATTTTTTACTGATTGGGAATAGTAATAATAACCGTTTGCATAACTGGATCAACAAATACATAATAATGGAGGATATCCAGACCGGTGACCTTTCAAACAACTATGTTGTTCTGGATTTGTTCGGTTCTCAAACCGGGTCCTTTCTCACTTTAATTTTAGGTGAGGAAATAAAATCTTTGAATGGTGATAATATAATAAATCCTAATGTTGACGGATTTAATTTCTCGCTCTTTTCTATGCATGAGAATAATGGATTAAAGTATTACAGAATTTTACTTCAAGCTGAACAATTAATCGCATTTGTAGAATACATACTGGAAAATAAAAGTGCCTTCGATGTAAATTTTGTTGGATCCGAAGCATCAAATATTTTTAGAATTGAAAACGGTATTCCTGTATATCCTTCTGAAATTAATGATGAATTCAATCCGCATGAAAATGAACTTCTGAATGAAGTATCTTTTACCAAAGGTTGTTACATAGGCCAGGAGGTCATTGCGCGTCTCGATACTTATGATAAGGTTCGGTTTAATATGACAGGTTACATCTTTAATGAAAATGTTAATGTGGACTTACCTCTTAGTGTTAAGACAGATCAGAATGAGGAAATTGGAGAAGTCACAAGTGTCGCTCAGTCTTTTCTGCTTGGCAAAACAATTGGAATTGGATTTAT
>JBBIHP010000030.1:2212-26544 GCA_037446915.1 Ignavibacteria bacterium
GCTGTAAATGAAATTACTAATAAGGAACTCCGGGAAGTAATTAATAGTATACAGAACGATTTATTTACACTTGGTTCGGATTTAGCAAGTCCTCTGGAAAAAGAAAATAATTCGTTTACAATACCACGTGTTAATGTTCTGTTTGTTGAAAGATTGGAAAAGTTAATTGACAATTATGATTCAAAGCTTCCTCCTCTCAGAAATTTTATTATTCCAGGAGGGACAAAAGGAGCCGGCTTACTTCATCTTGCAAGAACTGTTTGCAGAAGAGCCGAAAGGGAAGTGATTTCTCTTGCTAATGTTGAATCAATAACTGAAGAAATAAAAATTTACTTGAATCGATTATCGGATTTGTTGTTTGTTCTTGCACGTTTTGAAAATTTCTCCTCGAATCACCCTGATATTGAATGGAAAAAATAATTCTCAATTTTCCATTCTCAATTCTAAATTTATAATGGGGGTGACATTGGTTTCGACGGGATTATACGTTCTTTGAATTGCACACCGTGTTCTCCGTAGACACGTTAAACGACGGTAAAAAAAGTAAATGGCGAATATAATTACGCTTTAGCTGCGTAAATAAACGCAGCCGTTCTTCAATTCTACTCACACTGGGGGTTGAAAGAACGTCGCACAGTGTGATAGCCGAATCGAATGTCCGGATAGATGAGGCGAAACTTTCTCCGGAATAGTTCCGGTATAATCTGTTTGCCGATGCTATCGGAATGAAATTAAAAGACAAACTACGTGTGTAGAAGTTCATCGAAAGGTAATTTCGGACCCGGGTTCGACTCCCGGCACCTCCACTCTCAATTATTTAATGGTTTATATCGATAAAAATCGTGCCAAATAATAATTTCCGTTGCTTTACGGCTCATATTAAGTTAAATTTGAAGTCGAAATGAGGCGTTTTTACTTCACAAAAATGAGCGGTGCAGGGAACGATTTCATCCTTTTTGATATGAAATTGAACCCGGAATTAATCTTAAATCCGCAAATTATTAGCAATATTTGTGATAGAAGATTCGGTATAGGTGCCGATGGCGTTATTTTAATTAGTGATTCAAAAGACTTCGGCTTCGAAATGACTTATTTCAACGCCGACGGGTCATCAGGTAGTTTATGTGCAAATGGCGCACGTTGTTCTTTACTTTATGCTAATAAAACTGATAGAATCGGCAGTAATTTGGCACGTTTTAGGTCAAACGGTATAGTGTATTCAGGTGAGGTAATTGATGAGGAACTAGTTCGATTTTACCTTAATTCCCCCGAGGGTTTAAAAACCAAGTTTAAGATTAAGGCAGCGGATCAGCTTATAACAGCATCTTTTGTCAATACCGGTTCACCGCATGTAATTATTAAAATTGCCGATGTTTTAAGAGATCCTAAAAATCCACATTCATATACTTTCTCTTTAGATGATTTTCCAGTATTTGAACTTGGAAAGGAAATTAGGTATTCACAGGATTTTTTTCCCTCCGGCACCAATGTTAACTTCATCGAAATTTCCGGTGACGCGATAAAAATCCGGAGTTATGAACGTGGGGTTGAAAATGAAACTCTTGCTTGCGGAACAGGTTCGGTTGCCGCTGCAATTGTTTCTTTTGTAAATGATAAAATTCAACCGCCGGTTAAAATAATTCCTAAGAGCGGTGATCTTTTAGTAGTAGATTTTAAAGTTGATAACAATAAGATAATGGACGTATCCTTAACTGGTCCGGCAAAGATTATCTTTAAAGGCGAAATTACAATTTAATTGAGGAGATAAATGAGTAGAGTAATTTTTTCAATTCGTTACCAGGTCTTTCCAGAGAGAAGACAGGAGTATCTTGATGTTGTTAGAGAGTTGAAGAACATTATAAAAGCAGAAGGACTTGAAAGCTATTCTGTTTTTGAACAAAAAAACAAACCTAATAACTTTGAAGAAGTCTATTTATTTAAGACTGAAGAAGCTTTTGAAAATTTTGACGATAATCAGGATGAACGTATTGATATTCTTATGACAAAACTGTCTGATATGATAAAAGAGCAGACAACTCAATACACAACATCACTCGAGGTTAATAGCTGAAATTCTATTCAGTAAATCTCGAAATATTATCCTGCCTATAAAAGCTGGTGTAATATGTTTGAATTAGTTGGTGCAATACATATTCATTCGGTATTTTCTGATGGCTCCGGTGAAATTAAAGAGATTACCGGCTTTGCTAACGAAGCCGGTCTCGATTATATTATTCTTACCGATCATAATACTCTTAGAGCATTACACGATGGATACGAAGGCTGGCACGGTAATACTCTTCTTTTAGTTGGATGCGAAATAAATGACAAGGAAAATAAAAATCATTTATTAGCCCTCGGAGTTAATGAAGCTTATTCAACCAGATTACCCGCAAAAGAATATACAAGGTTAGTTAAAGAGAGCGGGGGATTGGGTTTTATTGCTCATCCTCATGAAAAAAGAAATTCAATGTCTGAACACCCGCCTTATCCCTGGATTGAATGGGATACCGAGGATTTCACCGGACTTGAAATTTGGAATCATATGTCCGAGTGGATGGAAGGATTAACCGATCAGAATAAGTATAATTATTTTATTCATCCATTAAAATCAATCTCAATGCCCCCAAAGGATACTTTAGATAAGTGGGACGAGCTTAACTTAATTAGAAGAGTTGTTGGAATTGGGGGAGTTGATGCGCATGCACATAAAGTTAATTTATTGGGATTCTTTGAGGTAGAAGTCTTTCCTTACAAAGTTCTTTTCAAATCTATTAGAACTCATATTCTTGTGGATAGTAAATTTACACCATCCGATAAAAAAGAAAATGTATTAAAAGCTAAGAATGAATTATACAGTTCCTTGAAGAACGGAAGATGTTTTGTATCTAACTATTATCATGGCAATGCAACCGGATTTAAATTTTTTGCGGAAGATGGTCAGAAGATTTTTCAAATGGGGGATCTAATTCCACTTTCAGATAAAGTTAAATTACGTGTTTCTTTGCCAAATATTAGCGGAACAATCAGGTTATTGAAAAATGGTGAGGTAATCGGAATTATTGACGGATTTGACGCCGAATTTATGGTAAATGAAAAAGGAGCATATAGAGTTGAAGTTTACCTGAATGAAAATGCATGGATTTTTTCAAATCATATTAGAATTGGACTATAATATTTACTAAATTTCTCCCCTAATTTTTGAAGAAAATTAAAAAGAGGTAAATGTGTTAAGCGGTAAAAAAAGAATATCTAAAAAAGAAATTAAGCAAGATAGACTTGTTACTTCCTATTATGGTGCTTATAACTTTTTTATGGAAAACCAGGCAAAAATATTAATCGGTTTGGGTGTCGTTGCATTGATTGTTGTAGCTGTGATACTAATTTCTAATAAAAAATCGAGTGATAATCTTACTGCAGCAAATCTTTTAGCTAAGGTTGTTCCTTTGTATGAATCCGGACTTTATCAGGAAGTAATTGATGGACAACCATCATCTAACATCACCGGTATAAAAAACATTGTTGATGAATATGGAAGTACAGAAAGCGGCCAGATTGCTAAAATTTATCTTGCAAACTCTTATTCATTCATAGATAAATGGGAAGAAGCTTATAAAATGTATGATAGTTATGGAGGTTCTAATCCTTTTTTTGAAGCAACAGCACTTGCCGGACAAGCTTCGTATTATGAATTAAAAAATGACAACAAAAAAGCTTCTGAACTTTATAAAAAAGCTGCAAAAATTTCTAAAACCAATCCCTCCAATCCTGAATATCTCTTTAAGACTGCTCTCAATTTAATGAAGCTTGGTAAAAATGATGAAGCAAAGTCTCTTTTTAAGGAGATCAAAAATGAATACAAATTTTCTGTTGTTGTTCAGGAAATTGATCGCTATCTTCAACAGTTAGAAGGATAATTCTTTATCAAAATTGAATTATATTAATCAAGTATTTTATTACTTATTGTAAAAGAGATTTGGGAATTGATTAAATGGCCGATACATCAGAATTAAGAAATGGACTTATCCTAAGATTCAAAGGCGAACCTTTCCTTGTTATTGAATTTCAACATGTAAAACCCGGTAAAGGCGGTGCGTTTGTTAGAACCACATTAAAAAATATGAAAACAGGTAAAGTCCTAGATAATACTTTCCGCTCAGGCGAATCGATTGATGTTATTCAGATTGAAAGAAGAAAATATCAGTACCTTTATAAAGAAGGTGAATTTTATATTTTAATGGATAACGAAACTTTCGACCAGATAAATGTTCCTGAAGAAATCTTAGGTGATGGACAGGTATTTCTTAAAGAAGGTGATGAAATTCAGATTATCTATGATGATCAGGAAAAAATAATTTCATCAGAAATACCAATGTTTGTAAATCTGAAAGTTGTAGAAACTGAACCCGGATATAAAGGTGATACAGCAACAAATGTTCTTAAACCCGCAAAACTCGAAACCGGTGCTCAGATTAGCGTTCCTCTTTTTGTTAACGAAGGTGATTTATTAAAAGTAGATACCAGAACGGGTATCTACGTTGAACGAGTTAAAAACTAATAGTAGAAGAGAATGGATATAAACCTACTTAAAAAGCTCATCAAAATGGTTGAGCAAAGTGAAATCGCCGAATTTGCAGTTCAGGAAGGCGATCTTAAAGTGAAAATATCAAAAAACTCCAGAGGTTCTTCTCATGTAAATCTCCCGCCTTCATTTGATTATCAGCAAGCAATTCTATCTGCGCAAGCTGCTTCAAAACAATCTAATGAAGTTACTCCCTCTCCGGTAAAAGAAGTTAAATCTAATTTACATGAGATTAAGTCCCCAATTGTCGGCACATTTTATCGAGCACCTGCACCAGATGCTGATCCTTATATTCAGGTTGGTGATGTTGTTTCTTCCGGTTCAGTACTCTGTATTGTTGAAGCTATGAAATTGATGAATGAAATTGAATCGGATGTAAGCGGAAAAATTGTAAAGATTCTTGTTGAAAATGCCACTCCGGTTGAATATAACCAGCCGCTTTTTCTCATAGAAACAGTTTAGTGATATCAAATTTTTAAGAGGGTGTTTTGTTCAAAAAAATTCTTATTGCGAATCGTGGTGAGATAGCACTCAGGATTATTCGCACATGCAAAGAACTCGGAATTAAAACAGTTGCTGTCTATTCTGAAGTTGACCGCGATTCATTGCATGTGGTTTTTGCTGATGAAGCTGTTTGTATTGGTCCTGCAAAGAGCTCGGATAGTTATCTTAAGATTCCAAGCATAATGTCTGCTGCAATGATTACAGGTGCAGATGCTATTCACCCCGGTTATGGTTTCCTTGCAGAGAATGCTGATTTTAGTGAGATCTGCTCCGATTCAAATATTAAATTTATTGGACCATCTTCAGATTCAATCAGGAAGATGGGTGATAAGTCCTTTGCTAAAGAAACAATGCGTAGGGTTGGTGTTCCGGTAGTTCCCGGTAGCGATGGAATAATTAAAACAGCTGATGAAGCAAAAAAAAATGCTGCTGAAGTTGGATATCCGGTTATGTTAAAAGCTTCTGCCGGCGGCGGCGGTAAAGGGATGCGAATTGTTTGGGAAGAGAAAGATCTAGAAAAATTATTCCAAACGGCTGCTAACGAAGCCGAAGCTGCATTTGGAGTTCCTGATCTTTACCTTGAAAAGTTTATTGAAAATCCCCGCCATGTCGAAATTCAAGTTATGGGTGATCAATTCGGAAACGTATATCATTATGGTGAACGCGATTGTACAATTCAAAGAAGGCATCAAAAACTTATTGAGGAATCTCCTTCACCTGTTGCAAACTCCGAACTAAGAAATAAAATGGGTGATGCAGCTTTGCTTGGCGCTAAGGCGGTTAATTACGAAGGTGCCGGGACTATTGAATTCCTGGTTGATAAGTATCTGAATTTCTATTTCATCGAAATGAATACAAGAATTCAAGTTGAACATCCCGTTACAGAAATGGTTCAAAATCTAGACTTAATTAAACAGCAAATTCTTGTTGCCTCAGGAGAGAGAATTGAAAACCTTCCCCAGGAGCCGAGAGGTCATGCCATAGAATTTAGAATTAATGCAGAAGACCCTGATAATAACTTCAGACCATCACCGGGTAGAATTGAATACCTCCATTTTCCGGGAGGATTTGGAGTAAGAGTAGATTCTCATGTTTACAACGATTACATAATTCCGCCTAATTATGATTCTCTTATTGCAAAGTTGATAGTTTGGGGTACTGATCGTAAGCATGCAATTTCAAGAGCAAGAAGATCATTCGAAGAATTTAATGTGGAAGGTATTAAAACAACTATTCCTTTCCATAAAAAAGTTCTGGAACATCCAAAGTTTATTGAAGGTATTTTTGATACTTCTTTCATTGATCAACATCTAAATAATAAATAGAGGTTAATATGAATATTCCAGCAAATCTTTTGTATACCAAAGATCATGAATGGATTAAAATTGAAGGTACAACCGGAACTATAGGTATAACTGATTTTGCACAAGGTGAATTGGGAGATATTGTTTATATTGATATTAATCCGGATCTGTCTGAAATTACTGAAGGACATTCTTTTGGAACTATCGAAGCAGTAAAAACCGTTAGCGATCTCTATGCTCCGATTGATGGAAAAGTTATAGAGCTTAATAAGAATCTTAATGACAATCCTCAATTAGTTAATTCGGATCCTTACGGAGATGGATGGATTATCAAAATTGAAGTACTGAATTCTGCACAGTTGAATGATCTGCTAAGTCCTGAAGCTTACCAAACACAGCTCGGGCAATAAAGTAAGATTTAGTAATCAGCAAAACTCCGTTCAGGAGTTTTGCTTCCCTATAAATCGATGTTGTGAGTAATGAAACATCAACAGAAAATTTTAATCCTGGATTTTGGTTCTCAGTATACCCAATTAATTGCCCGTCGAATAAGGGAAAGTAAAGTCTATTCAGAAATTCATTCCTGTACTTACCCGATTTCAAAAATAAAAGAATCATTACCTCAGGGAATCATTCTCTCCGGCGGTCCAATGAGCGTGTATGATGAAGGCGCACCCAATATTTCCAAAGAAATTTTTGAAATGGGAATTCCCATTCTTGGTATTTGTTATGGATTACAATTAATTGCAACTCATTACGATGGCAGAGTTGAACAAGCGCAGAATAGGGAATACGGTAAAGTTCATCTTGAAATATCTAATCGTGATCTACTATTAGATGGTGTAGAAAATAATTCTATTGTATGGATGAGTCACGGGGATTTATTAACCCGCTTACCTTCAGGATTTACTGTTACTGCTAATACAGAAAACACTCCGGTATGTTCAATCTCTAATTCAGACAAAAATATTTATGGATTACAATTTCACCCGGAAGTAGCTCATACCCGGCAAGGAATGAAAATCATAAATAATTTCTTATTTAAGATTTGCAAATGTAACCCAGACTGGACACCGGAGAATTTTATTCATTCCACAGTTGAAGAAGTTAAAACAAAAATCGGTAACAAGAGGGCTATTTGTGCTTTAAGCGGCGGGGTTGATTCTTCTGTTGCTGCAATTCTAATCTCTAAAGCAATTGGTGAAAATTTAATTTGTATCCATGTAGATACCGGGTTGATGCGAAAAAATGAAAGTGAAAAAATTATTAAAATGTTTGAAGAGAATTACAAATTAAATGTAATATCAATAAATGCATCTGAACTATTCTTATCGAAATTAAAAAATATTTCCGATCCCGAGATTAAAAGAAAAATAATTGGTAATACTTTTATTGAAGTATTCGAAAAAGAAGCCGGAAAACTAAAGGATATTGGATTTCTAATTCAGGGAACTTTATATCCAGATGTAATTGAATCTGTTACCGTAAAAGGAGCTTCATCAACAATTAAAACACATCATAATGTCGGCGGATTGCCTGAAAAAATGAATCTCAAACTTATCGAACCGTTCCGCGAGCTCTTTAAAGATGAAGTTAGAATGATTGGTTATGAATTAGGTTTACCTGAAATATTTATCAAGCGCCACCCATTCCCGGGACCCGGTTTGGCAGTTCGTGTGCTCGGTGAAATTACTAAGGAAAGGTTGGAAATTCTTAGAGAAGCTGATGAAATATTTATTGATGAATTGCACGCAGATAATATTTATGACAAAATTTGGCAAGCGTTTGCGGTTTTGCTTCCCGTTCAATCAGTGGGAGTAATGGGTGATTCAAGAACTTATGAAAATGTTCTTGCTCTACGAGCAGTTACATCAACTGATGGAATGACCGCCGATTGGTATCGGTTCGATAATTCATTCCTGGAAAAAGTATCAAATAGAATAATACGGAATGTTCGCGGAGTAAATAGAGTGGTTTATGATATCAGCTCCAAGCCACCTTCAACTATAGAATGGGAATAACAAAAACAGGGGGTTACTATTTCAAAAGTAAAAGAACTTCCGCCCGATGATCGTCCACGCGAAAAAATGTTGTTACGCGGTCCGCAAAGTCTGTCCAATACCGAATTAATTGCCATATTATTACGAACGGGTTCAAAAGGAAAAAATGTAATCGAAATTGCACGTGACCTTATTAATAAATATGGTAATATAAATCTACTTGCCACTCAAAGTATCGATTCCTTAAAATCTAACTTTGGAATCAAGAAAGATAAAGCTGTTACGCTTGTGGCTGCTTTCGAGTTAACAAGAAGGACAGCTTCTGAGCAAAAATGGTTTTCCAATAAGAAAATTAACTCGCCTTCAGATATTGCAGAAATTTTTATCCCTCTTTTAAGAGATGAAGTAAAAGAAGTATTTATTGTTGTATGCCTTAATTCCGCAAATAAAATTATTAAGTACGAAAGAATTTCTGTAGGAAATTTAAACTCGAGTGTTGTGCATCCGAGGGAAGTATTTAAAGTAGCAATAGAAAATAGCTCGGCTAATATCATCCTTATTCACAATCATCCAAGTGGCAATGTTGAACCAAGTAATGAAGATATACGATTAACTAAAAGTATGATAGAAGCGGGTAAAATAATTGAGATTCAGGTTTTCGATCATATAATAATTGGTGGGAACAATTTTACCAGTATGGTTGAAAAAAGGGTAATTTAATTAGCACTTAAGTTTATTTTATTCGATTTTTACCCCAGATAAAAGAAAATTCATTATATTTGGCAGCAAAAATCTAAAATCACTAATTAACCAAAGGAGGTCTCTAATGACAAAAGTAAAGAGAATGCTGAGCTCCGGGCTTGTTATAGCATTATTTATTGGCATGCTTGGTGTTACAGGATGTAGCGGCATTTCCAAGGAACAGATTGCAGAATTGGAAGCTCTACGTGCTGAAGTAAAATCGTTGGAAAAAGAAGTTAATTCTCTTAAGAGTGAAAAAGCCGCTCTCGAAAGAGATATTGCAGAAAGAAATGCAAAATTAGATGAATGTGCAAAATTAAAAGCAGAAACCAAAAAGAACCTTGAAAAATTAGGTATGTAATTTTAACCTATCTATCCAAAGGAGGAAATAATGAAAGTTTACAAATATCTATATGCTTTAACTTTGGTTCTGCTTCTCTCTGTAAGTGCTTATGCTCAACAGAATAGAACAGAAGACATGACCAAAGAAGAGTGGCAAAAAGAAATTAATCGTTTAACAGAGAATAAAGTTGCTCTTACATCAGAATTAAACACACTTAAAACCGAAATTGCTGGTTTGAAAGCTACGCGCGATAAACTGCAAGCATATGACGATTGTATGAAGGAATTATATTCTATGGTTGGTGCAACTAAAGCTGATGTTGATAATTTCAGAAATCAACTAAATGCTCTTGAAAGAAAAATTGATAATAGAGAAGCTCCAAAAGCTGACCGTCAGGCAGAACTTGATGCATTGAAGAAAAATAAAATTTCTGCTCTTCCTGAGTTCTTTGATAAAGTACATAATCAATTACAGAGAAAATTGGATGCTTGGCAGGATGCTCCAAAAGAAATCAATTATACCGTTGTTAGAGGTGACCATCTCTGGGGTATTGCAAAGAAAAAAGAACATTATGATAATCCGTTTGCTTGGCCAATGATTTATAGAGCTAACAGGGATCAGATTAAAAACCCGGATCTAATTTATCCAAAACAAATATTTAAGATTCCTAATCTTACTGAAGAAGAGAAATCTAAATATGACAAAATAAGAAGGAACTACAAACCTGCTCCACCTGCTCAAACTGCAAAATAATTGGCAATTGGAAAGTAATAATTTTTTTATATGATTATATAAGCCCTTTTCCCGGAATGGAAGAGGGCTTTTTTATTTGGAGGTTCTTACGCAAATAGAAAAAATTCTTCGGCTCGAAAATGTTAATCTGCTTTTATTGTTGGGTTACAACGATTCTAACTTAAGACCGATCAATGATAGATTCAGTACCAATGTAACAGTTAGAGGCGATAATGTAATTATTCAGGGCGTTAAAGAGGAAGTGGAAGCGGTTGAAAAAGTTTTTAAGGAGATGATTTACGTTGTTAATACTTCCGGGAAATTACAGGTAAAAGATATTGAAACAATAATAGACTTAACTGTTCAGGGTAAAGAAATTATCGATAATAATGATTTTGAGAATATTGTTCTTTATTCAAAAAAAGATGTAATAAAAGCTAAAACACCAAATCAAATTGAGTATGTTAAGAGTGTGAGGGAAAATGATATCTGTTTTGCAATCGGTCCGGCGGGAACCGGCAAAACATATCTTGCAGTAGCTTTGGCAGTTGCGGCTTTTAAAAAGAATATAGTAAGAAAAATTGTACTTGCCAGACCTGCTGTTGAAGCCGGTGAGAGTCTGGGATTTTTACCGGGGGATTTTAGAGAAAAAATTGATCCTTATTTACGACCTTTATATGATGCTCTCGAGGAAATGCTTCCATCGGAACAATTGAGAAATTATATCGAAAAAGGGATTATTGAGATTGTCCCACTGGCATATATGCGTGGTAGAACTTTAAATAATGCATATGTCATTCTGGATGAGGCGCAAAATGCAACCGGTATGCAAATGAAAATGTTCTTAACCAGATTAGGACCAAATTCCAAAGCAATAATTACAGGCGATATTACTCAAATCGATTTGCCAACATACTCTCAAAGTGGATTGGTTCAGGTGAAAGAAATCCTTAGAAAAGTTGATGGAGTTGGATTTGTTTATTTTGACAAAGGTGATGTTGTTAGACATAAACTTGTTAAAGATATTATTGATGCATATGAAAAACATTATAGCGATAACGGTGGTAAAAAGGAAGCTAAATAATATTTGATATTAATTAGACTTATTCTTTTTCTTACTCTCTTCCCAATATTTGTCCAGTTCATGTAAATTTGATTCTGACAGTTTTTTACCCGATTCTTTTATTTTCTCTTCAACATAAGTAAACCTGGAAATAAACTTTTCATTTGTTAAACGTAGTGCATTCTCAGGATTGATTCCTAAAAACCGGGCATAATTTGTAAGTGCAAAGAACACATCTCCCAGTTCTTCTTCCAGTTTTATTTTATTATTACTCTTTTCCATTTCATGCATTTCTTCTATTTCCTCAATAACTTTTTTCCAGACATCATTTTTATTTTCCCAATCAAAACCAACCTTAGAAGCTTTTTCCTGAAGTCGATATGCACGTGCTAAACCCGGTAAATTTTTAGGCACACCTTCAAGAACAGATTCACGACCTTCTGAAAGTTTAATCTCTTCCCAATTCTTTACAATTTCTTCTGTCCCATTTACTTTCACTTCACCAAATACATGAGGATGCCTTCTAATTAGTTTGTCTTTAATTGTATCAATCACATCATTAATATTGAATTGATTATCCTCTTCAGCAATCACGGAATGAAATAAAATGTGGAGCAATAGATCCCCAAGCTCCGATTTCATTTCTTTGTAGTCTTTCAGATCAATCGATTCTATTAGTTCATAGGTTTCTTCAATAGTTGCGCCTTTAATTGAATCGTGAGTTTGCTCTCTATCCCACGGACATTCTTTACGTAGTCTCTTCATTATATCTGCAAGTTCCTGAAATTTTTTCCCTGTCATTCCCTTTACCTTTTTTATTTGTAAAATTAACAGAATGAAAATAGAATACAAATAAAAGTTATTAATCATTTTTAATATATTTGTAAAAACAATTACGGAGAAAAAATGATTGAGCAGAAAATAAGAGAATTAATCGGCCATGATTTACCAGTTGCACCAAAGCCATTAGCAGCATATATACCTGCTATTCAATCTGGCAATCTGGTTATGACAGCCGGCCAGCTTCCGTTTAAGGAGGGAAAACTTTTATTTGAGGGTAAAGTTGGTTATGAAGTATCTGAAGAAAAAGGAATTGAATGCGCACGGCAATCAGCTATTAATTGTCTTTCTGCAATTAAGTCTGTTATACATGACATGGATAAAATAGAACGTATTGTAAAACTGACAGTATTCATTAATTCTGCAATCGGTTTTCATCAGCAACCCAAAATTGCTAACGGTGCATCGGAATTGATGGTTCAGATTTTTGGCGAAGCCGGTAAACATGCAAGAAGTGCAGTTGGTGTAAATGAATTACCCATGAATGCCCCTGTTGAAATAGAGATGACTGTCCAGATTAAATAAACTATCATTTTGACTTGATAATTTTTATTAGAAAGTCTAAACTTGCATTGTAATTTAACGGGAAACATTTTTAATGTAATTACTGTTAAAGCAAAAAAGATGGAAAAGAATATGAAAAAACTATTATTGATACTTTTAATTTTATCATCCCTAAATGTTTATGCTCAGTTTAGAGATGAACTAAATAAACAACCCGATATTAAAAGTGGAATATTAAATAATAGTTCTTCCTCATTATTCGGTTTATTCAATCCCGATAATTTTAAAATGAGCCATACATTCGACCTTTCATATCAAACATCTGGATTTGGTAACCTGGCATTAAGCACATATACCAATAGCATGTTTTATAAATTTAATGATCAGTTAAATTTTCAAGCTGATATTAGTCTTGTTAATTCACCTTATAATTCCTTCGGTAAAGAATTTTCAAAACAAATTAATGGTATTTACTTAAGCCGGGCACAATTAAATTATAAGCCCTCAGAAAACATGAACATTATTCTTCAGTATAGGAGTTATCCAGCCGGTTATTATTCCCCATATATGTACGATAATTATCCTTTCTATCGTTCTTCGTGGTTCGATAGTAGGTGGGATGAGAAAGAGAAGTAGATTTTTATTAAATTTCCCCTCAAATATTTTCTGATATATTAACTCTGAGAGAATTGGAAAAGAGTAATTCTAAGAAGTCCGCGAATAAATCCGTTGATATAAAAACCTCAACAAATAACCTATTTCTGAATATTGCTATCTTTATTCTATTGACGCTCATTCTGTTTATGGTTTATTCCATTTATATAAAGCTGACCAATCCTAAAAGTGCTAACAATGGTGTGTCCGATAATCAAACTGTTTCTGAAATAATTCAGGTTGAAGTTCTTAATGGATGCGGAGTCGGAGGTATCGCAGATCGATTTACCGATTTTCTCCGTAACAATAAATTTGATGTTGTTAATATGAGTAATTATATCCGCTTCGATATGGATGAAACTATTGTTATTGATAGAACCGGAAATAAAGCGAATGCCCTTTTTGTTGCCAAAGCTTTAGGAGTTAAAAGCGAAAATGTTATTCAGCAGCTTAATAATGATTATTTTCTCGATGTTTCAATTGTAATTGGACGAGATTATTATACTTTACAACCACTTAAATGAGGTAAAGAGTGACATCATTAAATTTTGCAAATATTATTGCCGATTTAATTAAGAATAAAAAAGGTTATGATATTAAAATTCTTGATTTGCGTAAGCTTTCTACAATCGCTGATTTTTTTGTTATCTGTTCTGCTGATTCTGACCGACAGGTGAAAGCAATTGCCGACGAGATTGAAGATAAGCTTTCTGAACAACGGATTAAGTGTTCCAATAGGGAAGGCTATGAGACTATGAATTGGATTTTACTTGACTACTTTGATGTAATTGTTCATGTATTTAAGAATGAGGCACGTAATTATTATAACCTGGAAAAATTCTGGGGCGATGCACCTGTTATTGTAGTTGATGATGATACCGAAAAGAAACCTAAGAAATCGGTAAAATCTAAAAGTCCAAAGTCTATTAGGAGAAGTAATTGAAAAAGTACTTGATTAGTTTATTTGAAAAGACTTCTGAAAAGTTATTATATCTCAATGATGTCGATAAAATTTTTACTATTCCAAATCAACAAAACTACGGTGATTATTCTACAAACATTGCTCTTTTATTATCCAAGAAACTAAAAAAGTCCCCCCGCGATGTTGCTACTGAAATAATATCAAACCTTGAATACGATAAATCGGTAATAAAGAAAATTGATATAGCGGGACCCGGTTTTATAAACTTTTATTTTTCTACTTCTTACATACCCGGTATTTTAACCCGGATATTAGATGAAAATAAGAATTTCGGTAAATCGAAAAAGTATTTTGGTAAAAAGGCTCTTGTTGAATTTGTCTCAGCAAACCCAACCGGACCGTTAACTGTTGGGCACGGACGCAATGCTGTTATAGGTGATACCGTTGCAAATATTTTAGAGTGGATTGGTTATGATGTTGAACGCGAATATTATTTTAATAATGCCGGCCGGCAAATGCGTGTTCTTGGTGGTTCGGTTCGATTACGTTATCTGGAATTGCTGAAAAATATAATTGAGTTTCCTGAGGACTATTATCAAGGAGAATACATAAAGGATATTGCTGCAGCCCTCATTAATGAATTTGGAGATTCATTATTAAATGAAGATGCCGAAGGTAAATTTAAACAGAAAGCTGAAAGTGAGATTTTTGCCGACATTAATAAAACATTGGCCAAGCTCGGTATAGAGTTTAAACGGTATTATAATGAACATACTCTTTATGAGGATGGTAAAATCCAGTTGCTTCTGGATGAGTTTAAATTAAAAAACCTGTCGTATGAAAAGGAAGGAGCTACCTGGCTTAAATTATCCGAGTTGGGGAATGAATCCGATAAGGTGATTGTTAAATCATCAGGAGAACCGACATACCGTTTACCCGATATTGCATATCATATCACAAAATTTGAACGCGGTTACGATTTGATGGTAGATTTATTCGGTTCCGACCATAATGCAACGTATCCTGATGTCCTTGCCGGATTGAATGCGTTAGGTTATGATTCTCAAAAAGTTAAAGTACTTATTCATCAATTTGTAACAATTATGCAAAAGGGGGAAATTGTTAAAATGTCCACCCGTAAAGCAAATTATATTACACTCGATGAATTAATTGATGAAGTTGGCAGCGATGTTGTAAGATACTTTTTTATAATGAGGAGTATGAGTAGTCATCTGAACTTTGATCTTGATCTTGCTAAAAAGCAGTCCGATGAAAACCCTGTGTTTTATTTACAATACGCTCATGCGCGAATATCATCGATATTAAGAATGACAGAGGGTGAAAATCTTAAAAGTTCTTTGGAAAATCTTTATCTGCTTTCTACAGCTGAAGAACAGAATTTACTTAAAAAATTGTATGAATTTCCGGAAGAGGTTTTATTAAGTGCCGAAAATTTTGAACCGCATAAAATTACAATCTATTTAGAAGAACTGGCTTCACTATTCCATAAATTTTATACTGTTTGCAGAATTATTGGCAGTGAAAAAAATCTTGCGGAAGCTAGAATATCCCTTATAAATGCAACTCAAATAGTTCTTAAAAATGGGTTGACGATTCTTGGCGTTAGTGCTCCGGATAAAATGTAATTAATTATTGTTATTGCTTCAATATTCCCCACTCTTTATTCGATAATACAAATATTATTTGAACTAATCCCTTAAGTACGAACTTTTATTATTTTATTTTTGTATTTTATATCGGGTGCAGTAATTAATATTGAGAAAATCTATTCGTGAAGGAGTGACTTAATTTAATTAATTCAATACGATTAAGAGAATTTAGTTCGAATGAGGGGAAAATCATTGAAAAAGAGGGGGAATAATATTGCAAAAGGTATTAAATCCTTAACTACTCGTAAAAAGAAAAACTCTTCAAGAAATAAAGTAGTTTCAAAGAAACTAAAAAATTTGCAAGCTGAATTTATTACGTCAACATCACATCAATTCCGTACCCCATTAGCTTCTCTTCAAAGTTCAGTTGAATTGCTTGCTTTCTATATTAAAAAAGAAAATTTATTACGACAGCAAGAGGTTTTGAATAGAATTAAAAAGTCGATAGATATTCTTACTGAAATACTTGAAAGGATTACAGAGTATTATCAATACAATATTATTCAAAGAAAAACACAATCTGTATCAATAGATATTAGAAAGTTTATAAATGGTTTGCTTGAAGAAATTGCCGTTAATTTAAGCAATACGCATATACTGATAGTAAATATCGATGAAAAAATTATGGATATTGTCTGCGATGGATTTATATTAAAACAAATTATACTAAACTTAATAAATAATGCAATAAAATTTTCTCCTGAAGGTGGACAAATTAGATTGGAGATTAAATCAATTGGTAAGGAATTAGAATTCTCTGTTAGAGATGAAGGGATAGGAATTTCTAACAACGATTTGAAAAATCTATTTGACCCATTTTTTAGGGGTGAAAATGCTGCCGCAATTCCGGGAGTTGGACTTGGTTTAACTATTGTTAAGAATTTTGCTGATATGATTGGAGGCAAAATAAAATGTTCCAGCATATTAAATGAAGGGTCGGAATTTAAATTGTTAATTCCACTTAGCTAATAATGAAAAAAATTTTAATAATAGAAGATAATTACGACCTTGCACAAAACACTTTATTATTCTTAAAAGAGCATGGGTATGATGTCATTTTATGTCCAAATGGCAAAGATGGATTAAAAGTAATGTTAAATTACCAGCCGGATTTAATACTTTGTGATATTATGCTGCCGGATATAAATGGATATAAAATATTATCCGAAATTAAAAAGCTCGAATATCCAATTCCACCGATTGTAATTTTTATTACTGCTAAAACACAGAGAGATGATATTAGAAAGGGAATGACATTAGGGGCTGATGATTACATTACTAAACCATTTACATTCGATGAATTATTGCGTTCCATTGATGTTCAATTCAAAAAAAGAAATAAAATTATAGAGTTAATTGAAAAAGGCTCTACTTCAAAAATAATGACCGGTCAAAATGTTCAAAAAAATATTCTGGGAGACACCAAAAGACCTTTAGCATATAACGGTCATATCTTTATTGATGTTAAAAAATATCCCAGTTTTTACCCCGTAAAAGATTTACTGATGATAAAAAGTATGAAGGACTATTCTCTTTTGATTTTTACAGACGGGAAAAAATACATAATACGAAAACTCATGAAATACTGGGAAAAATATCTCCCAAATAACGAGTTTATTAGAATTCATAGACAAACAATAATTAATCTAAATTACATCGAAAAAATAGAACGGTTGAGTAGTAATAGATTTTCAATCTCTCTTAAGAATTATCAAAATAAAGTTGGCGTTAGCCAGCGATACGGTAGGAGAATTAAAAATATATTGACATAGAACACTTACTAATCACTTATCGTGGTTTTAATATCGCTTATCTCTTAGTAATTTGAATAACTCACATCAAAAATTAGGTTTGAATCGACCCTCTCAGTGGAATTGAAAACTTTGTGGGCATACAATTAAAATGTTTTCAATTCCACACCTTAATAAATGATTTGTAAATCTGAAGGGAAGGAAATTATGGAAGTCGAAAATGTTTCTTCAACCAAAAATGTTGAATTATACCCTAATGTTAATGAGACAGTTGATAAGAATCACTGTGTAGAATGCCGCGAACAATTTTTTAAATTAATCGCAGAATTTTCTGAGGATTGGATATACTGGATCAATCCTGATAGAACTATCAGTTATATGTCCCCTTCAGCAAAACACATAACAGGTTATGAGATTAATGAACTCATCAAGTATCCGCATTTCCTGAGTCATATTACTTATTCAAAAGATTTGAAAAAAAGTACCAGCCATGCAAAAGCAATTATGACCAATAAGAATTTCTGTTGCGAGGAATTCAGGATTATTAAAAAAAATGGGGACATCCGATGGATCTCGCATATGTGCCAGGCGGTTTATGATATTAATAACAATTATATCGGTAGATACGTCCGTAATGTTGATATTTCTGAGAAGATGAATCCTTCCGTATATAAATTGCAGAGAGAAAAACTTGTTCAAAATATATGCGGTTGGGCTTCAGTCGGTTATTATCAGGCATATTTTGATGGTAGATTAAAAAGTGCCAATAAGGTTTTTCTTAACATGCTGGGGTACGACTTTGAAGAATTGGTTACAAATCCGAATTTTGAAAATGATTTTGTTTTTGATAATGAAAAGAGAACCGAATTTAAGTCGGCTCTAAAAAAATATGGTTTTGTAAAAGATATTGAATCTACTTGGATTAAAAGGGGATGGAATGTTATTTACTTGAAAGAAACCGCAAGAATATGCAATAATCATTCTAACAGCGATTTATTTTATGAAGCATTTGTTTATGATGTTACAGACAAAAAGAACAGTGAATTCAATTCAATTGCGGCATCAACCAGAAAACAAAAATATGAGAATTTAATTACAGGATTTTTTACAAACATATCACACGAAATTAAAACTCCATTAAATGTTATTATGAATATGGTTTCCCTGTTAAAATCCGATATTGAAGCAAATGAAATAAAAAACATAAATGGGGACATTCACATAATTCAATCCGAGTGTGATAGAATAAAAAGAACAATTAATTTAATACTGGAAATGTCTCAATTACATTCCGGTACATACGAGTTAAGCTATTCTGAATTTGATATAATGAAAGAAATTTTTCAACCACTTGTTCAAGAATACTCCGATAAGATTCATCAAAAAAATCTACTTCTCACTTTAACAAACAACCTTAGCAACGCAAAAATTATTGGCGATAGATACGGAGTATACCAGATTTTCCTCCAGTTACTTGATAACGCGTTAAAATACACAAGCTCTGGTAGAATTGAGATTCTTTTATGTAATGATGAACAAGGGCATATAATTGTTGAAATGAAAGATAGTGGAATAGGTATTGAAGCTGAATACATTCCATTTCTGTTCAATGTTTTTTCACAGGAAGACAATAGTTATTCCCGTATGTTTGAAGGGACGGGGCTTGGATTGGCAATTGTAAAAAAACACTGTGAACTTAATGATGCTTTTATTGATTTTGAAAGTGAAAAACATAAAGGAACAAAAGTTAGAGTGATATTTAATAGGTAATTATATTCCTGCTGAAGTTTAATAATTTGCTTAAGGATTTCAAAAATCTTTAATGCTTCCCGAATACTGAATTTCAGTCAGCAATTGCAACCGAAAGAGCAAATACTTTAGCAGCACCTTCATCGAGTAATATTTTACCGCATTCGGAAATTGTAGCCCCAGTAGTAATAACATCATCAACAAGAATTACATTTTTCCCATGAACCGATCTCGTATTTTTCAATTCAAACGCATCCTTTATATTATCTTTTCTTTCAATTAAGGAAAGAGCTGTCTGAGTGCTCGTATATCTTTTACGTTTAATTGAAGAGTGAATAAGCTTTATATTAAGCGTTGATCCAATTCCCTTTGCAATGTAGAAGGATTGATTGTAACCTCTTTCTGCCTTCTTAAGGTGATGTAAAGGAACCGGGATGATAAGTTCTGCATTCCATTCCATAATTTTTTCCCGGCATAATTGTGCAACTATTCTACCTAAATAAATACCAATTCTAAAATTCTCATTATACTTAAGCGAGTGAATTAAATGCTGAAGTGCTTTATCTTTTTCAAAAATAAATGCTGATGTAAAACCTGAAATAATTTTTTCATCGGCAAACTTTCTATTGTATTCGTGTTGCAATCTCATCAAGTCGGGTTTGTTTATCTCATCAAAACAATTATTGCATAGATAATGCTCGTTATAATTCAGTTTTGCAAAGCACGATACACATAGCCGGGGTAAGAAAAAATCCAGAAGCTGGTTAAACATTACTAACACAGCTTATAATATTCCTTTAGAATTTAGAAATGTTCCGCATTTTTTATCGCTAAGGTCTAGATGGTTATAAAACCAGCGTTTGAAGCTGTTAAGCTGCTCGCCGATGTTACTTGATCGATCCTCTTTCATTTTCTCGAAATTATTAACCATCTGGTTGAAAAATCTGTCATGCTCAAGTTTGTGAGAATAATATCCGGGAAATAGATTTTCTTTCATATACCTTTCCTCGGTTTCAAAATGAATTTCTATTTCGTCAATTAAAGCTTGTAAGTCCGATGTGTAATTATAATTGCTGGTATTAGATATGCCGGAATGAATTCTATTGATAATATTCACCATCTTCAGGTGCTGATTATCAATATCCTTAACATTAACTAATTCGGATTCTGTAAAATCAATAAATGCCATTTTTATACCTGAATATTTATAACATTCCAATTCTTTTTCTAATGAACCACTCAATTGCAAATAAACAAATTATTAATACCATTGTCCACGTGTTGGACCAGATTTGAATTTCATCAAATATAATTTGTGAATTATCCGACTTTTGATTTACTTTTTTTATCTCTTCAATAAATTTATCAGTGTCATCAATCGAGAAATAATTGCCGCCGGAAATATGAGCCAGTTGCTTTAAAAAATTCATATTCATTCTTGTATCCAGTTTTTCAACCGAACCAGTTACAATGCTGAGTCTTCCAGCATCACTTTTTAATTCCACACCGTCGAATTTTGCGATCGCATCAAATGAATAATCACCTGTTTCAGTTAATTCTAAATTGCCGTTAAAAATACCATCTCTAACTTTGTCAAGTTTTAGATTATAATTTGTTTGTCCTCTTCGAATATCTAAAGTAATATCTGCAGAACTGATCGGTGTAAATGTCTGGTCATATAATTCGGCAGTAAATTCTATTTTTTCTCCCAGGCTATAGATTTTTTTCCCGGTGCTGATAGTAAATTGTTTTTTACTATCTGCAAGATTTAGCCACTTTACAATATCATTTATAAAACTAGAAAAGAACAACGGATTTCTATCTGCTACTGATAGCTGCCACCGCCAGATATCCCCGGCAATTAGAGATATTGATCTTTGCCTTCCAAGACTTTTTGATATAAGTAACGGTGTATTAATGGGAATATTTTTAACGATCGATCTGATTAAGACAGAGCTTTCTGCTTTGGGTAACAGTTCAGAATTGTTTCTTGTTATAGGTGGAAGCGATAACCAAATATTTTGCTGTGTAGACATACTGGAAAAAATTGAATTGAAATTCCCTGTAACAATTTCCGGCTGCATTTGTATGTTTTCATCTTTAATGCTGTTTATACTCACAGGTAGAAAAATTTCAAACCGCTTCAATTTATTTAAATCCGTATTAGAAGTAATCTGTAAAAAGAATGGTTTACTATTCTGGATATTCACAAGAGCTTTGTTTATCAATTCATCAGGAGAGTTTTGGCGCGGAAAATCAATCATAAATAAAATATCAGCACTATCTATTGCAGCAAGATTAAGTCCATCCATAAATTTATTTGAGCCGATTTGAATAATCTTGCGGACATCAATATTCTTATCAGATGATAGAGAATTTATTATGGAAGAAAGGTCAGGTGATGGACTACCTGAAATAACCGTAACCTTAACCTTGCTCTTAAGTACGTTCAGATAAAATACTTTCGAGTTATTGACAATGTTGGACTCACGTGGCATAGCTGTTGAGCTTATGCGCATTCTTTTTTCGCCGCTTGTGCGAGGAGTAAAATCAAATTTAATTCTGCTTATGCCGGTGGATGATAGTTGAACATCTTTAGTCTGAACAAGCTTATCCTCTTCAAAAAGTGAAACCTTTGTTAACTGATTATCATAACCAGCTTGAATGAGCGAGAATTCAATTTCAGTCGGTTTCTCAGCATAAATATTCTGGTTGAATATCACATCCTTAACATAAATATCTTTTTGATATGATGTATCACCAATTCCAATTGTGTAAATGGGAAGCCCAATTTTCTCGGCATCGTAAACCGGTTCATATCCATCGGTAATAATTCCGTCGCTTACTATTGTAATTGTACTAATGTCGTTAGTAGATTTTAATATATCGAATATTTTAGCGAAATTAGTAAGAGGTTCATTTAAGTTAATATTCTGTTTGCCGGTGTCTGATAATTCCGCCGGTTCAATTCCAAAAAGATATTGCCGATTCTTCGCTGTATTCATTTCATTAAAATCATTCCTGAATGCATTTATCTTTTCTAATCTGGCACTACTGTCCTTAACAGAAAGGGAAGAGGAATTATCAATAAATAAATAATTCGATTTCTCAATTAATACTGAATGCTTAATGGATAGTTGCGGTTCGAAAATAATAAGTAATAGTAAAATTATTACCAGCGAGCGGATTGTAATTAAAAGGTATCGTAAAGGGAAAGCAATTTCCGGAAGTGTATATTTATAAATATAGAGAGTGAAGAATATTAATAATAGAGAACCTAATATTATAAAAATTAGACTCCCGCTTAAAGTAATATTGATGCTTTCTATTTTCCCCATTTAATTTTTTATTTCATAAGAGTTTCTATATGCCAATCTTTCATTGCATCAAACATTTTGTAATCTGTCAAATCGAAATGGATTGGAGTAATAGAAACGTAATTATTCTTAATAGCATACTGATCGGTAATTAAATCGTTGTCAGATTCAATAAGACTACCTGTCAACCAGTAATATTTTTTACCGTAAGGATCAATTCGCTCTTCATAAACATCGTCCCATTTGGATTTACCTTGCTGTGTTAATAAGATACCCGCAATTTCTTCCTTTGGCAAATTAGGAACGTTAACATTTAATAATGTTCCTTTTGTTAATCCTTCTTTGAGTACTCTACTGGTAAGTTCGGCTGCAATTTGTGCAGCGTAAGAAAAATCTTTAGCATCATGACTTGTCTGTGAAATTGCGATAGCCGGTAAATCCATTATAGCAGCTTCACGTGCTGCAGAAACGGTTCCGGAGTAGATAATATTAATTGCTGTATTCGAGCCGTTATTTATACCGGATAATACAATATCGGGACGTGTCTTTAATATATTACGAATACCAATTTTAAGGCAGTCCGCCGGTGTACCATCTATTGCATATCCGAAGAAATCCCCATTTTTATAATACTCAGTAATTCTTAGTGGAATTTTCATTGTAATAGCATGCCCTACAGCGCTTTGTTCGGTACGCGGAGCAATTACTGTTACTTCACCAATTTTTTTCATCTCTTTTGCTAATGCAGCAATTCCCGGGGAATCAATACCATCGTCATTTGATATAAGAATTTTCAAATTGTCTCCGTTATTTATTTCTAACAATTGTTAGAACAAATATAAGCAAATTGCTAAAAGATTGAGGGCGGCACTGAACATTAAATATTGTATCAATTTTGATGTCAACGGGTTACTCACTTAATCGGAAAAATCTTAATTTGCCAATGCATTTTTGGATTATTAATGAAATCGAACAAACTATCTATTGCGGGAATTTTTATTTTTTTATCAACAACTTTCGCCCAGGTTGATTCTACAGCTTACGGTGATACAGAAGTATTTGTTATCGATTCATACATTACTCAAGAACAACCATATAAATTTTACCTTTCATTTTTTACAAGTGATAGTTGTACTGCAAAAGTTCAGTTGTTGGGTGACCGCGATTATTCGGTCTCCACTAAACTGAATGATAATCATAAGATTGAAATTATTCTTGCCGAAGAATTATATAAATACGCGCGATTGAAATATTTTATATATGTAAAGGATAGTGAAGGAACTGAATCGCGAAGTCAGCTTTATGAAGTTGAAATTCCCAGAATGATTGCAATAGAAAAAGATAAGGGTTCAGGGTTACTACAGGTTTGCTGCTTTGGAGGAATTATTTTTGGATTACCTTCTCCAACTCTTGTTATGATGAATAATAAAAAATTTTTTGGACTCTCAAAAGAAATCCCAATTTTTTCTTTTTACTCGGGAGGTTATAATTACCCAATCGGTTATGTTGGTGCAGAATACTCATACCTGTTTAATTCAGATAAAAAAAATTTTATAAGAATTGGTTACAAACATATTTTCCAGATTCCATCAATAGAATACATATCAATAGGTGCAAATTACTTTTCGGATTTCAAAGGATATAATGGGGCCAGTT